>JAYUWL010000157.1:0-4500 GCA_043753585.1 Burkholderiales bacterium
GGAATCGGCAGGCAATGCGCGGCGGGCGTTTTGCAATATTCAGCATAGCCACCGCCCGGTGTCAACGCGCAAACGGCATCGCCGACCCTCCAGCGAGTAACGGCGCTGCCGACCGCAACAATCTCGCCCGCAATCTCGAGGCCCATGACCTGCGACGCGTCTGCGGGTGCGGGGTAGGAGCCCGAGCGCTGCGAGATGTCGGGTCGATTCACGCCCGCCGCTGCGACGCGAATCAGCACTTCATCGGCGGCGACAACAGGCAGAGGCCCGCTGCTGACGCGCATGCAGTCGGCCGCGCCACCCGCACCGTGATCGACGAATTGCATGGTGGCGGGCAAAGGGGTGGTTAAGTTCATGAAGATCAATGCGAAGAGGAAAGACCCGCATTTTCGCGGAAAAGTGCGGAAACAGCGCGAGCACGTTGCACGTAGGGTATTGTTGTCGCTATGGGAAACTTTTTGCTGAAACGAATCATCGCCACGATACCGGTGATGATCATTGTCGCGATCATCGTGTTCACGCTCATCCGGCTCGTTCCCGGCGATCCCGCCGCCGTAATCGCGGGCAACATGGCGACCAACGATGACATCGCGCGCATCCGCACAGAGCTTGGGCTGGATCGATCCTTCCTGACGCAGCTCGCCATCTGGGGCAAGGGCCTCATCATGGGCGATCTTGGGCAATCGTTCTTCTTTAAAAAGGACGTGGCTGGATTGATCGGCGAACGGCTTGAGCCCACGATGGCGCTGGCGTTTTTGACCATCGTCATCACGGTGCTGGTCGCCGTCCCCCTCGGCACCCTCGCAGCATGGCGACACGGCGGCTGGCTGGACCGCGCGCTGATGGGCTTTTCGGTTCTCGGCTTTTCGATTCCGGTGTTTGTCCTCGGCTATCTTCTCGTCTACTTTTTTTCTTTGCGGCTCGGCTGGTTTCCGGTGCAAGGTTACAAGCCGTTTGCCAATGGCATTGGGCCATGGCTGCATCACTTGCTGCTGCCTGCGTTTACGTTGTCGATTGTGTACGTCGCGCTGATTGCACGCGTCACGCGGGCGAGTGTCGCTGAGGCACTGACGGAGGATTACGTACGCACGGCGCGGGCTAAAGGTCTGCCGGAATCTCGCGTGCTGATCAAACATGCGCTCGCCAACGCTGCCGTTCCCATCGTCACGGTTATTGGCATTGGTGTCGCGCTATTGGTTGGCGGCGTAGTAGTCACCGAGAGCGTGTTCTCGATTCCCGGTCTGGGAACGCTAACAGTTGACGCGGTTCTTGCGCGCGACTTTCCGGTGATTCAGGGGGTGATTTTGTTCTTTGCGTTCTTGTACGTCATGGTGAATTTGCTGGTGGACGTGTCCTACCTGTTCCTTGATCCGAGGATTCGTTATTGATGAACACCACCTTTAAGCGCGTCCTCAAAAACGGCGCAGTCCGCTTCGGTCTTATCGTCCTCTCGGTGCTGGTGACCCTCGCGATACTCGCCCCTGTGCTCGGCACTGTCGATCCGGCATGGCTCGACGCCATCAACATGAGCCAAAAGCCGATGACCACGGCCGACTGGACCGGGCCGGATAACAAGACGGTGCCATACACGTTTCTGATGGGTACAGATAGCTTCGGACGCGACGTTTACAGCCGCGTGATCTACGGCATTCGCGTGTCGCTACTGGTCGGTGTAACGGTCGCTGTCGTGTCGTTGATCATCGGCACATTTCTCGGACTCATGGCGGGCTACTTCCGCCGCGTCGACGCAATCCTGATGCGTGTGATGGACGGCATGATGGCTATTCCCGGCATCCTGCTCGCGATTGCGCTGGTCGCTGCGTGGGGAGCGAAACTCTCCACCGTCATCATCGCGATTGCGGTGCCAGAGATTCCTCGCGTGACGCGACTGGTGCGAGCTCTGGTGCTCTCGATTCGCGAGGAGCCGTACATCGAAGCTGCGATTTCTGTGGGCACGCCCACGTGGAAAATTTTGCTCAAGCATGTGTTGCCAAACTCGGTTGCGCCGATAGTCGTTCAGGGCACGTATGTGTGTGCGTCGGCGATTTTGCTGGAGGCGATTTTGAGTTTCCTCGGACTCGGTTTGCCGAGCGAAATCCCGACCTGGGGCAACATCATGGCCGAAGCGCGCGTGGTGTTTTCTTCAGCACCACACAACATGTGGTTCCCCGGAATTTTTCTCGCTTTCACTGTGCTCGCGGTGAATATGCTCGGCGACGGACTGCGTGACACGCTCGATCCCAAGTTCAACAAGCGAGGGCAAAAATGACAACCGCGGCGATGAGTACGGTGCTACCCCGCTCCCCCCGGGCGGGGGAGGGGCTGGGGGAGAGGGGGGCGGTGGACTTTGGATTCACCGTCGCGCCTAAATCCACCTTTCCCCTCTCCCCAACCCTCCCGCACGAGGGTGGAGGAGGTAAAAGCGCGGTTCTCTCCGTAAGGAACTTAAGCGTTGCGCTACCCACCGGCGCAGATCGCACTTACGCTGCCGAAAACATCAGTTTCGAAGTCAACGCGGGGGAAATCCTCTGCCTGCTTGGGGAATCCGGGTCTGGCAAATCCGTCATCTCATTCGCGGTGATGGGTTTGCTGCCCGACAACGTGCGCGTGTCAGAGGGCGAAATTTTGCTCGGCGATGAGAACCTGCTTACGCTGTCGCCTGGCGCATTGCGCGGCAAACGCGGCGACGACATCGCAATGGTTTTTCAGGAGCCGATGACCGCGCTGAACCCGGTCATGACCTGTGGCGATCAGCTTGACGAATTACTCGCTGAACACATGCAACTCTCAGCCAGTGAGCGCAAAGCCAAAACACTTGCGATGTTCGAAGCCGTCAAACTGCCTGAACCTGATCGCATTTTTTCAAGCTATCCTCACCAGCTCTCAGGCGGTCAGCGTCAGCGCATCATGATCGCGATGGCGCTCATTCTTCAGCCGAAGCTTTTGATTGCGGACGAGCCAACGACTGCACTCGACGTCACCACACAAGCCGAAGTGCTGGCACTGATCAAAACGCTGCAACGCGAACGTGGCACCGCAGTGCTTTTCATTACGCACGACATGGGTGTTGTCGCCGAAATTGCAGATCGCGTGGTTGTGCTGCAGAACGGGAAACAGGTCGAAGCCGGCACAAAGGATCAGGTGTTGCGCCAGCCGCGCGAGGCGTACACGCAAATGCTGATCGCGTCCGTGCCCGGCACGGCGCCACCTGCCAAAGGCACTCGTCACGACGAGGCTGCGCTGTTGTCCGTGACCGGGCTCGGCAAAACGTATTCCAGCGGCGGCTGGTTCCAGAAAAAACGTACAACGGAGGCCGCAAAGGGCGTGAGCTTCACGCTCCATCCGGGTGAAACTGTCGGCATTGTCGGTGAGTCCGGCTCCGGCAAGAGTACCGTCGCGCGTTGCATCACGCGGATAATTGATCCCACCGTTGGCGACATGTTGTTGGGCAATACGCGCCTCGATGGCGTCTCCCGAGACAGCCTCAAACTCGCGCGCAAACGCATCCAGATTATTTTTCAGGATCCGTATCGCTCGCTCGATCCAAGGCAGCGCGTAGGTGATGCGATCATCGAAGGGCCACTTAACTTTGGCATCACGCGCGAGAGTGCGATGGCGCGCGCGCGCGAGTTGATGGGGCTGGTCCGGTTGAGCCCGGATGTGCTGACGCGCTATCCCAATGAATTCTCGGGTGGCCAGCGTCAGCGCATCAGTATTGCCCGCGCGCTGGCGCTTGATCCTGAGGTGCTCATTTGTGATGAGGCGGTGTCTGCGCTTGACGTTTCGGTCCAGGCGCAGGTATTGAAGCTGCTCGAAGAGATTCAGTTAAAACTCAATCTCGCAATACTGTTCATCACGCACGATTTGCGCGTTGCAGCGCAGATTTGTGACCGTGTTCTCGTCATGCAGCGCGGAGTGGTGGTTGAGCAGGGGGCCACGCGCGACGTGTTCATGTCGCCACAACACGTCTACACACAACGCTTGCTTGCCAGTGCCCCAGGGCGTGATTTTCAGTTTGCGACAGGGCAACCGGACGTCGCCGTTTAGTGGAGTCGGATGCATGAGAAATTTTTTGTACCGCCGCGCGTTGTGCACTGTCGCTTGTCTGGTCGCGAACGTGGCGGCTTCATCCGCACAATCTTTGGAGCCACCCATTAGCGCACCTGTAACGGCGAGCTTTTAGCGCCTGCTCGCTGCACCTGCCGTGAAAGCTGCGCTAGCCGCTATTGAGGCTGACGACGAGCGCACACTGCGTGAGCCGATTGAGCTGGCCGAGATTCCCGCTCCACCATTAACGGAGGCCGTGCGCGCTGCTGAGTCTGGGAAACGGCTCGGACCACAGAACACGCTGTTGGCGATGCTGGGGTTGGTAGGTATGGACGGTGTTTCTGCGCCGTTGCTTCCGAAGCGCCCCAGGTAGCGCAGATTAGGTACGCGCCAAACCAGGCATCAATTACGAGTTACGTTTCGCGCATCTGCCATGCTCAGGGGCTATGCTTT
>JAYUWL010000158.1:0-38127 GCA_043753585.1 Burkholderiales bacterium
TCGCGCAGTCGGCTCACCGCATCGTACTCGTAGAGGCCCTGCTGAGCCTTGGTCGTGCTCTTGATGTGCCATTGCAACAGCGGCCAGCCGAGCGCGGCCGCAACCTCTTCCGCGAGCATGGTTTTACCGGTGCCGGGCTCTCCTTTGATCAAGAGCGGGCGCTTCAGCGTGATGGCAGCATTGACAGCGAGCAACAGGTCGGGGGTGGTGATGTAGGAGCGGGTGCCCTGGAACTTATTCGTTGTCATTCGTATCTTTAAATTGTCGTTGAGTGTCGTTGACCGTTTTGTCCTGCTTCCATGCGCGAACCCGATCACCAAAAGTGCCGTGAGTTTCAACCCACGCGCGATGTTCGGCCAACGCACCGGCGTTTTCTTCAGGCCATTGGGTCGCTTGCCAAGCTTTAGTTTCAGCGTTCATTTGAATTGTCGATTGCTGCATCAGTTGAGGCGAGTATATTCATCACATGAGCACACACGCTACCCCCCTAGCCGACCTCCGCAAAGACTACAAGCTCGCCTCGCTGGGCAAGCGTGATCTGGCGGCCGATCCGTTCACCCAATTTGGCCAGTGGATGAATGACGCGATCAAGGCGGAGTTGCCGGAGCCGACGGCGATGAATCTGGCGACGGTGGGCACCAACGGGCGACCGTCAGCGCGCATCGTATTGCTCAAGAGTTTCGACGAAAACGGATTTGTTTTTTTCACCAACTACGACAGCCGGAAGGGGCACGAGCTGGCCGAGTCGCAGTGGGCAGCGCTGACTTTTCACTGGGCGGAGCTCGAGCGTCAGGTTCGCATCGAGGGCCATGTGGTGAAAGTGGACGACGCGATTTCAGACGAATATTTCAATTCGCGCCCGCTGCTATCGCGGATCGGCGCGCACGCTTCGCCACAAAGCGAAAAGATCGACAGCCGGGAAGCGCTGGAGGCGCGCTTTGCCGAGGCGCAATCAAGGCTCGGCGACAACCCGCCGCGCCCCGCGAACTGGGGTGGCTATGTGATCGTGCCGGAGATGGTCGAGTTTTGGCAAGGGCGTCGATCGCGCCTGCATGATCGCCTGGTGTTTCAGCGGCAATTTGGCGGCTGGCATATAGAGCGGCTGGCACCGTAGAGCGTGTCCGTAAATCGACCGCGCTGCTTTCGACTAAAGCGTTCTCGTCAGTGATTGAAAAGACCTGCGCCTGCGTGGTGCAGCGCGATCGGGTGCTGGTGTTTCGTCATCCGCGCACGAATGCAGGTGTGCAACTGCCCAAGGGCACGATTGAACCTGGAGAATCGTCGGCGCATGCAGTGCTTCGCGAACTTGCGGAGGAGTCCGGCCTGCATTTGCCAGCTACGCCTCGGATTGGTCGCCGAAATGAAATTTACGGGCGCAACAAGCAAGGCATTTCCTGAAAGGCCTGCGACGCAGCAACGCTGATTCATCTTCCGGTTTGATGCGGTTGAAATGCCACCCGAGCGCTGTTCGCACTCTGCCACCGGCAGCCGGGAGGAACATGGGCTGATCTTTGACTACTTCTGGCATCCGCTGGCGAAGATGTTCTCCAACGCACACTTGGATTCGGATCGCCGATTTGCCACCGTGATTGATGCGTTGCTGACGCACACGTGAACCGCTGTCTGGGTTGCGGTGATATGCTGAACTCGAATGGTGACGCGTCTAGTTTTGTCATGGCTACCGAGCTCTCGAGCGATGCAGCCTTGCCGCGCGGGGCTTCCCCGCGTGATGGGTAATCGGCACTTTCTGTTGCACCGGCACCCCTGCGCTCGCCGCGCAGTCCGGCCGGTGTTTCGACACGCGGTAGGCGTGCTCACCGTTCACTTCGCCAGTTTGCCGTCGTGACTTTTGCGACTCAATCTTCTCCAACGCAGTTGGGCACGTTGCTGGCTGAGTATTTTCTGCACGCGGTAAAGCACGGATATAGCCTCCGGCCTGAGACGCTGGCTTTAAGAAGCCGTCGTCACTTCGACGGCGCATCGGATCTGGTGCGGCGGATTGCACGTGAACTGCGTTATGCCGAGACAAACTGGACACGCTGGAGCGCAACGGCTCTGTGCGATTGGATTGTGGGGTCTGACGCCTTCGCTACGCTTGTTGAGTCGTATGAGCAAACGCAGATGCCAGTAGGCATTGATTCGGAGCCGGGACTCATGGGCAATGAGGTGCCCGATCCAGACTGTGACGAAGCCACGTTCAATCAATGGCTCGCATTGCAGCCAGAGGACACCCAGAGCTACCTGCCGTTCACGTCGACGCGCGCACTGCCTGTGCAAACTGGTGGCTCGCATGTTGCCCTCAAAGCCAATGCGCGCGCCACACTACCACTCAACGACGCAGACGATCTGGCAAAACTACTCGACGTTTCGCGTGAGGAACTCGACGATGCGATGCGCGCGCCGCGCTATCGTCTGCGCGGCATTGCGAAAGCAAACGGGAGCCCCCGTTTACTGGAAATTCCACCCGAAACTTTGCGCGTCTTACAGCGACGTTTGCTACATCGTATGTTCGATCAGGTGCGCCCGCATGATGCGGCGCATGGGTTTGTGCGCGGGCGTTCCGTACACACGCATGCTGCGCCGCATGTGTCCCAGGCGCTGGTGATTCGGCTTGATCTGGCTGATTTTTTTGCGTCAATCAGCGGTGCCCGCGTATTTTTGTTGTTTCGCGCGCTGGGTTACGATGTAGCCATGGCGAATCTTTTGACCGCGATGGTCGTAACGCAGCAATCGCGGCGGGCGTTGCGGGCAGCAATGTGCGGCGCGTCGTTCGATCAGCTTGCTGCGGCCAACAAACGCTTCGGCATTAGTCATTTGCCGCAAGGCGCACCCACCTCGCCCGCGATTGCGAATCTGTGCGCGTTTGCGCTCGACGTTCGTTTGCATGCGTGGGCGGCGGCGTTTGGCGCGAGCTACACGCGCTATGCGGATGATCTAGTGTTCTCGGGCAATGCGGCGTTTGCGGCGCGCTATCGCGAGTTCATCATCACGGCGCGCGCGATCATTTCAGCGGAGGGCTGGCGACTCAACACGCAAAAGACACGCGTGATGCGGGCCAGCGTACGGCAGTCATTCACCGGATTGGTGGTGAACGAGCGGCTCAATGTGCCGCGCGACGCGTTTGATCGGTTGAAGGCGTGGGTGCATCGATTTGCCACCCGCGAGCACGCATCAATCGGCACAACCGACGAATGCGCTGTTTTGCTCGGACACGTTGCGTGGCTGGCGCAGTCGCATCCGGCGCGGGCGGCGAAGTTGCGAGCGAAGGTGGAAGCCGCACAAGCCGCGCAAAAATTGACGAGCGTGGCACCGCTGTGAAGTGCCGCGCAGGCTGTGGCGCTTGCTGCATCGCACCTTCGATTTCATCGCCCATTCCCGACATGCCAAACGGCAAGCCAGCGGGTATCCGCTGTGTACAGCTGGACGACGATAACCGCTGCATGATCTTCGGCGACCCGCGTCGGCCCGCTGTTTGCGGAAGCCTGCGGGCTTCTGTCGAGATGTGCGGCGCGGTCGACGACGTGCTGGCAACGCGGCTTCATGCGATGAGGTTTTTGAGCGCGCTGGAAGCTAGTACGCGTTAACAACTTTTCGCTGTATCTGCCGTTTAATATAGGACAAGAGCAATATTCGCCTGATATTGACTTACACATTTATTGATCGCTAGCCCGTGATCAAAGAGCGTTTCAAGAGAAAGCTGTATTGGAAAAATTCCTGCTTTGCTGGCGCTAGAGCTGCTGCCGTTGGCAGATTCGGCTCCGGTCTTGAAGGTCAGCTTCTTCACGATTGGGATGTTGCGCTTGCCTGGTTTCCCGTCTGACCGATGTAGGCGAAATGTAGGGTCGTGCCCCCTAACGTGTGCGCATCCGGGATGTTTGTCCCGCTTCGCGTCACTGGATTGGAGAATGCGCATGAACCTCTTTCACCCCTTATCGTCCGCTCGCACCGGGTTCGCGGCCACGCTTAAGAGGCTCGGCAATACCAGGCTTGCCTGCCTCGCCCTGATGGGCGCCTTGCTGGCGAGCAACGCCACCGCCGCGCCGTATGCCTATGTCCCAGACATCGTCTCCGACAAGCTGACCGTATTCGACCTTGGCGCGGGCGTCGCGGTATCCCGCTATGCCGTGCCCGATGGCTTCGGCAGTGCGGGCGTCGTGGGTTTCATGCGCGGCGCAGTCGTCCGGCCCGGCCCCATCGCCGACGAGATTTACATCACCAATCACAACACCAATGAGCTGATGACGTTCAATTTGCTGACCGGCCTCGTCACCGGTCGCTGCAAGACCGGAACGCTCACCTCGACGTCGCGCGGCGTCGCCATCACGCCACTCGGCGACAAGATTATCGTGACTAACGAATCGGAGACGACCTCGGGCAAAGACGTGCAGATTTTTACGTTGCCGTTGACGCCCGCGAGCTGCGCGGCTGCATCCAGTATTGATCGGCGCTTCGACTACGACGGCAATATGACCATTGACGACCCGGGCAACGCGTATTCCGCCGCCGTGAATCCAGCTGGAACGTTCGCCTACATCCCGCTTGGCATCCGCAGCGTCGGCGTGCTCAATCTGGCAACGAAAAAGTGGGTCAAACTGATCGACACGGGCGCCAGCAGCGGGCCGACCTTTGTGGCTTTCAACCTGACCGGCACTGAGGCCTACGTGACGTTGACCAACGGCAAGATTGCTGTCATCAACACGGGAACCAACGCCGTCTCAACCTATATCAATGTTGGCGCAGTCCCGCAGATGGCGGTGGTGTCGGGTGCCCTGCTCTATGTGCTCAATCTGTCCGACAAGAGCATCTCCATCGTCGACACGATTACACACCTGTTAGTCAACACGCTGGTCATCGGCAGCAACATCAACAGCTTCAATGTACTCACGGCCACCGGCGAGATCATCGTGGCCGACGATGATGCGAACGAAGTACGTCGCTACGCGGTTGCCCCGCCGTTCCTGCAGGGCCCTGCCATTTCGGGCGGCAATCTGGCGTTCCCGGGGCCAAAGTGGACGCCGATTCCGATCTCGACGCTCGGCCCGACTGTGCCAAATCTTCCGGTCTGGTCAAACATTCCCGTGCAAAGCGCGCTCGCCGGGCAGGCGGTCAACTTTGATCTGTCGACGTTTCTGGCAGCAACGCTGGGCATCACCAGCTACACACTGACCGGGGCGCTACCCGCAGGCTTGTCGTTCAACAGTGCCAACGGCAAGATCACCGGCAACAGCAACGTCGAAGGCTCGGTGAGCCTCAAAATCAGCGCCACCAATGGGTTCGGTGATTCGTCGCCGAAAGCGTTCACGTTGACAACGGGTAACGCAGGCGTGATTTCGTTTGCGTCCGCAACGCAAACGATTGGCGAAAACGTCGGCACGCTCGCCATTTCCGTCATGCGGACGTCGAACGCGACCGGCGGTGTCGGCGCGGTAAGCGTGACCTGCACCACCGTTAACGGCACGGCAACCGCTGGCACCGATTTCACGGCGACGGCCGCGACACTCAACTGGGCAGACGGTGTCAACGGCAGCGTGATGTGCAACATACCGATCACCAATGATGCGATTTTTGAGCCTACAAAAACGTTCACGGTGACACTGACTAACCCGACCAATGGCGTAACGCTCGGCGCAATCACCGCCGTCACCGTCACACTGAATGATGACGACCCTGCTCCTGTCAAAACACCACCGGTGATGGCCAACATGCCAGCGCAAGTGGGCAAAGTCGGCACCGCGTTTTCATACAACACAGCAACGTCCTGCACCGCGACGCAAGTTGACCCAATTCTGGGCTACGCCGTGGCATCGGGCACACTGCCCGCAAACGTGACGTTGAACCCAACGACTGGACTGATTTCCGGCACGCCGATGGTGGCCGTCGTCGCCAATGTCACCATCAGTTGCAGCGATATCGACGGCCCGTCGGTGCCCGCTGGTACCCTGCAAATCACCATCAATCCACTCACCCCCGGTGCGCTGTCGCTGGCGGGTGCTGCAACGCGCAACATTGTTGAAAGCATCGGAACTCTGGCGCTGTCTGTCGCTCGTGCCGGCGGTACGGATGGCGTGGTCGGTGTGACGTGCGCCGCAGTCAATGGGACGGCAACAGCGGGGCTCGACTTCACGGCGACGAGTCTTTTACTGTCATGGGCGGACGGCGACAGCGCGACCAAAGCGTGCAACGTTCCGATCATCAACGACGCCATCCCTGAACCCACCAAGGCATTTTCGGTAGCGTTGAGCAACGCCACTGGCGGTGGCACGCTCGGCGCGCAAACCAGTATCGCGGTTACGCTCACCGACGACGACGCAGCAGCAAAAACGCCGCCATCGATGGCCAACATGGCCGCGCAAACCGGCAAAGAGGGGACGGCTTTCAGCTTCAACACGGCGAGCGCCTGTACGGCAACCGACGGCGACCCAATCACGGGCTACTCCGTCGCTTCGGGCACCTTGCCAGCGAACGTGACCTTGAACTCGACCACGGGACTGATCTCGGGCACGCCGACCGCAGCTGTGGTGTCGAACGTCACTATCGCCTGCAGCGACATTGACGGCACCTCAAACCCCGCAGGTTCGCTGCAAATCACCATCAGCGCCTTGGTGCCCGGCGTGATGTCCTTTAGCGGCGCGGCAACCCGCATGATCGTGGAAAACGCGGGTTCGCTTGCGCTGAGCGTAAACCGCACTGGCGGCACCGATGGTGCGATCTCCGTGATGTGCGCTGCGGTGAACGGTACGGCCACTGCGGGTCTGGATTTCACGGCGACCAACCTCATGCTGTCGTGGGCCGACGGCGACAGCGCGGCCAAAGCGTGCAACGTCCCGATTATTGATGACGCAACCCCGGAGCCCACCAAGGCGTTTTCGGTGACGTTGAGCGGCCCAACCGGCGGCGCAAGCCTGGGCGCGCAAGCAAGCATCGCCGTCACGCTGACGGACGACGATGCCGTCGTAAAAACCCCACCCATGATGGCGAATCTGGCTGCGCAGATGGGCACGGTGAATACGCCGTTTAACTTCAGCGTCGCATCGGCCTGCACACCGACCGACGGCGACCCGATCACGGGTTACACCCTCGTTAGCGGCACGCTGCCCGCGGGCATCACGTTGAACGTTACGACTGGCCTGATTTCCGGTACGCCAACGGCGGCGGGCGCGTCGAACGTGTCGATCAAGTGTTCCGACGTAGACGGCTTGTCGGCAACGGCTGGCACGCTGGCGATCACTATTGCACCGCAAACGAGCTTTGGCGCCGCCTCGGCCACAGGCACCGGAACGATTTCGGTAGCGATTTCCGGGGGTGGAGCAAGCTGCGGATTTGGCGTTCGCCAGTTCATACCCGTCTCCGGCAACGCCGCCTCACCACCGGCGGCACCGCCCGCTGGCACGGCATTCCCGCATGGTCTGTTTGACTTCACACTGAAAGGCTGCATACCTGGCAGTGCGGTCACGCTGACCGTCACCTACCCAGCGGCGCTCGCGGCAGGCACGCAGTACTACAAGTACGGACCAACGCCTTCGAACGCAGCAGCCACCTGGTACGTCCTGCCATCGACAGTTTTGGGCAGCACAGTGACGTTCACCATTGTCGACGGCGGGCTCGGCGACGATGATCTGAACGCCAATGGCACTGTCGTGGATCAGGGCGGGCCCTCTGTGGTGCCAGTAGTCGTCGCCGCGACAGCAGTGACCGTGCCGACGCTGCATCCCGCCACGATCGCTTTACTTGCGTTGTTGCTCGCATTATTGGGGCGTGCATCGCTGGGCTTGAGTCGCCGCACTTTTTAGGGAAAGAGTTATTTGTGGAATTAACGCGCTGAGTTGACGAGGAGCTCGCTAATGCGATGGCTAGCGTTAGCGATGATCGCAGCAAACGAAATGCAATCGCGGGCCTCAACCGCATTGATGCGATGCGACATGCATCGAAGCGAACGGTGACCCTCGTCAGCGCGCCATCGAGCACGACACGAATACATCCTTAGGCCGCCCGGCAAGCAGTACGACAATTCCTTGACGAAGTATCGGTGCATCAAATCCGAGCGAGCGGTGATGAATTCGTAGAGAAGTTTGATCGCGCTCGACGGTGTATTCGCCGTGTGCGGCGAAGTGCAGTGCGCGGACGAGATAGCGCCGCTGCTCTGCAGAAGTTGCTATCTTCTTGCCGGTCAATGACTCGGCGGTTGCTGCGTCAATCTCGACAAGGGGATGATTTTTCAGCAGCGCTTCAACGACGGCGATTTTGTCTAGTCGAGCGAGTTCAAAGTCAACGTGCAGTCGAAGACTGGTAATCGATCCCACAGGGGACCGAGCGGACGGCGTGTACCAGGAATCCATTGGATTGCCTTCTGCGCTAAGTGACATTGCGACGCATGCGAGAACGGTAGCAACCAGGTTTGAGGCGCGCGAGGAGCATAAGACGAAGACTGGCATAAGGCTACGACTCACGACGAATATACGATTGCCTGGGTGGCATTTTCAATTTTGGGAGACGGCAGGACGCCCATCGCATGTCGTGTTGGCTGACACCGCACTGATGGCGATCACGTCCGAACAGGCCACCGCCAAGCCGGGCAACACAGGCCCGCGTTTCACCACAAAATCCAGTGCTCATGCGCGTCCCATCTTTATTATCTCGCTAAAAAAATGCCCGGGATGGTCATTTTTGATGCAACGTTAGACGCGATCAGCCTACGTTTCTCCTACAACGCCTGACGGCCACAGTGTTCTTGTGCAGACCGTTAACAACTTTACGCTGTAGGGGATTTGTAGGGTCGCACCAACTAACGTGTCGTATCGGTTTCAAGAGCGCCGTATCAGGCGTCAGCCCGTCGAAACAACAAGTCGCAGAAAGCAGCTCACCATGATATTTAGACCGCCAATATTTTCTTCATTGGGTAAATTCGTTGGGCGCTGTCTAGCGTGCACCGTGTCGCTAATAGTCCTGATAGTTTTGTCAACATCGGTCCAGGCAGCAACTTTTACCGTGAACGATCTGGGTGATGCAGCTGATGCCATGCCATCGGATGGCATTTGTGCGACCGCCGGCAACGTTTGCACATTGCGCGCGGCAATTACGACGGCGAACTTTCTGGGCGGGGTGCATGTGATCAATGTGCCTGCGGGCACGATTGTGCTGGCGAGTAACTTGAGTTTGTTCGCGAGCATCACTTTCAACGGTGCCGGAACCAGCAGCACCGTTGTCAGCGGTAACGGAGTCGCACAGGTGTTCGTGTTTAGCCTCAACGGGCTCAACGTGGCGATGAACAATTTGACGATCGCAAATGGCGTGGCGTCAGCCGGAGCGGGTGTATTCGTATCCTCAAGCAGCACGCTCAGCCTGCTGCGGGTATTAGTCACCAATAACAACGCTAGCGCCGGAATCAGACAGGGCGGTGGTCTCTACGTGGCTGGCACGCTGAACCTGACCGACAGCACGGTTTCCAACAACTCGGCGGCAAATGCCGGTGGCGGGATTCGTGTTACTTCTGGCGGGACAGCAAACATCGCAAACAGCACGATTGTCGGCAATAGCGCGTTGACACCCGGAGCGAGCGGCGGGGGCATCGAAAGTCAAGGCGTTCTTGTCATCGTCAACTCAACCGTTTCGGGGAACACCATAAGCAACGGCGGGGGCTCGGGAATTGCCGTGGATAGCGGCAGCGCGGACATCAGCTTCACCACCATTGCCGCCAATTCAGGCGGAAACGGCAATCCGCAGCTTTCGCGAACGCCCCCCGCGACACTGACGATGCGCGGCAACATCGTCGCCAATCCCACGCAAGGAATCAATTGTGCGGGTCTCGCCGCAGGCATATCTGCAGGCAATAATCTGGATAGCGGCAATACCTGTAGTTTTTCGGCAGCGGGTGATCTGACTAACAGCAATCCGTTATTGGCGGCGCTTGCCAACAACGGTGGCCCGACGCAAACGCATGCGCTGCAAGCGGGCAGTCCGGCGATCAACGCGGGCCCCACGACAGGAACCATCCCGGCGACCGATCAGCGCGGTGCGGGCTTTGCGCGCGTGCTAAACGGTCAGGCAGATATCGGCGCATTTGAGTCAGCTTTTGTAACTGCACCGACATTGCCGGTCGTCGACGTGGGCAACGCCAGCATCAGCGAAGGCAATGTTGGTACTAAAGTGCTGAATTTTTCGGTCACTCTGTCGAGTGCAGCGCCTGCAGGCGGCGTTACTCTCACTTACTCCACTGCCAACGGCTCGGCGACGGCAGGCAGCGACTACGTCGCAGTCGTTGCCGGAACGGTGGTCATTGCACCAGGTGCGAGTACGGGCAACTTGCCAGTGACTATTAACGGCGACACCACGATAGAACCGGACGAAACATTTACCGTGACGATCACCGGCGCACTCAATGCCACGCTCGGCGCGGCGACAGCGACCGGCACGATATTGAACGACGACGCCGTCGTGGCGATCGCAGTGACGCCGGTGCCGGTGAACAGCCCGTGGATGCTGCTCGCGGCGATGCTTGGCGTACTGGCTTTCGCAGTGCGTGGGTGCCGCGGGGCCGCCGCGCTTCGCAAACTGCGCTAACCCGATTGTGGAACCGACAATGATGCCTGAACAACCCTGGTCGATGCGCGTCAGCAAAGGTCTTACCGCACATTTCAAAGTGCCTGACGGCCCCAGCCGTGAAGGCACGATGTGGTCAGTAAATTTGACCCGCGGCGATGAGCACTACGCTGCGATGGTCAAGGGTCTGCTCGCTGACGACGCGACGAACGCAACGCGCAAGGATGCGACCTACCAGGCGCAAACAGCGATGGACTATCTCAATGATCGGTTGAACAACGGCTGGCATCCGCGGGACGACGTGGAACACACGATTCAAATCAGTAATCCACGGAGTACGCCTGGCGCAACGCAGTTATCTGCCAACAAGCCGTGGTGGCGGTTTTGGTGAGCCGCCACGATGTAGCTTCGAAATCGTCCACCACTTAACTCGCGATCCATGGTGTATCAAAAAAATCATGGGTAGCGGCAATATGTTGTTGCGGAAGTGAAACGAAACGCTTCAGCCGACGCAGTGCGATTTGGCCTGAAATGGTTTTCATAATTGAGGATGCTTCTAGAAAGTCATGATAGGCCGTTGCCACAACACTCGATCAACTCTTTGGTAACAGCATTGCAATCAGGGAGCCACTGTCATGCCACACTGCGAAACCAGATAGTCGCGAATCTGTGTCCAGTTCGTGCGCGTGGCACCACTACCCAGTGCGCCCACGACCACCGCGCTGCCAGTCATACCTAGCGCTACGCGCGCAAGCAACAGCGCGTCGGTCGAAGCCAGCACCTTGCCGTCACCGTCGATATCCATTGAGCAGTTTTTGTTGCCAAGTGGGCCATCACTAAGGCGAGCAACGCAAAATTTATCCACACCGCCGTTGCTGCAATATCCCGCGACCACAATCTTGCCATCGGGTTGGATCGCCACGCTGGTGGCGATGTCGTTTGAGCTGCCAATCGACAGAAACACCTTACTGTTGCCCACGCCATTCGGGCCGTCAAACGTGGTGTCGAGCGAGCCGTCACCATTGAGTCGCGCCAGACAAAAGTAGCTGAATCCGTTGCTTTGGCACGAACCCACCAATACGATTTTTCCGTCCGCCTGCAGCGCAGCGCTTCTCGCTGTGTCTGTATTCAGGCCGATAGGGAAAAGGAATTTTCCGTTGCCGTTGCCGGTGGGGCCTGCAAAACTGGCATCCAAAGCGCCGCCGCCAGCCAATAGACGCGCCGCACAGAAGTCAACCGATGCACCCGAGCAAAAGCCGGTAAGCACGATGTTTCCATCTGGTTGCAGCAATAGCGAATTTGCTGCGGCGCTGACGCCACTCACAGGGAATGTGAATTTGCCATTGCCCGTCCCGGCGGGACCGTCAAACCCGATGTCGAGAGAGCCGTTAGCGTTAAGCCGCGCCACACAAAACTCAGCGACATCAAAGGCGTTAGCGCACGTACCAGCGAGCACAATCTTGCCGTCCGGCTGCAGCGCGATGGCATACGCAGCGTCGTCTTTGGGGCCAATAGGCAGAATGAATCTGCCATTGCCGTTACCGCCTGGTCCCACGAAGCCTGTATCAAACGTGCCGTCCGAATTGAGCCGCGCCACGCAGAAATCAGAGTTCGCGACCCCCGCGCATCGACCCGCCAGAACGATCTTGCCATCCGCCTGCACCGCAGTGGCATTGGCACGATCTGTGCCGATGCCAATGGCCAAGTTGCTGGTCTTACTGAAAACGGGATCGAAATCACCGGGAATCTGCACGGGAATGGCGGTGGCAACATTTGCCTGTAAAGCGGCGCAGATCGTAGCCGCGATGAAGGCGCGTGCTGTGCGTTGACGTGACCTGCGGGCTGTGTACGATGTTGTGTTCATCTATCTCTCTCGTCAGGTGAATGGAGCGGGGGGCAATGTGCTTACGGCTGTTTCAACCGGCCCGCCTCAAGGCATGCGACCGCAAGCCAAAAGTGCCGTTAGGCGTACACACCCTACAAGTCTCCTGCGGTGGCCCGATACATCACGACAGCGCGAACATCGCCGCGATTTGTGTAGGAGCTTTGTAGGGTCGTCCCAATTAATGTCCGGCAATGGTTGCCTCGCACCACTTTTTTTGGGTCAATGCCACTATCGGCAAACGGCCCTCACCTGCCGATCGGACACTAACCTCATGTGAATTTCAAACGTGTTCAACGCCATGAAAGTGAGAACGAAACGCATGGCTCGCACTGCCATGAGCGCCATTGCGTTTATCACGCTTTTGGCAGCAGCGTTGTCTGCGCAAGCCGCTAATGTCTATGGCCCACCCAGTTTGCAGCCGGCGTTGCCACGCAACGGTTGGCTTTGGAACTACGAACGCGTTGGGCATCGTGAGCTCTGCGCGTACCGGGTCGGACGGTTCCGCCAAAAGTCAACGCCGCATGGATGCAACGCCTTCCTCGTGATCGCCCGCATCATGAAGACGGCAGCGCGCCGCAGCACCCTGACCATGTGAGTTGACACAACAGTACTTGCGCCGATTCCAACGAATCGAACGATATTTCCCCCAGTTTTTTTGCTCTTAACGTAACCAGAAAGTAGCTCATCAATGAATTCATCCATTTCCCTCGTACAAAGCACATGGCAACAAGTTCTTCCTATTCGAGATCTCGCAGCGGAGCTGTTTTACGCAAGATTATTTGAACTTGATCCAACGCTCAAAGCGCTTTTCAAGGGCAACATAAAAGAGCAAGGCGGCAAATTAATGACAATGATCGGCGTCGCCGTAGCCAACCTGGATCGTCCTGAGACGCTCATGCCGGTGCTCAAAGGATTGGGCGCTCGACACGGTGGATATGGTGTGAAAGATCATCACTACGACACCGTGGCAAAAGCCTTGCTCGATACCTTGCAAGGCGGGCTAGGGGACGCATTTACGCCGGCAGTGAAAGCGGCGTGGGTTGATGTGTATGGCGTGTTGGCAGGCGCAATGAAAGCCGCCGCAGCAAAACCCGTTGAACAGTTCGCCGCGTAATTTGTGCTGTCCACCTGCCATGAACTTGTCGACCCTTAGCGACGCTGCTTTCGACGTCTCGTTTCTCGCGGTTAAGCGGTTACGCCGACTCGCGTTGGCGGCGCTCATTGCCATTGCCTTTTTCCCGCATCTCGCGAATGGAACTGGGGTCAAAGCGGGTCCATTCGAGATCGAGTTTCGCTCCGAGCGCAACTTCGCTGTCAGCTCAAACATGAATCCGTTCAAGTTGTACAAGCAGGCTCGCTACAAGTTGCGGCACAACGGGCGTTCGGTCAGTTTCAGCCCAAATTCAACCGATGGCAGCAAGCGCGACTGGTTTGCTGGAGATTTACTGGAGGCACATTTTCTGTATTCCAACGGCACGGCTGTTGTGCTTGTGTGTACCGAAACAGGCACTTATCTGGTGAATGACCAGAGCGGCAAACCGGTGGTACGGCGTCTGCACGAGCAGCCGACAAAGCGCTTTCAGTTTCTCGACAGCGCCGCCGGGCAGCCGGGTGACTTGCAGGAACTAAACGCAGGCGCGGACGCGAATGCTAGTGCAATGGGGCGCAATTTGGGCAAGACGGGCACGCTCATGCTACTGCCCGAGCTCAACGGTATTCTCGACTTGAGCACGCTTGAATTTCGCACTTACAACGCGCTGAAATCGCACAAATGGGTCTACGACGATCCAGACTTTGGGGGCTTCAGTTTCGATGAGTCGCCAACTGGCCAAGCGCGCGTCTGGTGGCCCGCAAGGCGCCAGTTCGCGCTGGTGCGCTACAGGTACGTGAACGCAGCAAGGTTGTTCGCGTTCGAGCTGGTCGATCTGAAAACCGATACCGCTTACCTCGTACCCTTTGACCTGAATCAGACGCGACTGACGACGCTTGGCGACATTAAGCCTGGCTGGATGAACCACTATTTTCAGTGGATCGGAGACAAGCTCTCGCTCAAAATGGATCAAAAGTCGTTGCCGTGGATCGGCAGTTTGAATGCGGCGCCAGAGGGTCATTTCAACTACAACCTGCAACCCATCACGCCAGAGATGAGGATCGTATTGTTGAAATTTCTGGTGGAAAATTTTGGCGTTGTGGCAGAGGGTTCAAAGCAGTTGTCGCACGTCACGGGATTGACCATTCAGGGGAAGCCGTTCAAGTTGAATTATGACGACACGGGGAAAACACTGGTGCTGGAACCCGAATATGGCAGCCCAAAGGCGCTCACGCTGCAAATCGCCGAGCAGTTCAACCGCGAGCTGGCGCAGGGCAATCATCAGGCGCTGTTTACGATGTTTGCACCGAGCGGTTTTTCTCAGTAATTGTGATGAGGAATTTTTGCAAAACCATCAAAATGGTGTTCTCGCTCATCGCATCGCTGATCGGATTGTTCGCCTGTGAATCCGCGTCTCCGTTTCATAAAAAAGACGGCGTGTGGCACTTTGAATCGCATAAGCTCGGTGTCGCCGCCACAACGCCGCTGATGGCGCTCAATGATCGCTTCGCGCGCGTGGGTGACCGAATTTTTTATCGCGAGGACGCGATGCGGGGGGCGGACGGTGCGACGTTTGTTGCGCTGGACGACCATTACGGCAAAGACAAGTCCGCGTGGGACCGATCATCGAGGCCGATACGGTGAGTTTTCGTTTGCTTAAAGACGGCTACGCAGCGGATGCAAACTACGCTTACTTCTGGGGTGCTCCGTTCGTGGTGCGCGATGTGGCGAGCTTTGAAGTGCTGGAGTACGGATTTACACGGGATCGGATTCGCGGCTATAACCGCACGATCGAAATTGCGGGCAGTGATGGCGCGAGCTTTGCCGCGATCGATATTGATTACGCGAAGGACGCGACGCATGCGTGGTACAGCTATCTCGACAATAATCCGAAAACGGGGCGCATGCAGAGCGCGGTCATTGCCATCAAGGGTGTCGACGCTGCGAGTTTCGTCGGCAAGACGGGCGGATACGCAGTCGACGCCAAGCGCGTTTACTACAAAGGCAGCGCCATTTCGGCCTCACCCAACGGATTTGAATGCCTGAGCCTGAGCTACGCCAAGAACATGAGCGAAGTGCTGTATTACGGGCAAAAAATCACCGGTGCCGACGCCGCGACATTCCACGTGTTGCAACCGGCACAGCAGGATGCCGACGCAGTGGATGGAGTTTCACGATATTTAGATGGCAAGCGACTATGTACGGGGTCGAATGCGTGCACCGCGCAGGCTAGCGCAAAGATCGCGTCCGAAATGTCCAGGCTGCCGCGATAATGGTGGACATTCCGCTATGAGTTTCATCACGATGCGTCAAATCGACAGCACCGCGCAATCCATTGATGCGTTGATTCAAACCGGCGCGCTTGAGGCTGCGCGCGATTTGTTGCGCGCAGAATTGGGGCCGCTTTCGACGCATGTCGGCACGCTGCGGGTTGAGGCCTGGTGCGGGGCGTTGGGGCTCACGCAATTGCTTGAGTTACCCAGGGCAATTGCAGCGGCGCATGTCGTGCGCGAAATGCGCGGCACGGCGGCGATCGCAGCGTTCATGGCGATTGCGCAAACCGCTCGCGCTCAGGGCGACGAAGTTGCCGAGTTTCGCGCGCTGGCCGGGATTTACGCTACGGGCGTCCTGGTGTGGAGCGGGTTTGCCGAGATGCTGCGCGCGTTCCCGCGCATTAATGCACTACATACGGCGCTGCATGATCGTTTGTCGAAAGACGAAGCCACCGAATGTCTCGCCGGTGTGATGATTGCGCGGATGTTGTTCGGCGGAGAGACGTCTGAGGCCGCCACGATTGGCGAGACTTTGGTGACCCTTGCACTCGACGATACGATCAGCAAAATTGCAAGACTGCGTGCGGCCACCCTGCTGGCGCCGTGGTTTGAGCACGCCCGTGACGGCGCTCGACTGCACCGTATGGCTGAGGTGTTGCTGCCGCTCGTGGTCGACGCCGAGCTACCGGTCATCACCCGACTGATATTCCGCACTTCAATTGCTCTGGCCGATACCTATTTGGGTAATAGACTGGCAGCAACGGCGGCTGACGCCTTTGCTGCGGATCAGTTGATGGCCGCTGTTGATACGTATCGACCTGACGGGTCACCCGTTCAGTGGGTACGATTCTTCGTGTATCGCGGTGCGTTCGAGGCGGCGACGCGTTCGGGCGATCAGGGGCGATCCGGGAAGATTCTCGATCAACTACAGGCGTTGGTTGATCCGGCAGAGGCCTCGCAAGTTCTGGCGCTGCACTATCGCCGCAGCACCCGTGCATTGCGGTCGCGCGAATATTCTGTATCGCTCGCTCATTCACAGCGTTGCGTGGAATTGGCGCATGCGCTTGAGATGCCGCAACCGATTGCGCTGCTTTATGAAAACGGGGTGGCGGCGGCGCTGTTGGGGTTGAATCGTCTCGCGGAGGCACGCGCGATTTATCTCGCGATGATCGCCAAGTCAATGCCCGGACACCGACTCGGATACGAGCGCATGTGCGCCCTGATCGAAGCCACAGCGGCGCTTGATCAGCGCGACAGCGGCGGCCCCGATGGCCCGGTCGCGTCAGAGTTTTTACATCAACCGCTAGCCGACTATTTGCGAATTTGTGGTGGGCGCTTGACAGCGAATCACGTGCAAATTTTTCCAAAAAATACGCAAGCCGTGGTCGCCGCAATCTTTGCAGTCGGGCTGGGTACGGACGTCTTCGCCGACGACGTACGCTCGCAGGGGCTGGCACCGCCTGATGCCCATCCGGCGAGCTGGCCGTGGCTCTTGCGGGTTCGGCTGTTCGACGGTTTCAGCATCGAAGGCATTGCCGCAGGTGCCCAGGACGCGGGCAAAAAAGGCGAATCAAAATCGATGCAAATTTTGCAATACCTTGCCGCGCATGCGCCCGCTACAGTTGCGGCGCAGCGTCTGGCCGACGCGTTGTGGCCAGAAGCCGACGGCGACAGGGCGATGCGCTCGCTGGATGTGGCGCTGACGCGTTTGCGCCAGGCGTTGCCAGATGCAGCGCTGCTCGTTCGCCTCGAAGGCAAGATTGGTTTTGACTTGAATCGCGTGTGGTGCGACACCCACGCGGTGCTTATGCTGGTGGACGAGTTGCGCAATTACGTCGGCGCTGGCTGGGCAACGAAGCCGACGGCGGACGTGCTGATTGCCGATGCACGCTATGCGCAGACAGCGCTTGCTCTGCTCGATCTCTATCGCGGGCCGATGCTGCCCGATTCACGTGAAGCGTTTGCCCGTGATCGCTCGGCGTTCTTCCGCTCGCAGGTGGCAGGCGCGGTGCAAATTGGCCTGCGCGCTGCGATCCGCCTGCCTGATCAAGCCATGTCGGAAGAAATCGCCCGCAAAAGCGTGGCGCATGGTCTGCCCGCTGACGTCGTGCGCTCGGTGATTACCGACCTGCAGGCGCGTGGCGAGGACACGTCGCGTCGCGCGGCGCAATTGAGTCAAGTGTTTGAACTAGCCCGCGCTTAGTTTTCGGGTCAAGCCTTTTTATTAAAACTGCCGTCTTATAAGGGCTAAGGGTTCAAATCCGGCAAAGTCGACTTTAGCTAAATATTCTGGTTAGCCTTAGTGCAGTGGTGCTTTCAGCCAAAAGCTTTTCAGTTTGCAGCGTTACAATTCAGACTTGAGCGCACGCTTGCGCAACCGTAGTTTACGCCTTGAGAAAATCTTCGCCCCCATGCGCCGCACTTCGCTGACCCAGTTTCTTGTCGAACAACAGCGCTCGGCAAATGCTATCCAGCCCGAACTGCGGCTCCTGATCGAAGTGGTCGCACGCGCCTGCAAGGCTATCGCGGTGAATGTCGGCAAAGGCGCACTGGCTGGCATGCTTGGCAGCGCAGGCACCGAGAACATTCAGGGCGAAGTCCAGAAAAAGCTCGACGTCATCTCGAACGACATCCTGATGGAGGCTAACGAATGGGGCGGCCATCTCGCGGGTATGGCCAGCGAAGAGATGGAGACGATTCACGAGATTCCGAATCGGTATCCCAAGGGCGAATATCTGTTGCTGTTCGACCCACTTGATGGCTCGTCAAACATCGATGTGAACGTGTCGATCGGTACCATTTTTTCGGTACTGAAAGCACCAGAAGCAATGGGCGAGGTCACCGAGAAATCGTTCCTGCTTGCAGGCACCACGCAGGTCGCCGCGGGCTATGCGGTCTATGGGCCGACGACCGTGTTCGTACTGACCGTCGGTACCGGCGTGCACTGCTTCACGCTGGATCGCGAAATGGGCTCATGGGTGCTGACGCAATCGAACATGAGGATCCCGGAGGAGACTCAGGAGTTCGCGATCAACATGAGCAACATGCGGCACTGGGAGCCCCCGGTGAAGCGCTATGTCGACGAGCTGCTGGCAGGTAAAGCCGGCCCTCGCGGCAAGGACTTCAATATGCGTTGGGTGGCCTCGATGGTGGCCGATGTGCATCGCATTTTGACCCGCGGCGGCGTGTTTTTGTATCCGCGTGACGCGCGCGAACCGGACAAACCGGGCAAATTGCGCCTCATGTACGAGGCCAATCCGATGAGCCTTATCGTCGAACAGGCGGGCGGCGCTGCAACAAATGGTCATCAACGCATCCTTGATGTGCAGCCGGGTCAACTTCATGAGCGCGTCAGCGTTATTCTTGGAAGCAGGCGCGAAGTTGAATTGGTGACGCGCTATCACACCGAAAAAGCATAGAAACAGCAACCCCGACTTCTTATCCGTGAGCTCAGACAGTCCCAGATCTACGCGTCACGCCACCTTGTTCACAGGCATCACCCGCGAAGCTATCGAGAACAATCATGCGCGCGAAGCCATCCGCAATTCGCCGCTCGCAGAGAAAGTGCTCTGCGACGTTGCCCTCGGCGAATCACTCGACTGCGTGCTTGAAGGCTGGGACGGGCAAAGCGACGTTCACGTCTTTGCTTACGGGTCACTGATCTGGAACCCGTGCATGGAACACAGCGGCCGAACTGCCGCCACTGTGCGCGGATTTCACCGCCGCTTTTGTTTGTGGAGCAACGTCTATCGCGGCACGCCGGAGAACCCCGGGTTGGTGCTGGCGCTGGATCGCGGCGGCGCTTGCCGGGGCGTGGCCTATCGACTACACGCAAACGTGGCGCGCAAAGAGTTGTCGTTGCTCTGGCGGCGCGAGATGTTCGGCGGCAGCTATGTCGCGAAGTGGCTCAACGCCAAAACCGAGAACGGCCCGATCCGGGCCATCGGCTTCGTGATGAACCACGCGTCGCAGGCCTATGCCGGGCGATTGAGCGATGACGAGGTCGTGGAAAAGCTCGCAACCTGTCGTGGCCACTACGGTTCCGGCGCGGACTACCTGTGTCAGACCGCTGCGGCACTTCGCGCTGCTGCGCTGGACGACCCGCATCTCGACCGGCTGTGTGACCTGCTCTCCGCTCGCGAGGTGGAGATGTCCTGCACAGCAGGACAACGCGGCGACTGAACGCGGCGTTACCGCTACTCTGCTGCTGGCGACCCCAATCGGCAACACTTCAGAATCAGATTGTCGGTGCTAGCGCCTTTGCAGACGCTGTGATACCGTGCAGCACGCAAAAATTTTCACAATCGTGGGAGAGCAATCATGGGTTTACTGGACGGTGTTTTGGGCGCGGTGCTGGGCGGCAGCGGCAACAATAATCAGGGCGGACCGCGCGACATCATGTCTTCTGTTATCGGCGGCCTGATTCAGCAAGCGGGTGGCGTCGGTGGTTTACTCCGCATGTTGAAACAGGGAGGGCTCGGGCAGCAGGCCGACTCGTGGCAGGGAACGGGACAAAACATGCCCGTGGATGCTGGCGATCTGATGAAAGTGCTTGGCGGCATGATGGGTGGCGCGGGCCAGCAGCAAGAGGCGTCGGCTGGCGGCACGGGAGCGATGGGTGGTTTGCTCGGTAGTGTTCTCGGCGGCACAGCGCCTGGTGGCGCTGGCGGAAATCTGGGCGACTTGTTGTCGCAGAGCGGGATTGGTCAGGATCAGTTAGGTGGTTTGTTGGCGCAGGTGCTTCCCGGCGTGCTCGACGGCATGACCCCTGGTGGGCAAGTGCCGCAAGCGCACGATCACAGCATGATGCAGGACATCCTCGGTGGCGTTCTTAAAAGCGCGATGGGCGGCAAGGGCGGCAGGCTATTCGGCTAAGCGCGCTGGCATCATCGACCGAAAGCGACAATGTCGGTCGGTCCGGGGGGCAATGCATCATGTCGATGCGGTGGTATTAACTAAAACTTCCTCAGATGTTTTCAAACTCATTCACGCGCGTCTTCCAGACGCTCTGGCTCTCCCTGCTACTCGGCAGTTCATCCGGTTGGGCCACCGAGACACTGACACCGCCTGAAACGCAGCCGGGGTTCCTCGACCCGGTCGTGGCAACGCCAGATCCGGCTAACGATTTCCACATCATCCTGCGCAGCGATTCGCCCGATAGCGCCGACTCGCAAAAGTACCTCACGTACGGCTGGAACGGCTGGAGTGCGCGTGTTATGCGCTGGCGTTACAACGATAACAATCGCCCAACATCGCTTGTGGCGAACGCCGCCACCGCTGTAGAGCGCATTCAGGCAGCGATGAACAAGTGGTCTGCCATCTGCAACGTGCAGTTCGTTTACGACGGTGCAACCAGCAATGCGCCCAGCCTCGTCAGCAACCTGTATGACAGCCTCAACGTCATCGCCTGGGGCGCACTGTCAGGAAACACGACCGGCATAACGTATGTGGCCGCCAGCGGCTTCGCTGGCTCAGCCTTCACGGTAAACGAGGCCGATATGGTGATCAACTACCAGTTCAACCCCAGTCTCGATTCGACGCTGGTGCACGAAGTGGGACACATGCTGGGTATCAAACATTCGAATCAGGAGGGGGCCGTGATGTCGGGGCCCAACACCGCGCCGGATCCGTCAACTTCCTACACCTCCCTCGCCACGCTGCAAGCCGACGACATCGCCGCTTGCAAATCGATCTACGGCGCGTCGACAACGACGCCCGCTGCGCCCATCGCATCAGTATCCGCCGCTGCATTCGTCTTCGCCGACACCACCGTCGGCGCAACCAGCGGCACGCAGAGTGTCTCCCTCACCAACACCGGCAATGCGACACTCATCATCAGCAGCACCATCGTGTCAGGCAGCGATTTTTCGCTGGCTTCCACGACCTGTAACGCGAGCACTACGCTCTCGCCCGGCGCGTCCTGCGTCGCGGCGGTGCGATTCTCTCCGACGATGGCCGGCGCGCGAAACGGGACGCTCATCATCGCGCACAACGCGTCGCCTGCGAGTACGACTGTCGTTCTGTCCGGCCTCGGCCGCGTAGCGATCCCGCAACCGGTCAAACGAGAGATGGTTGAATATCGTTATTCGCCGCTGGATTACTACTTCATTACCTCGCGCGACACGGATAAATTCGCACTAGATAGTGCTTCAGGCTGGGCGCGCACCGGATCGTCGTTTATAGTCTATGCCGCACAACAAACAGGAACGCGCGGCGTAACGCGCTTCTACTTTGATGGCGTCGCGCGAGCCGGTGCACGTGGCAGCCACTTCTACACGCTACTCGACAGTGACCTCGTAGCGCTCGCGAACCAAAATCCGACGCAGAGCACCGCTCCTGGCTTCGCGCAGAATGAAGGCGTTGATTCATACGCTTTCCTTCCTGTCGTTTCCGGTGTCGGCGGTTTCTGCGACAGTGGATTGTTGCCGGTTTATCGGCTGTTTCGAGGCGCAGTTCGCTTCCCGGATGATCCGAATCATCGATTTACAACCAGTGTCGCCAGTTACAACGAATTTGTTGCGCTAGGCTGGACCGGTGAAGGCGTCAATTTCTGCGTATCCGCCAGCTAACATCAGAGCTTCAGTTAAACATGGCAACGCTCATGTTTGCTACCAAAACTACCGGGATATTTCTTGAGGACACTTCTAGAAAGTCGTTTTTCGGGATGAAGTGCGAGGCGGGGGGCGCGCAGCAACCTTCATTACCGCCCTGGTACATGAGCGCTTTTGACAAATTTGCGAGCACCCCGCAACGACGCAATTCGCCCGAACAACGGATTTATAGGAGTGCCCGTGAATTTATTTGATGCGACGATCATGGGCATCGTCGAAGGCGCGACCGAGTTTTTGCCGATTTCCAGCACGGGGCATCTGATTGTTGCTGGCTCGTTGCTCGGTATCCATGACGAGCGCGGCAAAGTGTTTGAAATCGCGATCCAGATCGGTGCGATTTTCGCGGTGGTCTGGGCTTATCGCGAACGTTTTTTTTCAGCGCTCGCTAACGTGACTCATCGCGGCAATGGACAACGATTTTTCATCAACCTGTTCATCGCGTTTTTGCCGGTAGCGGTGCTCGGGCTGCTATTTAATAAGGCGATAAAGGCGGTGCTCTTTAACGCCTACGGCGTTGCCGCAGCCTCAATCATTGGTGCGCTCATCATTTTGTGGGTCGAGCGCGATAGCCCGCGTGAATTGCGCGATTCACGCGCCCGGGTTCGCGATGTCGATTCGATGAGCGCGCTTGATGCGCTCAAACTTGGATTCGCGCAATGCTTCGGACTCTTTCCCGGCATGTCGCGTTCGGGCTCGACGCTTATCGGCGGCATGCTGTTTGGATTGTCACGGCGTACGGCGACCGAATTCTCGTTTTTTCTGGGCGTGCCGACACTGGCTGCGGCGAGTTTGTATTCGCTCTACAAGGAGCGCGCGCTGTTGTCTTCGGCGGACATCCCGGCATTTTTTGTTGGCACCGTGGTGTCCTTCATCGTCGCGCTGGTGGTGATCAAGTGGCTGATCGGCTTTGTAGCGAATCACTCACTGCAGGTGTTTGCCTGGTACCGCATTGCGTTTGGCGTCGCGATTCTTGCGGCAGGCCATTTCGGATGGGTGAACTGGCCGGGACCATGAAGCGGCGTTCTTGTAGCTTGCACTCGTAGCTCGCGGGGTGGGCACGCATTTGCACAAATTCGCGCCCTGCGACTACAAAAACAATAACTTGACGATCAATCCCAGCGCCGCGCACACCGCAATCGTCTCCATCGCGCCACGCTTGAACTTGACGAATGCGACCAGCGCAGCCGCGGCGATCAGCGCCGATAGCCAGTCCATCACGCCGTTGAATCCTGTCGGCCAGAACGTGTGCTGTGCGAAGAACACCGCAAGCGATGCGATGACGCCGACAACCGCCGCTGTGATGCCGGTGAGCGGCGCATGCAACTTCAGTGAGCGGCGGGTGCTTTCGATGAACGGCGCGCCCGCGAAGATCATCATGAAACTTGGCAGAAACGTAAAGAAAGTGACAACGCTGGCGGCTAGCACTCCGCTCGCTAACGGCGAATTTGCCACTGCGTTTTTCACGCCTCCGAGATAGCCAACGAACGTGAGAATCAGGATCAGCGGGCCTGGGGTGGTCTCACCCAGTGCGAGTCCGTCCATCATTTGCGCGGTCGTGAGCCATTGATATTTTTCAACGGCGGCCTGAGTCACGTAAGGCAACACAGCGTACGCACCGCCGAACGTTACGAGCGCCGACGAGGTGAAAAACTCCGCCATATCGGTGAGCGTTTTGTTGCCCATTTGCATGAGCAGTCCATACACAATCGCGCCGAGTGCGATGAAGGTCGCGATCAGAGCGAGCGAATGTCGCCATGAAAAGCGCGCATGCGACGGCGTCGGCGTATCGTCATCAATCACCGCGGGTGCATGCAACTTGGCTTTGCTGCTGCCGTGATCTCCGCTGATCCACTTGGGTCGCAATTCACCCGTGACCCAGCCCACAATGGCCGCGCCAGCGACGACCCATGGAAAGCCGATTTTCAGAAACGTTACCGCGGCAAACGACGCGACCGCCAGCACCCACCACACGGCGTGATTGAGCGATTTACTGGCGATGCGATACACGGCGAACAATACCAGCGCGACAACCGCTGGCTTGATGCCCCAGAGCACCGCCTGCAGGATCGTGGTGTTGCCGAACGTGAGGTAGCCCCACGCCAGCAGCATCATGATAATCGCACCGGGCAGCACGAATAACCCACCTGCTATGAAGCCGCCCCAGCTGCGGTGCATGAGCCAGCCGATGTAGGTCGCAAGCTGTTGCGCCTCCGGGCCAGGCAACAGCATGCAGTAGTTGAGCGCATGCAGAAAGCGTTTTTCGCTGATCCAGCGATGACGCTCCACCAGCTCCTGCCGCATGATGGCGATCTGTCCTGCGGGGCCGCCGAACGAGATGAGTCCGAGCTTCAACCAGAAGCGCGAAGCTTCGCCAAGCGTCGGCATCCTGGGAGCAGAAAGTGGTTTGTCGCTCACGCAGGTTTCCAGTTGTGTTTTTCGTCGCGTGAGTCCACGGCGTCGATACACCAGCGATAGAGCGCGTCGTACATTGGCATCATGGCGTCAAGCATCGTGTGATCATCAGCGATGTTTTTCGAGAAGCCGAGCGAGATGGCGAGCAGTCCCGCGCTTTGCGGCGCCAGATTCGGCGTATCCGTGTCAGCGCCGCGCACGATGGCGGCCATGCGCTCCAGCGCGGGGCTTTTCAACTCAAACGCACGCAGGAAATTATCGAACGAACACATCTCGCCAGCGTGCTCCAGCGGCGCGCCGGGAATATCGTACGCCACTGCGTTGTTCGCTTCCGCGAACGCGAATACTTCGTTTGTTGGCACGTAGAAAAATTGTGCGCGTGGATCGATGAAACGGCGCACCAGCCACGGACAGGCGATGCGATCAATCTTCGGTCGCGCGCGTGTGACCCAGCGGCTGATTGATTCGCCGGTGACGCCAAGGTCGGGGCGCTTCTTGACGCTCATCGCGCCCGCTTCCATCCATTGCCGCAGTCCGCCTTCGAGGAAGCTGGCGTCGAGCGACTTTTCGCGCAGTTTTTCAGCGCCTGTCATGCCGACATGCAGGCCTTTGACACAGTAGGCGACGGCTGTGGTCGCGCTGGCAATTTCCGCTGGCGGCGCATCACCGGCATCGTAGTTCCAGCGCACAGCGCCAGGAATGAAATGCTCACTCACGGCGAAATCTTCAGCCTTTCGCACGTCGACAAATAGGGGGGCTTCGGGCGTACCTATCAGGCGCGCGGCGGCGAACGACGTGGAGGGCGGCGGAGGTGTGGGAGGTGTGGGAGTAGCGGTGTCCATCAAAACCTTTCGTGCCGTTTTATGGCAGAGAGCGTTGCAGATTGGACGAGACACCGTCGGAAGCAATGCGGAAGTATTGGCATCGCTAATGGGTTCTGCTAATAACCCACAGCCGAAAGCTTACACCAAACCGAATTTTCAACGCCCTCTTTGTCGTCATTCTCGTTGTGCAGCAACGGGTATCCAGAAAGTCGCGAAACACCACCATCGCCGCTCATTGGCTGGATCCCCACGCTCCGCGCGAGGATGACGGCCGGGAAGGCAAATCAGCGTATTGCTGGTACGGAAGACACTGTTGCGGTTGACGCCGAGCGCACGCCAAACACGATCCCGACGGTCGCCAGAGCGAGCCCTAAAAGCAGATTCCAGTACAGTGGCTCGCCGAGAAAAATCACCGCGCCGAGCGCCGAAAGACTGGGCACTACCGCCGTAATCATCGTCGAGCGAATCGGCCCAAATGTCTCAACCATTCGCACAAACGTGATGCCCGAAATCACCACCGAACCGACGCCTTGCACCAACGCCTGAAACAGAATTTCGCTCCACGGCGCTTCGCGTAAATGGCTGACGATTACCCCTGTGAAAGCAAGCACAAGGTACATTGGCACAAACGTAAACACAGCAAATACGCAAATCGCGATGGTCGCCGGAATCGCGGCGAGGCCATGTTTACGGGTCATCACGGTGTAGAAGCTCCACGAGAATGAGGCCGCCAGAAATAGCAGGTCGCCCTTCCAGATGTCACCGCCGTCGAACGCGTGCAACAGACTTGATCCGCCGACCAGAAGGCCGCCATTGATGATGAGGACGAGCCCGAACCAGCGCTTGCCACTGATCGGCGTGCCGATGATGGCGAACGCGAGCAGCGTGGTCCACAATGGCAGCATGCCAGGCAGCAGTACCGAGCCGTGCGCAGCTGGCGCATACATGAATCCGCTGTAAACGAAGACCGCGTACATAAGCGCCGCCGGCACGCCGATGGTCGCGGTCAATTTCCACGGGTAGGGCGACAAGCCCAGCCAGCCCCGCGCAGGCTTCGCGTCGGCACTAACGCGAGCTTTAGCCTGATTGCGCACCCACCACCATCCCCATGGCAGCATGATGACGCCCGCTCCGATCATGCGTACGAAAGCGATGTCAAATGGCGACAGCGTGCGATGCGACATGGCGCGCGCAATGATGATGAAACCGGTCCAGATGGCGACCGTGATGATCGCGGAGGCGATGCCGATGGTTCGCCTTGACGTGTATTTCGAAAATTGCATCGGCTCAATTATCAGGCGAGCTGCACTGCGGATGCCCGCAATAAGCGCAGCCTAGAATGACGATGTGTCATCCATCAAAACCGCAGTCTCTGCGGGCGCGCTCTTTGCCGCCGCCGCGCAGTTCGGCTTCGCTGCCAAAGCCATCTTTATCAAGCTTGCCTACGCCGCGCATCCGGGCCTGGACGCCGTGACGCTGCTGGCGTTGCGCATGATCTTCTCACTGCCGTTCTTCTTGCTGATGGCGTGGTGGGCCAGGCGAGAGAGTAACGGCGCCGCACCGGTGCCGATGGCGCGGCGCGACTGGGGCATGATTTTATTTCTCGGTTTCATCGGCTATTACTTGTCGAGCTTTCTCGATTTTTTCGGATTGCAATTCATCAGCGCGGGTCTGGAGCGGCTAATCCTGTTTACCAATCCGACCATCGTCGTGGTGCTCTCGGCGCTGTTTCTGGCGGTGCCGATATCGCGACGCGTGGCGTTGGCGCTCCTCGTGTCATACCTAGGTCTTGGGCTGGCGTACTGGCATGATCTGGTGATCACCAATGACACGAAGGCGCTCATAACGGGTAGCGCGCTGGTACTAGGAAGTGCGCTTTGTTACGCGATCTACATGATGGTTGGCACTGGGCTCACGAGGCGCATCGGCAGCACCCGGTTTACGGCGTACATGATGCTCGTTGCAACCGGATTTGTGATGGCGCAGTTTTTCATCATGCGGCCACTCTCGGCGCTTGATTTGCCGATGCAGATCTACGCCTACAGCGTGTGCCTTGCGGTCTTTTCGACGGCACTGCCGGTGTGGATGATGGCCGAAGCATTAAAGCGAATCGGTGCGAGCGACGCCTCCATGATCGGCACGATTGGGCCCGTCGTCACGATTTTTCTGGGCGCGTTGTTTCTCAGTGAAGAAGTGTCAGTGCTGCAATTGATCGGCGCGGGACTGGTACTCGCGGGAGTTGCGATGATTTCGCTGGCGCGACCGAAAGCGGCACCGCTGGTTTCAATGCCGGATACGCCGCCAACGCGCTGACAACGGTAGATTCCGGGACGCTATTGGCTTACGCTCTGGCTGTACCGTTTTATGAAATTTCACCATGTCGAGTCTCGTCCTCCGCAAGCTGTTCGCGTTCTTTCTACCGTGCGTTCTCGCCTCGTTTGCCATCGCCGCGGAACGCGCGTTTGATCGCATGCCCCGCATCGCCATCATCTCGGCGTTTCAACCGGAGCTGACCACGCTACTCGCCAATGTTAAAGGGCCGAAGAAGCACGTTGCCAATGGCGTGGAATTCACAACCGGCACACTCGGCGGCAAACGAGTGGTGCTGTTTTTGAGCGGCATCAGCATGACCAACGCGGCGATGAATACGCAGCTCGTTCTTGATCGCTTCAATGTGACGCATATCGTGTTTAGCGGGATCGCAGGGGGCGTGAATCCGGCGTTGAACGTGGGCGATGTGGTGGTCGCGGAGCGTTGGGGTCAGTATCTTGAAATCGTCGCAGCACGCGAGGTGTCGCCAGACAAATTTGCGATCCCTGGCTGGATGGATGCAGGGACGATGGCGAACTACGGCATGATGCATCCGCGTCCGGTGGCTGTGCGCTCGAAGGGGAGCGCGAAAGAGGAGAAGAAATTCTGGTTTGAGGCTGATCCGAAAATGCTCGCAATGGCGCGTGCGCTGGGTGCCGTGCCTCTCGCCAATTGCGATGAGAAGAAAGTGTGTCTCACGACCCAACCGAAATTACTGGTCGGCGGCAATGGGGTTTCGGGTCAGGCTTTCGTAGACAACGCCGCGTTCCGCCAATACACGTTCAAAACGTTCAGCGCCAACGTGCTCGACATGGAAACGGCCGCCACAGCGATGGTGGCCTACGCGAACAGCGTGCCCTACATCGCATTTCGCAGCTTGAGCGATCTCGCGGGCGGCGGCAAAGGTGAGAACGAAATCGAGACGTTCTTCAAGCTCGCGGCGGACAATTCAGCGAAGGTACTGATGGCATTTTTGGCGGCGTGGAAATGAATTTTGCGGTGCAGTTTTGCAATAGTCTGTGCCATCAGCTTATCGCTGTAAGCGCCATCCTACCAAGGCTAGAGCGGAATTACTTGCATAGTCGACTATCAATAGTTAGAGGCGCTAGCCCCGATATATTCGGGCTTCCGTGCAAAAGCTGCCTGACGCTTTCGTTACTCGCGCAGCCGCAGTCGTTAAACTTTTTTTGCCCGCTGCCACTTCGTAATCGTGACCTGTTTGCCGCGCGCAACTGAGAGCGTTGCTGGCGGCGTGTCTTTGGTGATCGTGCTGCCGCCAGCGATTGTGCCGCCCGCGCCGATGGTGACGGGTGCGACGAGCACACAGTTGGATCCAACGTGCACGTCGGCCTCGATGACCGTGCGATGTTTGTTCGCGCCGTCGTAATTGGCGGTGATGCTACCCGCGCCGTAGTTCACGCGTTCGCCAACGGTGGCGTCGCCGAGATAAGCCAGATGGTTCGCCTTCACGCCCTTCGCGAGCATTGAATTTTTTACTTCGACGAAGTTGCCGATGTGGACTTCGTCACCCAGCGCAGCACCCGGACGCAAGCGCGCGAACGGACCAATCAGCGCGCCCTCGCCGACCGTGCAGCCTTCGAGATGGCTCATCGGATGAATCGTCGTGTTGGCTCCGATGGTCGCGTTGTTCAGCACGCAGTTCGGACCGATCGTCACGTTGTCGCCGAGCCTGACATTGCCGATGAACACGCAGCCGACGTCGATGAAAACGTCGGAGCCCGTAGCGAGTCTTCCCCGCACGTCGATGCGCGAAGGGTCGGCCAATGTGACGCCCGCGCTCATCAGGCGATGTGCTTCGACTCGTTGAACGTCGCGCTCAAGTGCCGCGAGCTGAACTTTGTCATTGACGCCAACGATTTCCATTTCGGCCTCCGGTTGTGCCGTCGCAACGCGCAGGCCATCGACAGCGGCCAACGCAATCACATCAGTCAGATACAACTCGCCCTGCGCGTTGTGCGGCTCAAGTCGTGCCAGCGCGCCACGCAGCCAGGCAGTGGGCGCAGCCATGATTCCCGTGTTGATTTCGTGCAGCGCGAGCAGCGCCACATCATTCGCAACCGCCGCATCTTTATGCTCGACAATTTTGACCACCTCGCCCGCAGCGTTGCGCACGATGCGGCCGTAACCGGTCGGATCAGCGACGTTGCAGGTGAGCAGCGCGAAGGTTTTGTCATTGACGAGCGCCGTGAGCGCCGCCAGCGTTTCCATGCGGATCAGCGGCGTGTCGCCCGTCACCAGCAGCGTGACGCCGCCAACAGCGACCGGAGCGAGCCCGACGGCAGCGGCGTGCCCGGTGCCGTTCTGTGGCATTTGCAACGCCCATGTCAATGTGTGACTCGCAAACGCTTCTTTGACTTGATCCGCGCCGTGCCCGACCACCACCACGGTCATCAATGGCTCCAACGCAGCCACTCTCGCCAGCGAATGCGCCAAGAGCGGTCGGCCCGCCAGCGGTTGCAGCACTTTCGGCAGCGCAGACTTCATGCGGGTGCCTTTTCCTGCGGCAAGAACGATGACGGAGAGCGATTGGTTCATCTGATGGATCGATGCGATGTGATTTTGCAGGGATTCTACGGAGGCGGCGCCACCCAAGGCTTCCTACAATGCGAAGTGTCATTTGACCCAGTTCAGGATGTGCCCGATGCAGCTTCGATCTCTTCACCGTGCGATTGCCGCCATTTTCATGGTCGCGCCGCTCACCGCCTTTGCCGCCGACGACTGCCAAAATCGCGGGGAGCTCGACTCCAATTACTGCGACGAGGACAAAAATCTGGTCGCCGAAGCACCTAAAGACAAGGCCCGATGGAAGGACCCGAACACGCTCGTGTTCGCATACACGCCGATTGAAGACCCAGCGGTTTACGCGAATCTGTTCAAAGGTTTCACCGAATACCTCGCTTCCTGCACACAGAAGAAAGTCGTCTACTACACCGTACAAAGCAACGCTGCGCAGATTGAAGCGATGCGCTCGGGTCGCCTGCATATCGCCGGGCTCGCGTCCGGGGAAACTGGCTTTGCCGTAAACCTGGCGGGTGCTGTGCCGTTTGCGATCAAGGGCAACAAGGACGGCCCACGCATGTATCGGCAAGTCGTGGTGGTCAAGAAAGAAAGCCCGTTCAAAGTGCTGGCCGACCTGAAAGGCAAGAAGGTTGCGCACACCGCGCCATCGTCGAACTCCGGTCACCTTGCGCCGCTCGCCCTGTTCCCGAAAGAAGGCATCACGCCGGGCAAGGACTACAACATTCTGTTCTCGGGCAAGCACGACCAGTCGCTGGCAGGCGTGCTCAAAGGCGATTACGACGCCGCACCCATCACCAGCGACATTTACGACCGCTGGATCATGCGCGGCCAGATGAAGGCGGACGATACGCGCATCATCTACCGCTCGGGCCAGTTTCCAACCTCGTCTTTCGCGCATTCGCACGACCTCACACCCGTGCTCGCGGAAAAGATCAAGAAGTGTTTCTTTGACTATAAATTTACCGCGGAATTGCAGAAGGAATTTTTAGGCGATGACCGCTTTCTGCCGGTTGATTACAAGAAAGACTGGGAACTGGTCCGCGCAGTTGCCGCGGCCTCGGGAACCCCGTATAACCGGGCACAATTTGACAAAGAAAATGCGAAAAAGAAATAACGAATAGAGGAGATGACAATGAAAAAAGTATTGATTGCCGCCACTGCGTTTGCACTGTTGACCACGAACGTCTGGTCTCAGGCCGCATGCAAAAACCGTGGCGAGCTGGACGTGAATTACTGCGACGATAACAACGATATGGTCGCCGATCTGCCGAAGGATCCGAAGAAGTGGAAGGATCCGTCGACGCTCGTGTGGGCGTATACGCCAGTCGAAGACCCTGCCGTCTACGAGAAGATTTTTACGCCATTTACTGCGCATCTTGCCGCCTGCACGGGTAAAAAAGTGGTGTTTTTTCAGGTACAGAACAATGCGGCCGAGATCGAAGCCATGCGCTCCGGGCGCTTACACGTTGCCGGTTTCTCCACAGGGCCAACCGCGTTTGCGGTCAATGTCGCGGGCGCTGTGCCGTTTGCGGTGAAGGGCTACGAAAAGGACTTTCAGGGTTACAACCTGGTCGTCGTCACGAAAGCCAGCGGCCCGATACAGACATTGACCGACTTAAAGGGCAAGAAGGTCGCCCACACCGCGCCGTCGTCCAACTCCGGCAATATGGCCCCGCGCGCGCTGTTTCCAGCGCTTGGTGTGACACCCGAAAAAGACTACACCGTGGTGTATTCGGGCAAGCACGACTCGTCAATTCTCGGCGTCCAGAAGGGTGATTACGACGCGGCGCCGGTTGCGTCAGACGTGTATGACCGCATGGTACGGCGCGGACAAATCAAGGAGAGCGATTTCCGTGTCATATACCGCAGCAAAAAGTTTCCCACTTCGAGCTTTGCTCATGCACACGACCTGACGCCTAAGCTGGCAGACAAGGTGCTCTCCTGCTTTTACGATTATCGCTTTACGGCGGAAATGCAAAAGGCGTTTGACGGCGCAGATCGTTTTTTTCCGATCAACTACAAAACAACATGGGAACCGGTGCGCGCGGTTGCGGCCGCAGGTGGCGAAAGTTTTGGCAAAGCCGCTTATCAGAAAGAGGCCGAGCGCGAAGCTGCCGCGAAGAAGAAGTAGCTCGACAGGCAGTACGGCGTGTGGGCTTCTCTAAAAATTTATTTTTGGGGATGCAGTGTTAGGAGCCCGGAGCGCAGCAGCCGGAATGTAGGTTTTGTGTACATAAGCGTTTTTGCCAGAAGCGGCAACACCGCGCGACGAAACAATGCGCCCCACAAATGAATTTTTAGAGAAGCCCTTGAGCACACTTTCAATCCGGCATCTGGTCAAAGAATACGTCCTAGGCAAACCAGTGCTTAAGGACATTTCGCTCGACATTGAAGGTCGCGGCATCACCGCGGTCATCGGACCGTCGGGCACCGGCAAATCAACGCTGATCCGCTGCATCAACCGGCTGATTGATCCAACCTCTGGCGAGATCCTGTTTGAAGGACAGGATCTCGCAAAGCTCTCGGGGCAATCGCTACGTGAGGCGCGTCGCCGCATCGGCATGGTGTTTCAAGAGTACAACCTCGTTGAGCGGTTGACCGTGATGGAGAACGTGCTGTCGGGGCGACTGGGTTACATGAATGCGTGGTCCGCGTGGCGGCGTAAATTTGACGAAGCAGACATCCAGAAAGCGTTTACCCTTCTGAAACGCGTGGGACTGGCAGATTTTGCCAATCGTCGGGCTGATGAACTCTCGGGCGGGCAACGACAACGCGTAGGCATTGCTCGCGCCGTGATGCAGTCTCCTGGTTTGCTGCTTGCCGATGAGCCGACCTCCTCACTTGACCCAAAAACCTCGGTCGAAATCATGGAAGTGATGCGTGATCTGGCGGCAGAAAACAACATTCCGGTGATGATCAATATTCATCAGGTGGACCTTGGCAAGCGCTTTGCGCAGCGAGTGATCGGCATGAGCGAGGGGCTGGTGGTCTATGACGGCGCACCGGAAGGACTGGACGCCGAAATACTCAAGAAAATTTACGGCGGTCAGGATTGGCTGGCGACATGAGCGTCGCCTCGCTCTCTGAAAAAGCCGCCGTCACTCGCGTCGACTTTTTTGCGCCTTCGCCCGGCAAGCGTCTTGCTTATGTCGCCGTGTTTGCCTATGTCGTTTACGCCGCAGCGACGCTCGGCCTGTCGCTTGACCGGATTGAGAAAGGCGTCGGCTACGGCGTGCGCTTTCTAGCGGGATTTTTTCCGCCAAATTTTACTGAGACCGACATCATTCCAGGTTTGCTGGAATCGTTGCAAATTGCTTTTCTAGCATCGCTCGCTGGCACGGCGCTGGCGATTCCGATTGCGGTGCTTGCAGCGCGCAATCTGATGCCGCCCTGGGTGAGCTGGCTCGCGCGACTGCTCATCATTTTTTGCCGGTCTTTCCATCCGGTGATCATCGCCATCATTGCGGTGAAAGCCGTGGGATTCGGTGCGCTGGCGGGCATCATTGCATTGACCTTTGCGAGTGTTGGCTTCGTCGGCAAATTGCTGTCTGAGGCGATCGAGGAAATCTCGAAGAAGCAGATTGAGGCAGTTCGGGCAACCGGCGCTTCATTCATGAACGTGATCGCATACGGTGTCGTGCCGCAGGTGATGAATCGTTTCATCGGATTCGTGGCGTACGAGACTGACAGCAATTTGCGCAACTCCACAATGGTGGGTGTCGTCGGCGCGGGCGGCATTGGCGGCACGCTGTTTTCCGCATTTCAACGCTTTGATTACAACTTTGTCGCAGGCATCATCCTGTGCATCATCGGCTTGGTGATGATTGGCGAAGTGCTGCAAATTTATGTGAAGCGGGTGTTTCGATGACATCCGCTACGGTCGAGATGCAGCAGTGGATTCGCTTCACGCCGCTGCAACGGCTGGCCCGTTTTGCGGTGTTCATCGTCATGGCAGCGGCCATTGGGTGGGCACTAAAAACGATTGAAATCATCCCGGAGTTCTTGTACGACGCCCCGGAGCAGGTCGTCGATATGGGTAGCCGTATGTGGCCGATCGATTGGGCGCATTTCTGGCCCGTCGTGTGGCCGGCGCTGGTCGAAACGATCCACATGTCGGCGATGGCAACAATACTTGGGCTGATCATGGGAATTCCGGTGGGATTTCTCGCTGCGCGTAATGCGACACCGTTTGTATGGGTGAACCTGATCGCGAAATTCGTCCTCGTGGCGACACGCTCCATCTCAACACTGATCTGGGCGCTGTTCTTTGTGGCGATGTTTGGCCCCGGTCCTTTAGCGGGCGCACTCGCCATTGCTTTCCACTCCATTGGCTTCATCGGCAAGATGTTTTCCGAAGGCGTCGAAGAGGCCAACAAGGGCAGTATTGAGGCACTGCAAGCCGCGGGCGCAACCCGTATGCAGCAAATCATCATGGGTTACTGGCCGCAAGTGCTGCCGACGTTCTGGTCGGTCGCCCTGTTCCGCTGGGACATCAACGTGCGTGAATCGGCGGTGCTGGGCTTGGTGGGTGCCGGTGGCATCGGCATGGCACTGAACGCGGCGATTGATTTGATTCAATGGCAACGCGTGGCGTTGATTCTGTTCACGATTTTCGTCGTCGTCATCCTGATTGAGACTGTCGTGACACAAATTCGCAAACGGGTGATTTAAAAGTAGCTCAGCACTCGGTACTTTGGTAAGAAATTCCTTAAACTCAGTGATCTTGCTTTAGTCCTCTGCGGCCCCCGTGATTTGATATGAGCGCCTATTCGCCAGAATTTCTCGCCGAGAGTGAGCCGCCGACACTGACTCCTGCCTCGGCAGCGACGCAAGAGCAGCTGCGTGCCCTGACCGAAAATGTGCCTGCCAGTCTCGCTTGTTTCGATGTCAAATCGCTGCGCTTTGTTCATTCAAATGCACGGTTTGCGCGCCTGGTCGGGCACGACCAGGCCGCGCTGAACGGGATGACCGTCGCAGAGGCGGTGGGCGAGGACGTCGCCAATACCGCCCTTCCTTTTGTGAAGATGATGCTTGAGCAGCGGCAGTCCATCAAGTTCGAGTATTTTCTGCCGCGAAAAGATCACAACGGCTTCTGGTTCGACGTGCATCTGGTGCCAGACATCGGCGCAGACGGCGAATTCTCGGTGTGCTATGTGCTGATGTCCAACATCACATCACACCGCGAGGCGATACGGGAGGCTCGTGAAGCCGCCGAACGTCTGCGCAAATTCATGGCGGCGAGTACCGAGGGAATTGTGTTCCACGAGGACGGCAAAATCGTTGATGTCAATCCGCCGCTGCTGCGCATGCTTGACTATACCTACAGCGAAGTGGTCGGGCAGGATCCACTGGTCTTCATGGCGCCCGACGCCCGGGCGGAAGCGCGCGCAGCGATGGCGGTGTCTCGCGAGACCGCGTACGACAGTGTGCTCATTCGCAAGAATGGGTCACGCATACCGGTGCAATTTGCGCCGCGAAATTTGCAGTGGGATGGCAAGACCATTCGCATGAGCGTCGTGCGCGACATGACCGAGCGCATGGCCGACGCAGCGCGCATTCACTTTCTTGCAATGCACGACTCGCTCACCGGATTGGCGAATCGGGCGCAACTGAACGAAAGGCTTGAACTGTTGCTCGACGGCGCCAGTGAGACGCGGACGAAGCCTGCCGTACTGTTCATCGACATCGACCATTTCAAGCGCATCAACGATTCGCTTGGCCATGCTGCGGGTGATGAGCTGCTGGTGACCTTTGCCGAGCGATTGAACGCGGAATGCGGCGATGAAGCGCTGCTCTCTCGCCTCGGGGGCGATGAGTTTATCGTCGTACATAAGCAAGGCGGCAACCGAAGCATCCTTGCGCCATTCGCAGAGCGTTTGCTCAACGCTCTGGCGCGCCCACTAAACATTCAGGGGCGTCGCATGAATGTGACAGCGTCCATCGGTGTCGCGCAATTTCCGGAAGACGGACGAAGCGTGATGGCGCTACTGAAAAATGCTGATGCCGCCATGTATCTGGCGAAATCGCAAGGTCGGGCAACGGCACGCTTTTTTGACCCGTCGCTGGCGCGCGCTGCTGATCAGGCGCTGACCATCGAATCAGAACTGGGCGACGCAATTCACAATGCGGAGTTCGAGCTTTTCTATCAGCCGCAGGTGAGCGAACCGGACGGCGCGTTGATTGGAGTCGAGGCGCTCATCCGCTGGCGGCACCCCGGACTCGGCTTGATCGGGCCAGCCCAGTTCATCCAGGTCGCCGAGGGCTTACAGCTCATGGTGCCGATTGGACAATGGGTGCTGGATGAGGCACTAGGCCAGATCAAGGCGTGGAAGGCAGCGGGCTGGCATGAACCGCGCGTAGCCGTAAATCTGTCGAGCGTTCAGTTCCGGGCAGCCGATTTCGTTCCCTCAGTGCTCGACGCGCTGCGGCGGCACGACCTGGCTGGTAAAAACCTGGAACTCGAACTCACAGAGCGCATGGTGATGGATGAAGACGAAGATACGGCAACGAAATTAGCCGCGTTGAAAACGGCAGGTATCGGACTCGCGATTGACGACTTTGGCACCGGCTATTCGTCGCTGTCGCACCTGCGCACTCTGCCAATTGACCGGCTAAAAATTGACCAGTCTTTCGTGCGCGAACTGACCGATTCCAGAGACTGCTTTGCCATCACCGAGGCGACCATTCGTCTGGCCTCCAGCCTCGGTATGCTCACCATTGCTGAAGGCGTTGAAACCGAAGCGCAGCGCACCATCCTGCGACAGTTGCATGTGAATGCGACGCAGGGCTTTCTGATTGCGCATCCGATGGGCGCGAATGATTTCATGGCGTGGCTGCGAACAGCAACCTTTAAGAATTAGACAATAATGATTCAGATTTACGGCATTCCCAACTGCGACAGCGTGAAAAAAGCGCGCGACTGGTTTGATGTTCACGGCATCAACTATGCGTTTCACGACTACAAAAAACAGGGTGTACCTGAAACGCTGCTTCGGCAATGGGTAAAAGCGCGCGGATGGGAGGTGCTTCTCAACCGCAAAGGCACAACCTGGCGCGAGCTTGAGGCGGCAACCAAAGCGGGGGTGGTCAACGGCGAGACCGCGATTGCCGTCATGCTCAGGCATCCCAGCACCATCAAGCGACCCGTGATTACGCGCGGCGATGCGCTGGTTATAGGCGTTGATGTGGCGGCGTTAGCGCTTCTGACTGCAGGCTAGGGAAACGTTGAACAAGTGAGCGAGACGGATGCAGTAGGTGGCGTGTGGCGCACAGGAACCTTCATTACCGCCCTGCTACATGAGCGCTTTTGGCAAATGCGCGAGCACCACACAACGAAGTAATGCGCCGTCGCAGCCGCTTGTTCGAGGTTTCCTTTAGGGAAGCGCGGATTCAATCGATTTGCGCGCGTTTGAACGCGTGACGCAAATTTGCATCTTCGCGAATGGTTGAATCGGTCTGGTTTTTGCTCGTTTATCGCTGCTTTTTCTGCGTCTAGCCCTCTTTCGAGGCTCCTTTTGGCGCTTTTCGCGCTCTTTCCCTCGCTACGGACACACCTCTCCCCGCACCTTGTACAAGTTACTCAACGCAAACAGCATGTTGAGCTGACAGTCGTTCTTTTTGATGCCCTTGTAGCGCGTCTTCTTGT
>JAYUWL010000159.1:0-13504 GCA_043753585.1 Burkholderiales bacterium
GCCAGAAGCGCTCGGCCTTGTCTTGCGTCATCGGCAGCATGAAACTGATCGACGCGCCGCCTTCGACGCAGTCGATCAGAACGTTGCAGAGTTGATCGATTTGCGTGGGGGTAAGCGATTCGAGGCGGTGGATTTTTGGTGGCGGGTACATTCCTTTATTTTGCAGCAATTGCCGACCACTTTGCACGACCCGCCTGCAAACTCAGCGAAGCCGGGGATGCAGAATGTAGACCAAGCGAAGGGCAATCCAGCGCATAAACTAAGCAAAGCGCCGCAAAAGTACCTCTGCAACTTTAAGGACGAACCCATGAATAGGTCCGACTTAAGCGAAGACCCGTCAGCCTCCAATCTGATCACAAAGCGAATCGCTGATCTCGGCGACTGGCGCGGCGAAACACTCGGCAGAATTCGCAAACTCATCAAGCAGGCCTGCCCGGATGTCGTAGAAGAATTGAAGTGGATGGGCACGCCTCTGTGGTCGCACAACGGCATCATCTGCACCGGCGAACATTACAAAGACAAAGTGAAGCTAACCTTCGCCAAAGGCGCGTCGTTGAAAGACCCAACCCTCCTATTCAACTCAAGCCTCGACGGAAATGTGCGGCGTGCGATTGATATTTTTGAAGGGGAAGAAGTTGACGAGCCTGCCTTCAAGGCGCTTGTGCTTGAAGCGGTTGCGGTCAACGGGGCTGACAAAAAGGCGAAAGCTGCGAAGAAGGCAAAGCACGTATAGTCCCCTCTCCCCTAGCGGGAGAAAGTTAGGGTGAGGGGCTGGTGGAATTAAGTGACTAATCCGCTACGCTATCAATGCACCACCACACTCGCTCGTCAGCGCATGAAGGAGCATCAACATGCCTAGCAATCTGCAACAGTTCAAAAAGAAAGCCTTGGCCAAGCCCGGCGTTCGAGCCGCTTACGACGAGCTGGCCGAAGAGTTTGCATTTCTCGACGAAGTGCTTAAGGCGCGCAGAAAGACGGGCCTGACGCAGGCCGAAGTCGCAGAACGCATGGGCGCCACGCAATCCGCCGTCGCCCGACTGGAATCAGCAAATGCGAAACATTCCCCCTCGCTCGCTACGTTGCAGCGCTATGCGCTGGCGTTGGGGCGTCGGGTTGAGGTTCGGTTGGTGAAGGCGTAGAGACGCACGACAGTTTCTTTGAAACATAGTTGACTTACAAGTGTAAGCAGCTTACAATGGTAAGTAGGCTAAACTTGGGAGAGCTTGTTATGTTCAACAAAGATTTTTTGATTCTTCGACTATTGATAGAAAGCTCAGCGGGCTTGTTCGGATCAGAAATTATTGAACTTTCCAACGGGCACCTGAAACGCGGCTCGGCCTATACGACTCTTCAGCGTATGGAAGATCGTGGTTTGATCAAGAGCGAATTGAAGACTGCTGCCACGGGCGATTTGCCTAGAAGGCTGCATCGCATTACTGGCCTGGGTCAAACCACTTATAGAAGCGCTCTGGTTTCTCACGGCCTTGTTCAAGCTCCGACGATGGGAATGAATGGAGCACTTACGGTATGACGCGCGTAAAAAAACTGTTGCCAACGCAATTTGAAGTGTGCTTCATTATTTTGCTAACTAGCGCAGCGGCCTTGCCATGGTGGTTTGGCGAAGAACCGTTTAAGTATTCATTACTTTACACCACTCTTGTTTCGATCGCAGGTGCAGCTGTTTTACTAGCAATGACAGGGATCATTTCATGGTTTCTCGATAAAGATTCTGGTGGTGTCGGAAGCGGGCGGGTGGCACTTCGACCATTAGTTAAATTCACCGACTGGATTCCAACGAAAAAACTCAGGCAACGTATCCAGACTTTAATTGCCGAAGATCAGTCGGATATTCGTCGATTACGCAAATCCCATCGGACGAATACCGCGCGTTGGCGAGAGTTGTGTACGTGGCTGATCGTTGTTTGGTACGTAATATTCGCACCCTTAGTTTGGCTGAAGGCGCTATTTGTGGCTGCGTCTACGTTGTTCTGACATTGGGCATCCAAGTAAAGGCGAACGATGTCACGGACTACTAATTAACCTTTTGTCTCATCGCGCTCAAACACCGCCGCAAAGAACCCATCGCACCCATCCTTATGCGGCAGCAAGCGTGAATAAATCTTGCCTTCATCATCCTCGCCACCGCGCAGCGTTGACAAGACATTCGTCCACCCAGAATTTGCCTGCATGAAGCCTTCGGCAATTTTCTCGTTCTCTTCCGCGAGCAGGCTGCACGTCGCATAAACCAAGCGCCCGCCGGGCCGCACCAACTTGGATGCGGCGGCGAGAATGTTCGCCTGTTTGACCACGAGTTCTTTCACGCTGGTGGGGGATTGCCGCCACTTGAGATCAGGGTTACGCCGCAGCGTTCCGAGGCCGGAACAGGGTGCGTCGACGAGAACGCGATCAGCCTTGCCAGCGAACTTGTTGAGCTTTGAATCGTTTTCGTCATCAATGCGCATCGGCTGCACATTGCTGACGCCGGATCGGGCAAGACGCGGGCCCATGTTGTCGAGGCGTTTGTCGTTGACGTCTAACGCGTAGATGCGGCCGGTGCTGGCCATCATTGCGGCCATTGCAAGCGTTTTGCCACCCGCTCCAGCGCAAAAATCGATCACGAATTCGCCCCGTTTGGCGCCGACGATCCGGGCCAGCAACTGGCTGCCTTCGTCCTGTACTTCGACCGTACCGTCCTCAAACAACGCATGGCGAGAGATGTCGATACGCTCGGGGCAGCGGATACCCCACGGCGAGAGTTCCATTGCGCGCGCGTCGGCAAAGCCTTCCTTTTTCATGCGCGCGAGCACGGCGTCGCGTTTGCCTTTAAGGATGTTGACACGCAGGTCGAATGGCGCCGGTTGCAATAGTGATTCTGCGAGCGCGATGCGCTCCTCTTCGCCGTATTGCAGGCCGAGACGATCCCACAGCCAGGCAGGCAATTCCCGCCTTGCCTGTGGCCCGAGTTCTTCGTCAATTTTCAGAAATTTTGCGTATCGGTCTTCTTCACCGGGCGGCGCGACCACGCGGCGGCGGAACTGACGTGCAAGAGCGGCCAATGCGATGGCTACATGTGATGCGTCCTTGCCAGCAATCGCTTCGACCGAGAGGCGATGCCGAAGCCACGCGTAGTAGCCCTCGGCGACGAGCTGGCGGTCAAGCGAGCCGACCCTCTGCTCGCGCAAAACATACGAGAGCGTGCGGTCGGCCGGGTATTCAAACTTCGACGCAGACTGGATGGCGAAGGCGAGCGCATTGAGCGCGGAAGGTCTTAAGTACATGACGCAATTGTAGTCCGCGAATTATCAGCTTTTCGCTAAATAAACCGTTCTATATGGGCTAACACCGAATTTAGCCATTTGTCGACTTATGGACATTTGACGCTATAACCCCGTAAATATATGAGTTTTAGTGAAAAAGCTATTCTGCGTTAACCGCTGTCAGTTCAAGCGAAAGGCTGCGACCTTGCGCATTCACGACTTTGATCTTGAACGGGACGTAATGCCACGCTGGCACCAGCCAGAATTGCGCGCTACCATTGGGTTTGCCTTCTTCGTCGGGCTTGCGGCCGCCCTTCCAGAGTTGTGCGGTGACTGCACCTGCGGGGGACTCCATTTTTTCTTCGCCGATGCGATTGAGCGTGTAGACGTCCATGCGTCGTGACGTGCCGACGCTGAAGGTGACCTGATCACCCTTCGGGATCGAAAAGTAAAACTGCACAATCCAGGTCAACGCGTCGTGCGGCGCGCCGACAAATGGGATGGGGTCTTTTTCCGGAATACGCAGCAAACCCTTTTCGTGATCGAAAATGACTTCGCGACGTTTGTCGGGATTGCCGCGCTCCTCCACAAACTTGTCGGGGCGCAGGCCCTCTGCGGTAATTTGGCCAACCGATTCGCCGGTGAATGTGCCGGGGTACAAGAGTGCCGCGAGGCCGCGACCGCGGCCCGTGACTTTGAGGTTGTAGCGACCATCGTCGTGCGTGAACTTCAGGTTCACTGGACCAACCTCGAATTTTTGTTCACCCAAAAAAGCAGTGAAAGCCAGCTCGATTTTTTTCGGTGGCATGCGCGCGGGCGGCGGTTCCGGTGGGGGCACGACGGCGGGCGGAACCGGTAGCGGTTCAGGAATCGGCTCAGGCTTCGCCTCCGCTACGACGGGGGCGACCGGAGGCGCGGGTTCGGGCGCGGGCGTCGACTCGACGACAGGATCAGCAACGGCCACCGCGACTGGCGCTTGCGCTGCGGTCGCCGGGCGTGGTTTCGCGGTTTTCGGTTTGGCTTTCGGCGCGGGTTTCGCTGCTGCGACCGGCACCGGTGGCGGCGGCAATTGCATGAACCGCGCGGTGATCGGAAGCATCTTTTCTTCCGGCGGTTCAACGGCTGCAAACGCGCCGAACAGCAGATGCAGCAGCAGCGATGCGATTAAGGCGGCAGCGAGCTTTCGCGGCGGCGTCGCCAGCAACCCACGCCGTTTGACCAATCCCCGAGCGAGAGAAAAGCGCGAATCCCCCGACGAATCCTCAAATTCGGTCGGTGCGGGCGCTAAGCGCGGATTGGCGGGAGCCTGAACGGCGATGTCGGACATGAGCCGGGTTAAACGAATACCTGTGCCTGGCCGATGACTGACTTCGGACTTTTTGGCGACGTCCTGACGCGCCAGCCATCGATATGCAATCGACCTTCGCAAAACAGGCGCACCGCATAGGGAAATATTTGATGTTCCTGCACCAGCACTTTCGCAGCCAACGATTCCGCTGTGTCGTCGTCATCAACCTGAACCGCCGCCTGCGCAATGATCGGCCCAGAGTCGAGCACTGGCGTCACGAAATGCACCGTGCATCCGTGCAGCTTCACGCCCTCGGCCAGTGCGCGTTCATGCGTATCAACTCCGGGGAAACTGGGCAGTAAAGAGGGGTGAATATTGATCAGGCGACCCACAAAGGCGTTGGTGAAGACAGGGGTGAGGATTCGCATGAACCCTGCCAATACGACCAGATCGGGGTCGAGTTCGTTCACTGCATCGACTAACGCCTGATCGAACGCTTCGCGTACAGCGAAATCTTTGTGGTTGATGGCAAAAGTGGTGATCCCGGCGTCGCGTGCGATTTCCAGGCCTTTTGCCTCGGCTTTGTTACTGCCGACGACGACGATGTCGCCACCGCAATCGTTGCGCAAAAGCGCGGCAAGATTGGAGCCGCGCCCGGACAGCAGGACGGCAATACGGGGGCGGCCAGCGGGAAGATTTGTGTTCATCGAAGTTTCAAATCGTCAGACCCATAAGTTACGCCGATCGCCTCAATCACGACTTGCTTCGGCCCGGCTTCCACGCTTCCGGCAACCCACGCTTCGATGCCGCATCGTCTGGCGATGGCAACGGTCTTCTCGGCTTGATCGGCCGCAACAAAAAACGCAAAGCCTGCGCCCATATTAAGGGTGCCATATGCTTCCGCGTTGTCCAGCTTCGCTTCGCGCTGGATGAACGAAAGCACAGGCGGCACGGGTGGCACGGTGTGAATTCGATAGGTGAATTTGCTGGTGTGACGCAACAATTTGCGCCAGCCATGCCCGGTGACGTTGACGCAGTAATGCACGGCGACACCTGCTTTGGCCAGCGCCTCGGTCACAGGCGCATAGAGCGTGGTGGGTGCGAGCAAGGCTTCGCCGAACGTCTCGCCCGAACCGTCGCCCGCGATCTCGGTCCGGTAGCCGTTCGGCAAACGCTCCGTCAGTTTTCGCGCAAGCGACACACCATTCGCGTGAATGCCGCTCGAAGCCAGCAGCACAATCGCGTCGCCGGGCGCTAGATCGTCACCGAGGGACAAACGCGATTTCGGGTTGACCAAACCGACGCACGAAGCGCCCAGATCAATGGTGCCCGCTTCCACCACACCCGCCAGCGCTGGGGTTTCACCACCGCCCCACGACACGCCGCACATTTCACAAGCCGCTTTCCACCCGGCGATTAGATCGGCAGCGCGCTTCTTGTCTGCAAACCAGTCGCTGCCGCCCGCTGCCCAATACGCCTGCACGATGAGCGGCGTTGCGCCGACCGTGATCAGGTCGTTCACTGCCATTGCGATGGTGTCTTGCGCGATGGCTGCGTAAAAGCTCCTGCCGGTTTCGCGATACACAGCGTCGGCGACCAGAATTTTGGTGCCAAGACATTCGACGATGGAAGCAAGATAAAACGGCCCAATGTCGAGAACGTAGGCCGATTCGCCACGCGATGCAACGATTTCGGACAATCCATGCTGCTCCAGTTGTGCCGCAGTTGCCTTGGCACTTTGCTGCGCCAGCAGCTTGATCGGATCAACCTGGTCGTAATTGACGCCCGCCTGTTCGTAGGTCAGAGCGTCAGGATGTGACGGAGTGTGCGAACGTGCGGTCATAACGTGATCGTGTTTTAATGCCGCCCAATATGGCCGCAGACCCAAAATTGTCAAAGCAAAATTTTAGCCCGCCCGTGGAGATTGCACTGTTGACGCCGCCAAAAGTGGGGGTTGACGCGGCCGATGGGATGCCAACCGCGCCGCTAGTGGTGACCGTAATCGCCACCGGCCCCAGCTGGTGGGTCGATCTGACGCCGACGCTACGAGCGCTGGTCATCGCGGGCATTCTGGTAGCGCTCGGCTATTTGATCGGCGCACTGGCCCCGGTGCTGACGCCGTTTATTGCGGGCGCGATCCTTTCCTACATTGCGGCACCGATTGTCGCCTGGCTCGCGGCGCGTCGGGTGCCGCGCGCAGCGGGAGCGGTGCTGATCGTGCTTACTATGGGAGCGCTGATTGCGGCGCTCGTGCTGGTGGTTTTGCCACTGGTTTCGAATGAAATTTCGCAAATTACGACGAAACTGCCGGAGCTGATCACGCGCGCCCAAACCGAGTGGTTGCCGTGGGTGAACGCGAAGCTGGGAACCACGATTTCGTTTGATTTGACCCAGTTGAAGTCTTTGGTGCAGGACAACGCAGGTACTGTGCGCGGGTTGTCAGCACAGTTAGCCGGGTCGCTAAAAGTGGGCGGGCAGATGTTGTTGGGTGTCATTTTTAACGTCATGCTGTTGCCCGTCGTGATGTTCTACCTGTTGCGCGACTGGCCGACGCTTATTGACGGGATCGACCATCTGGTGCCGCGTGCAGCGCGACCGATGGTGCGCAATCTGGCGCGTGAAATCGATGCTGTGCTGTCCGAGTTTTTGCGCGGTCAGGGTCTGGTGATGCTGGCCCTCGCAACCTATTACTGTATTGCGCTTAAATTGGCGGGTTTGCAGTTCTGGTTGCCCGTGGGGCTGGTGACGGGGCTGTTGGTATTCATTCCCTACATTGGCTTCGGCATGGGTTTTTTGCTCGGCATGCTGGCTGCGCTGACACAGTTTTCGACGCTGGCACCGATCATCGCGGTCGCGGTCATGTTTGGTGTTGGGCAAATTCTCGAAGGATTTGCGCTGACGCCTTACCTCGTGGGGAATCGTATTGGACTGCATCCGCTGGCAGTAATCTTTGCCTTGATGGCATTTGGGCAGCTGTTTGGCTTCGTTGGGGTGTTGCTCGCATTGCCTGCGAGCGCCGCGCTGCTGGTAGCGCTGCGCGTCATGCAGCGTAGCCTCGCTGAGGCGGAGCACGGGCCGACAACGCCCGCCGCTACCAAACGACCGCCTGCCGCCTAAGCTCACTTTTCAATTCCGTTCGACTCGCAACCGTTATGGCGATCACGCCGCAGATTCCGTTTGACTTCTTTCTTCCTGAAGCGCCGCACTTCGATAACTTGATCGTTGGCGATAACGCCGAAGCAATCGCACGATTGCAGGCGGTAACCGACGCCAGCGGTGGTCAGACCAATCGCGCCATCGTAGTGTGGGGCGGGCGTTCAGTGGGAAAGTCGCATTTGTTGTCGGCGATAACGGCAGATGCAGCAGCGCAAGGTATCTCCGCGCTGCTCCTCAACGGCGCGTCCGCGTTTCCTTCGGATCCGTTTGTTGGCGCCCAAATTCTCTGTGTAGACGACGCCGACCAGCTCGATGCCGAACAACAGGCGTGGTTGTTCACCGCGTTTAACCACGTGACGCAATCTGGCGGCGTAACGATTGCGACCGGACAAGCACCACCGGCTCGCTGGCCGCTGCGCGACGATATCCGCACCCGCATGGGCAGCGGACTCGCGTTCGAATTGCTGCCGATTCCCCAGGACGACCTGCCCGCCGCGCTTTCGGCCTATGCCGCTGGGCGCGGCTTTGACGTGAGTAATGATGTGCTCACTTTCCTGTTGAGCCATCATCAGCGTGACATTGCGTCCCTCTGCAAGACATTAGCCGGTGTGGATCGGTTGTCGCTCGCGCTAAAACGGCGGGTGAGTGTGCATCTGTTACGCGCCTACATGAATGAGACAGTGGTAACCATACACACCTGAGGCTTTTTCTTACTTTTGTTAAACGCCCACTGTAATTTAGGGTTGAGCCTTCAGAATGACGCCGTCTTTCACGAGAGCGCAAGCCGGGGAGCTCCAGTTTGTGTTTTTGTTGCTTTTTGTGTCAACCGACCAAAAAGGGCGTTCGTTATCTGCTCAGGCTTGTGAAACACCGAATCAAGCAAAAAAAACCAACTCTCTAGAGGATTTGAAAATGAGCAAACTGTTAACCGCCCTTATCGCTTCGGCTTTCGCCGCTGTTTCTTTCGCACAAGCACCGGCCGCTCCTGCTGCCCCAGCAGCTCCTGCTACTGCACCAGCTAAAGCTGCTGCTCCTGCTGCTCCTGCTGCGGCCGCCGAGAAAAAAGCGATGCCAGCTAAAGCAATGAAAAAAGCAAAAAAAGCAAAAAAAGCAAAAAAAGCTAAAGTAGCCAAAGCTGCTTAATTCGACAGCGCTGCAAGGCGCCTAGATTTGGAAAAAGCACCTTCGGGTGCTTTTTTCTTTTCTGCCCTCACGTTGTGCCGATAAGTCGCGCACGGATAATTCACACCATGAAAGTTATTGTCGGTCTCTCCGGCGGTGTCGACTCCGCCGTTTCCGCGTCCTTGCTCAAAGCGCAGGGCCACGACGTGCTCGGCATTTTCATGAAGAACTGGGAAGACGACGACAACGGCGAATATTGTTCGACGCGTGAGGATCTCGTCGATGCCGTGAGCGTGGCCGATCACATCGGAATCGACATTGAGGTCGTCAATTTCGCCACTGAATACAAAGATCGTGTGTTTTCGTATTTTCTGGCCGAGTATCAGGCTGGACGTACGCCGAATCCCGACGTGCTGTGCAATACCGAAATCAAATTCGCCGCTTTTCTGGATCACGCGATTCGCCTGGGGGCGGACAAGATCGCCACTGGCCACTACGCGGGAGTCCGAGAAACTGATGGTCGCTACGAGCTATTGAAGGGCGATGACGACAGCAAAGATCAGTCGTACTTTTTGCATCGCCTGACGCAAGCGCAGCTTTCGAAAGCGATGTTTCCACTGGCCAACATTCCGAAACGCGAAGTACGTGCAATGGCCGAGCGCGAAGGGATCCCGAACTTTGCGAAAAAGGATTCAACCGGCATCTGCTTCATCGGCGAGCGACCTTTTCGTGAGTTTCTGGAACGATATCTGCCAAAAACGCCTGGTGCAATGGTCACGCCCGAGGGCGCACACGTCGGCCTGCATCAGGGGCTGGCGTATTACACGCTCGGTCAGCGCGGTGGATTGCACATCGGCGGATCGCAATCGGGCTCGGGCGAGCCCTGGTACGTCGCCGGCAAAGACATGGCGAAAAATTTGCTGGTTGTCGTGCAGGGGCGCGAGCATCCGGCGTTAAGAAAAACCGATGTGCCGCTCGTGAATACGCACTGGATTTCTGGTGCCGATCCGGCGGCGGGCAACGGTGCCGGCGCAGACGCCAGGTATGGCGGCGGCACAGATGCCAAGTATGGCTACGGCGGCAAGACGCGCTATCGTCAGCCCGACGCAGCCTGCGAATATTTGCCCGCCGACGGCGCGCGTGCGAACGCGACGCTCAATTTTCACGAAGGACAGTGGGCACCGACCCCAGGGCAATATGCCGTGCTTTATCGCGACAATGTTTGCCTTGGAGGCGGTGTGATCGCTTGATCACCCTCGAGCCTGATGCGATCTTTGCAAGCAGCTTTTCGCTGGAACGACGTCTTCATAGGGGCTGAACGCGCTATTTTTCACAAGTCGATTAACATACTTTTATCGTTTCTGCCCCTATGCCTAAATGGTTACAGCGGAAAAGCTGATCTCCCGCGCAGAACAATTTATCGCTCGCGTCGCACTGCCCGCCGTGATAGCTTTCGTTTTATGAATTTCTGTAAACGCTTCGTCGCCGCCACGCTCATCGTCACGCTAGCGACGCCGCCACTGTCGCTCGTCGCACAAGCTCAGAGCATCAGTCAGGAAGCCACGATTCGCGTCACCCGCAAAGCAACTGATCAGTACGCCGTTGACGGAAGCAAGATCACAATCACGACGAAGTATTGCCACGAATATGTGCGCAACGACGAGGCGGTTTTGACTACGCGGGCTGAGGGCGCCGAAAACGCGCTGCTCTTCGCAACGGGCGCGCAGTGCGAAGTCATCAGCGCGGTCAAAGCCGATGACAGTAAATTTTCGCTCCTCGATTTCCTGATTCAGCTCGGTTTGATGATCGCAACGAAAGGCTTGCTCGGCAGTCCCGCCATCCCTATGCCGAAGCGCAACTGATTGCACACAATAGCGCCAATTAGCGCCCCGCAAAACCCTGTAAAACACCCACCACGTTGTCGCCAATTTTGGCGACGGCGTAACCGCCTTCCATAGCAAACAGCGTCGGCAATTTGAGCCGGGCAATCGTTTGGCCCATCTGCGGGTAGTCTGATGTTTTCAGTTTGAAATGCGAAATCGGATCGCCTTCGAAGGTATCGACGCCGAGAGAAACGACGAGCGCGTCGGGCTTGAACGCGTCGATCCGTTTGATCGCCTGGGCAAGCGCGACGAACCACACTTCAACTGAGCTGCCTGCTGGCAAGGGAAGGTTCAGATTAAAGCCTTCGCCCGCGCCTGCGCCCAGCTCATCCGCATGGCCCAGATAAAAAGGATACTCCGTCATCGGATCACCATGAATACTTGCTAAAAACACATCGTTGCGCTCGTAAAAAATATCTTGCGTGCCGTTGCCGTGGTGATAGTCCACGTCCAGAATCGCCACGCGCGCGCAACCCGAATCGCGCAACGCCTGCGCGGCAATCGCTGCGTGATTCAAGAAGCAGTAACCCCCGAAGAAATCCTTGCCGGCGTGATGTCCTGGCGGACGCGTGAGCACGAAAGCGCTCTGGTCCCCCGCGTTGAGCAGATCGACCGCCGTCAGTGCGCAATCGGCACCTGCTCGCGTCGCCGCCCACGTTCCGGAGGTCAGCGGCGAGCCCGCGTCGAACGAATACAAACCCATACGTGCCGCGAAGTTTTTCGGCTCAACGTCGGAACGCATCCCGCGAATCGGCCAGGTGGCGGGAAAGGCGTCCCCTGTACCACCGAGCGCTACGTATTCAGCGTGGGCACCGCGAATGAAATTGACGTAGCGCTCGCTGTGCACCTTGAGAAGGACCACATCATCGTGCGCGGTAGGTGCGATGACCTGGCCCAGCGCCGCCGTGTGAATAGCAGCAAGCACCCAATCAGCGCGCTCAGGTTTTTCAAAAGCAGCTACCTTGTCACCCCGAAAAAATTCGTACTCGGCACGATGCAGCGAATGGGCGGCGTTGTAAATCGTTTTCATCGCACTATTTTGCCGCGAGACGTGAGCTTCTGCGATTTCGTTTCACTGCATCACGACTACGGCGTCAGCCCACCGCACCAAACCCACCACCACCCGGCGTTTGAATCACGAACACATCGCCCTTGCCCATCGCGACCTCGCAAATATGTCCGTAATCTTCACGTGAACCGTCGATTCGTTCAACCCAGTTTTTCGCCGCAGCGCCGGGTTCGCCGCCGGCCATTCCATGGGGCCGATTGACGCGGTTGTTGCCGAGAATTGCGGCGGTCATGGGTTCGAGGAAGCGGATGCGGCGGTCCGCGCCGTCGCCGCCATGGAACTTGCCTTTGCCGCCGGTGCCCAGTTTGATGCTGTGCGAATCAACGCGCACCGGGTAGCGAAATTCAAGCACTTCGGGGTCGGTCAGGCGCGAGTTGGTCATGTGGCATTGCACAACGCTGGTGCCGTCGAACGTGGGCCCTGCGCCGGAGCCGCCGGAGATGGTTTCGTAATACTGATATTCGTCGTTGCCGAAGGTGAAGTTGGTCATCGTTCCGTACGCGCCCGCAAGCACGCCAAGCGCGCCGTAGAGGCAATTGGTGGCGGCTTGCGATACTTCCACGTTGCCCGCGACCACAGCTGCCGGGTAAACGGGCGAAAGCATGCTGCCGTCCGGAATGACGATTTCGATGGGCTTCAGACACCCCGCGTTCATCGGAATTTCGTCATCCACCAGCGTGCGGAACACGTAGAGCACCACGGCGCGGCTGACGCTGCGCGGCGCGTTGAAATTGCTCGGGCGCTGTGCGGATGTGCCGGTGAAATCTACCTTCGCTGTACGCTCATCGCGATTGATCGACACTTTGACATGAATGTGACTGCCGTCGTCGAGGTCAACGCCAAACTCGCCATCGGTGAGCTTGTGAATCGCACGACGTACGCTCTCTTCTGCGTTGTCCTGCACATGCTTCATGTACGCGACAACCACCTCGCGACCGAAGTGCTCGACCATCTTGGTCAGCTCGTTTGCGCCCTTGTTGCAGCTTGCCACTTGCGCGCGCAGGTCGCCGATATTTTGCGCGACGTTGCGAACAGGATAAGCGTCATGCGTGAGAATTTGCGTGAGCTCAGCTTCTAAAAACACGCCTTCACGAACCAGTTGCACGTTGTCAAGCAGCACGCCCTCTTCGCTGATGTGCTTCGAGAACGGTGGCATCGAGCCCGGTGTAATGCCGCCGATATCAGCATGATGGCCGCGCGCAGCCGTGTAGAACAGCGGGGTCGATTCACCTGGAAGAAAGATGGGCGTGACAACGGTGACGTCCGGTATGTGAGTGCCGCCCGCGTACGGCGCATTGAGTACAAACGCATCACCCGGCTTCATCTGTCCGGCGCGCTTCTCAAGAATCACGCGAACGCTTTCGCCCATCGAACCCAGGTGCACCGGCATGTGTGGCGCATTGGCGACGAGATTGCCAAGAGGATCAAAGATCGCGCACGAGAAGTCGAGCCGCTCTTTGATGTTGACCGAATAGCTCGTGTTCGCGAGCGTGACGCCCATTTGTTCGGCAATCGCCATGAACAGGTTGTTGAACACTTCGAGCAGTACCGGGTCGGCGGTGGTGCCTATGGCGTGGGCGCGCTCAGCCCTCTTTGTGCGCTCCAACACAAGATGATTGTGTGACGTGACCACAGCACGCCATTCGGGCTCGACAACTGTCGTTGCAATCGGCTCCTTGATGATGGCGGGCCCGGTAATGATGTCGCCGGGACGCAGGTCTTCACGATA
>JAYUWL010000160.1:0-4482 GCA_043753585.1 Burkholderiales bacterium
CAAAAAGCGGCCACGAATCGTCTGATTTGGGGTGACGGTTTGGCAGGCGTGACCTTGGCGGTGGCGACAACTGCGGCGTCAAAGTGCGCTCGTGAACCATTCAGCTTTTTTCTGAATCGTAGATTCGAGATGGGCTCACGGAGTTACAACGCGCAAAGTCCATAATTGGCATTATCGCCATCTACGCCTTTATATAACAAGGCGTTCGTCAAAAAGTTGAACGCTACAAATCACGATTGACGACGGGGCGAACTCAGGCCCCTGGCCGCGCTACCACCACGCAGTCGCGGCCATTTTTCTTGGCGGTGACCAGCGCCCGATCAGCGCGATCCAGCGCCGCGCGAACAAGTCTGTGTACGGCACGGGTGTTGCGCCGACCGATACGCGCAGCCCCATTGACCAACCGTCCAGCGCGTCGGGCGAGCTGTCGGCGATGCTGGCGCGCAACAGCTCGGCGGTGGCCAACGCGGTGCTGCCAGACACCGACGGCAGCCATGCCAAAAATTCGCTTCGCGGATACGACAAGGGCACCAAGGCTACGTTCGCAGGCTCGGAGTATCACGACAAGTGCGAGGCCGCGATCAAGACCAGTGCTCCTGCACCGGACGCATTCTCGCAAGGGTTGATCGATACCCTGCGCGCCAAGGGTGGGACGCTGCAAGCGGAGAAGTGGCTGACCGTCAGCCGTGAGTACAAGTACGCAGGCTACGGCACGCCGACGTATCTGCGCACCATCGCTGACATCGGCGGATAGGAAATTCAACCGCATGAAGCCAAGTATGGCATGGGTTTTGGGCTTTAAAGCGGCTTTGCCCGATGCCGTTTGAGCGAACTCTGTTGTCCAGCGCCGGGCCAGCAGCCAAAAAGTCTGCATTGAGTGTGCCGCGCACGCAACTGCGCCCTGCAGCGGATATAAATCGCTGTTTTACCGCTCGGACAGAACATGTGCCAGCTACAAAAGCTCAGGCGTTGCTACCGCGCGAATAATCACGTCATTCGCGCCGTCGCGGTCTCGTGATTGCAACCACCACACTGCGCCCTTGCGAACACTGAGCGGTGCAGTGGCATCCATGAGCAACCAGTGAATGCATTCACCGATCCACGGCTGATGACCGATGATCACGATGGGCTCCGTCTGTATGCCCCAGCCCACCGCCGCCAGCACCTCTTCCGCTCGCGCCGCAGGACTCAACTCGTTCAGCGTTTTGTTCTTTCGAGATAAACAACGAACAGTTTGCTGCGAGCGTTTCGCGGGGCCTGCGAATACGCGGCATTGTTGCGGTAAATTGCGATCCAGCCAAAACGCGACGCGCTCGGCCTGGCGTTGCCCTTTAACCGTTAGCTTACGATCAAGATCGTCCTGACCTTCGGTTGCATCGTGTGCTTCAGCGTGCCGCCAGAGGATGATTTCGCTCATGCGGCCTCAGTATTGTCCGCGCCCAGCCCGAGCTTGTCTGCAAGCTCATATTGCGCGACTACTGCTTTTTGTTTGCCGACGGGACGCAGCAAACGATAGGCACCGCTGCGCTCAAGTCGCCACGCCTGCGAGTTGTCGCGTAGCGCGGCATGCAGACCTTCATCAATCACGCGCGCTCGGAGCGGGCCATCCAGTATCGGCGTAGCCACTTCAACGCGACGATCCAGATTGCGGCTCATCCAGTCTGCACTGGAGATGTACACGTTCGGTTGTCCACCGTTTTCAAAATAGTAAATGCGGCTGTGCTCAAGAAAACGTCCGACGATGGAGCGCACATGAATGTTCTTCGTGCTCTCGTCTACATCCGGGCGCAGGCAACACGCGCCGCGAACGATGAGCTCAATGCGGACACCCGCTTCTGACGCCTCGCACAGCGCGGCCATCACGGCCTCATCGGTAAGTGCATTGATCTTTGCCATGATAAGTGCGGGCTTGCCAGCCCTGGCGGCGCGCGCCTCACTTTTAATCGCAGCGAGAAGATTCAACTTCATGGTGTGCGGAGCCCACCACAAATGTTTGAGCTTCGGCGGCTGCGACAAACTGGTTAGATGATGAAAAATTGCGGCAACGTCCTTGCCGATTTCGGCGTTAGCGGTAAGCAGGCCAAAGTCGGTATAGAAGCGCGCGGTAGACGGGTTGTAATTTCCGGTGCCGATGTGCGTGTACGAGCGGATCGCGTTGCCCTCTTTGCGCAACACCATGAGCATTTTCGCGTGCGTTTTCAGGCCAACCAAACCGAACACCACCTGCGCGCCGGCCTGCTCCAGTTTGTCGGCCCAGTTTATGTTGGTTTCTTCGTCGAATCGTGCTTTCAACTCAAGCACGACGGTAACCTCCTTGCCACGGCGCACGGCCTCCAGCAACAGATCCATCAACGCGGATTTTGAGCCAGTGCGGTAGATGGTCTGCTTGATCGCGATGACGCTTGGATCCTCGACCGCTGTGCGCAAAAACTGCACAACGGGTTCGAAGGATTGATAGGGGTGGTGCAGCAACACATCTCGCCTTCGCAAATCAGCGAACAGCCCTTCATCGGTGATTTCGGGCAACGACGGGCCGGGCGTGAACCGTGCGAATCGCAACTCCGGATGATCGGTTGCCTCTGCGAGGGCTGCAAGACGCGCGAGGTTCACCGGGCCGTCAACGCGGTACACCTCATGCGCTTCGAGTTTGAAGTGTCGGGTCAACAGAGTCATGACGGACTCGCTGCAATCGGCGTTGATTTCGAGCCGCACGGCGCGACCGTACGGACGACGGCGCAACTCACCGGCTAGCGCGTGGCGAAGATTGGTCACCTCTTGCTCATCCACCCACAAATCGCTGTCGCGTGTCACCCGAAATTGCGAATCGCTGACGACTTCACGACCGGGAAAGAGGCGCGCCAATTCGGTTTCAATCAAGGTTGAGAGCAGCACGAACGAACGCTGTCCGCCGTGCGTTTTGCTCTTGATTTCAAACAGGCGCGGCAAACTGCGCGGCACCTTCACAATCGCGATGCTTGTCTTGTCGACACTCCGCTTTGACTTTAACTCAACGATGAAGTGCAGCCCCTTGTTGGCTACCGACGGAAACGGATGCGCAGGATCGAGTCCAATCGGCGTCAGTACGGGCGCAATTTCGCGCGCAAAGATGGCCTGAGTCCAGCGCCGGTGTTCGGGCGTCAGGTCTACGCCGCTGACCAGATCAATGCCAGCCTCGCGCAGCGACGGCAGGATCTGTGTGTTGAGCAACTGATATTTTCGTGCGACTAATGCGCGCGCGCGCTCCGCGACTTCCAGCAGCGATTCGTTCAGCGTCGCCGCCTGCGACGAGCCCGACGACAACAAGGCTTTTAGTCGCTCGTTAAGCTCCGCGATGCGAACCTCAAAAAACTCATCAAGATTTGAGCTGACGATCGTCAGATAGCGCAAACGCTCAAGCGCAGGCACCCACGGCAGTTCACACTGCGCGAGCACGCGCTCGTTGAAGGCGAGCATCGAAAGCTCGCGGTTGATCACTGGCATCATGCGCTACCGTCCGCTCTGATTTCGTTTCTATGTCACTTGAGTTTGACAACGCGTCGTTACAGTCTGATGACAGTAGGGTTGTCGATGCCCCACATTGGCCTATCGCCGGCGTAGAAGCATCTAAATATGGTTAAAACAGCTACGGAAACACAGATTAATGTCATGTTGGGCACGACAAAGAATTGCTCAGACGAGGACGGTAGCAAGTCGCTGAAATCATTGCCTGCCACCTGATTCTTAGCTGAGGCTCAGGATTGGAGGTATTAATAAATCCGCTCTTCCTTACTGCCAGACGCGTTCACGGCTGGCGCACGATTTCACGTCACGAAATGAATAGCTTTTGTCGGTAACGCCCTCTACATTCAGGCTAGTCATCTATTTTGGATGGTTATCGACTTTGTGAGATTCTAACGCGTAGCCCATGTTTTATAAGGCTTTCAATCAAAAGTCCTTAACTTTGCCCCGGGTGATTGCTGCTGCGCCAAGTTTGTGCGGTGATGCCGTAAAGACGCGTCTGTCTTGTGAAAAAACAACATGTTTGACACCGGCAAATCCGATGCAGTCCGTTTGTCACAGAACGGTCATTGATGTAGCGCACACATGTGAAATATTCGGATAACTCTTCAATTTTGCAAACGATCTCATGCCTGTCAATCATTCTCTCTCCTCGTTTAGCGGACTCCGCATAAAAACGCTTGCCCGTGCCGTCGCTTTAGCCGTCGCCAGCGCCGCTGTCACGGGTGCCCTTGCCCAAGCCGCTCCTGCTGCCGAAGACGCAGCGCCACGTGCCAAGGACGACGCCGTCCGCTTGGGCACCGTCACTGTAACCGGCAGCGGCGCAAAGCTCGGTGCTGGTCAAATCCTCAATGAAGACGCGGTCAAAGCGCGCAGCACGGTGACCAAAGACGCGACTGAAAAAGACCGCGCCACTGGCAACTCCTATCAAGCGCTGTCGCTGTTGCCTGGCGTCAACACCTTCAATCACGACGCCACGGGCCT
>JAYUWL010000161.1:0-4478 GCA_043753585.1 Burkholderiales bacterium
GGCGAGTTTTTCGTACACCAAATGGGTAATCGGCTTTGATCGTGATCGGCAAAAAGAATTGCTGAAAGACTTGGGTTTGGGTGGAATCAACCCGCTCGCTGCACTCGGCTGGATGCTGATCGCCATCACCGTCAGCGGCGCGCTGATGGGGCTTGCGTGGTGGTTATGGCTCAAGCGAAACGAGCGCCGGATCGAGCCGATGCTTCGAGCCTGGCGCAACCTCCGCCGGAGGTTAATCAAAGCAGGACTAGCGATTGCGCCACATGAAACCGTGACCTCGGCGTTGGCGAAGGCAGCCATTCGATGGCCGATGCATGGGTCGACGTTCGCCGAGTTTTCGCAGCGATACAACGCGGCCAGGTTTGCCGGTACTGCTGCTGATCAAAGCTCGCCGAGCATCAGTCTACCCTCGCATTTTCAGCTGCGGCGGCAATGACTTTGCCTGGTCCTAACGTAATCGATGGCGCGATCAGCTTTTTCACGAAAAGGCCCATGCGCTTGGGGCATAGGTGCAAATCGGTCTAAGTCAACTTTAATCATTTTTGGGCGTTAGCCCCTGTATCTCATCGAGTCCACAAAAAAGCTGATAGCAGAACAATTGGTCGCCGCAGACTACTTGTCAATCAGGCCAGGTCCGCCAATGTCACTGCGCCGCCCTAAATTGGTGCGCTACACAACCGTTGGCTGCGGCTCAATCCGCCAGGTCACGCCGGGCAATTCTCTCGCCCGGATCATCAGGGTTGGGCAGGATAGTGAAGCCCATCGCTTCGCAAAATTTGAGCATGCGCGGGTTTTCGCGCAACACTGCGCCTTCAATTTCGCGATAGCCGCGCGCCACTGCCGCGTCGAGAATGCGTTGCATCAGGGCACGTGCGAGGCCTGTGCCCTGCATCACTTCCTCCACCACAATCGCGAACTCGCAGCGTTCAGGAATTGTGGTCGGCGTGATGCGGGCAACGCCAACGATCTTGTCGTCTCCTGCTTGACCAACAATACCGACCAGCGCCAACTCGCGCCCATAATCAATCTGGGTAAAGCGCTCTATCATGGCTTGCGGCAGTTCCCGTACCGGCATCATAAAGCGGAAGTACAGCGTCTCTGGCGACAGCCGCGATACGAATGCGCGTTCGCGCTCTGCATCCTCTGGCTGAATGGGTCGCACCATGAGTTGCGCGCCATCTTTAAGGGTGATGGTTTCTTCAAGTTCGCGCGGGTACGGATAAACCGCAAGGTGACCGTAACGCCCCCGCTTCCGAAGCGCCGCAACGTCGTTGCGCGAACGAAGCACCACATGCGCATCGACCGCAATCGCCCCCCGTTCGTGTGCAATCACGGGATTCAAATCACAGGCAGCGATTTCGGGGCAGGCACAAGCGAGCATTGAAAAGCGCAGCATCAGGGTGGTGAGCGCCTCGCGATCAATCGCGGGGACATTGCCGTAGGCGTCAAGCAACCGCGACACACGGGTGCGCGCAATCAGGTTTGCCACCAGCACATCGTTGATGGGGGGCAGTTCAAACGCGACATCATCCTGTCGCTCAACGGCAATGCCACCGGTGCCAAAGCCAATCACCACGCCAAAAGTCGGATCATTCGCCAGTCCGAGATAGAGTTCGCGCTGCCCACGCTGCCGCACGTAAGGCTGCACCGTCAGCCCGAGTACATGAGCGGCTGGCATGCGCTCGGCAACCGATTCAAAAATATCTTTTGCCGCCTTGCGTACGCCGCGTGAATTACGCAAATCAAGCTGCACGCCACCCGCTTCTGACTTGTGCGAAATATCGGGCGACACAACTTTGAGCGCTACCGGATAGCCCGCCATCTCGGCCAGGCGCACCGCTTCCGTGGGCGTCCGGGCGATGGTGGTGTCGGACATCGCAATGCCGAAAGCGGTAAGCAGTTGCCGCGCTTCATGCGCGTACATCGTGGTTCGCCCTTCCGCCCAGACATGCTCAAACACGGCCTGCGCCTCAGCCATATTGGGAATGTAGCCGTCGACACTCTGCTCAGGAACCTGGCGAAGCAATGACTGGTTTCGCGCAAAGGTTTCCAGAAAACCAATGGCATCGACCGCGTTCTCAGCGCTCAAAAATTGTGCAATGCGCGCTTGATCGAGCATGGCGCGCGCTGGCTGTACGCTGATACCGCCGCCGAGCACGACGAGTAAGGTTTTGCGCGAATGTTTCGCGACTTTAGCGGCCTCAATTGCCACCGCGGCCATTTCATTTGCGCCCATGATCGCTTGCGGCGAAAACAGTACAAGAACGACGTCAACGCTCTCATCTGCGAGCACCGCCTTGATCGCTACACGATAACGGTCAGCAGTTGCATCGCCCGCCAGATCGAGCGGGTTGCCAACATGGGCATGCGAAGGCAACGCCAATCGCAGTAGCTTTTGCGTCGCCTCCGACAGCGGAGCCATCGCAAGTTGCTGCGCTCGCACCGCGTCTGCTGCCACCAGCCCCGGCCCGCGACCGTTGGTGATGGTCACCACACGCTGCTGCGAACGACTATGCTCCCCGGCGAGCAAGCGTGCAGCACTCACCATCTGTGTTGCGGTCTGCACCCGCACTGCACCTGCTCGCGCAATCGCAGCCTCAAACACACGATCATGCTGCGCCAGCGCCGTCGCATGCGTGCCATCGGGCGTGCGATACAAATCCGCGCGATCCGCTTTTAATACGATCACCGGTTTCATGCGCGAAATCTGGCGCACACCGGACATAAAAGCGGCAGCATTTTTGACCTCTTCGATGTAGAGCAACACGTCAGACGTGTGAGCATCAAATGCAAAGAAATCGAGCAGTTCGCCGAAATCAAGATCGAGTGACGAGCCGAGCGACAAGAGGCTCGAAAAACCGATTGACGAGCCAGCAGAAAAGTCCCGCAGAATTGAAAGCCATGCGCCCGATTGCGACAGCACTGCAAGCGAGCCAGCAGCGGGCATCGCGTCAACATCGGTCATCGCCGAGGCGTCCAGGGCCACGCGTGGTCGCACCAAACCGCGCGCGCCCGGCCCTATCAGCCGGACGCGCGATTCGACTGCAACCTTGCGCAATGCGGCCGCCGCTGCCAAGGCGTCTTTACCGCCCTCGGGCCCGAAACCCAACGACAGAATCAGCGCGTATTGGCAACCGCTGGTACCGCATTCCCGAATGATTTTGGCGCACGCTTCGGCAGGAGCCGTGATGAGCGCGAGATCAACGCGCTCGGTCAAATCGGTCATGCGGGGAACACACGGCTCGCCGAAAACTTTCTTGTGCTTCGGGTTGACCGCGTGAATACGCCCTGCGTACGGATGTGCGTGCAATCGTTTCCAGAGCGCGAGACCCAGACTGCCAGGACGTTCAGACGCGCCCACCACCGCGATGGATTGAGGCTCGAACAGCCGGGAAAGTTTATGTTGTGCCACGCCCGGATTCTACGGCGCGGATTTGGAGCAAGTATTTCAGGCTGTGTTTACCGGCTTCATTGCGACCTTCGAAGCACAATCGGTCCGCTGCTGAGCGATCCTCCAGAGCCCCCTCGCCGTTGCGGCCTCTGCGTCAAGCGCATTGACTTGAACCCCGAAGGCTTCTGCCGTGCGTTCGTACCACGGAACCAGCGCGTCGCTAGCCACGAGGGAAATCTCCCGCGCGTCCGGATACATTGTCAGGGCAGCCGCAAACTCAGAGCCGAGCAACCATCCCGACAGTACGGTGCTGACTTGCTCTGCTGTCTTTGCTCCAGTCACGACCGCTGCCCGCATGACAAACAAATCATGCAGCCACGACGCGGCACCGCTTCGCGCGTAGCTCAAACCAAGATGGAACGACTGCCCGTCCGTAAGCGTGGGCGCGGCGTTGAGCGCCTTTCCAACAGAGCTGTGGTCACGGATGAGCGCATGCATTTCGCCAGTGAAAAACGTGGCGAAACTCTCGACATGGCCCGTCATCACCCGCACCCATTTGCTGTGGGTACCGGGGCAAACGACGATACCGTTTGCCACGCCTGAACCAACAATCTGCGTCTCTTCACCACGCATGACGTCGGGTTCGCTGCTCATCATGCCAGGGATGATGGTGAGTGGCCGTCCGAGCGAAGTCGCAACGGCAATGGCGCCGGCAGCGAGACGCTGCTCCATCCCAACGCCGGGCGGCGTCAACTCAGTGCCAACACCACACTCAACGTACGGCGCTTCACGCCATCCCGTGCGCGCACCGACCATCCCGCAAGCGATCAGTTTTGCCCCCGGGTGTGCTTGCGCCCACTCGCCAACTAACGCGACGAGTGCAACGTCAAATGCGGATTCGCCCTTGCGCGTAAGCGCGCCAGCATCCGAGTGCCGACGATCAACAACGTTGCCCGCTGCGTCCCACGCATACGCACGCAAATTCGTCGAACCCCAATCGAGACCGATCAGCACAATATCGGCTGGCTGGCTCACTGCTTCCAGCGCTCCGCTGCCGCGTCGTCTTTCGCCCGCGCATCAACCCATC
>JAYUWL010000162.1:0-4476 GCA_043753585.1 Burkholderiales bacterium
GCACTTCAAGCACGACCTGAATCACGCGCAGCCCTAAAGGTACGGGCCAGACGACCAGCTCAAGCACTGCGAACACGAGCTCCAGTAGCAGTGCGCTGACAAACACGCCAAGCAGCCACATCGGACGCCATGCATTGAGCATCGGCACCACGTTGGCCGTGAAGAACGGAATCATGCGATGCGCGACTGCAACGTAAACCAACGCCACAAAGCCCCACAAGCCGACCATTACGCAAATGCGTATGAGCGTAAATTGCGCAAACGCCAGGCCGATCACAACGCCCCACATCGCATGCGCGCCGACCACGCAAGCAATCATCACCAGCTTCGCATGCACGCGGTCCGGTGCACGGCTACTGCGTACGAGCCGCACAAACCGAAGTGTGGTGTCGCACCAACTCACCGCCACCAGCGCCACAAACGCGGCTGCCGCACATGCGTGAATGTGAACGCTGGGCACATAGAGTAGCCAGCCGACGACAGTCAGTGTGATGGGTCGCACCAGGGTGACCGGATCAACAGCGGGATGGCCCAGCCATTTAGGCCCCGCCGTAAACAAAAAGCCCAGAAAAAACAGCGGCACGAATCCAAAGCACATCAACACACTGTGTGCAATACCCGGCGGCACGGCCCACGGTAAATTAATAGCCGCTGCACGAGCCGCAATTGCGATCGCCCACCAGAGCGCGCTGGTTCCCATGATGAGCGCACCTGCTGCGAAACCAAGCCGATGCGGTGCTGTCAATAGCCGCGACCAGCGCCACACATGTGGCGCGTCACCGCCAACCCCGTCGCCGGTCGCCGCGGGCGTAGTGGCAGAAACAGGTTTAAGTGGGATCACCTTCATGTTCTATTCTGGGCAATTACACAGCCGCTGACTGCGCAGGCGTCAACATCCGCTCCATCAGATCGCGCACGGAGCGGATGGCCGATCCAAACGGCAGCGCCCCGCTGCCGCGAAAGAACAGTCCTTTTTTGATGTCTCCGCGCAACGCTGCTGCCAGCTGGTTGTCGATACAGAACTGGCCCCAGTCAGCCAGCCCGTCACGCAATCCACACTGCGCCAGGCAATCAAATTTCTTGGTACATCGGGTCTTGACGTGTGCAATGGCTTTCAGCTTGTGTTCAACACCGAGGTAATTCTTCATCCAGATGCTGGCTACCGCGCGCGCGGGCAACCCGGCAACGCTCACAAACTCAACCATGTCTTCATCGGTCAGCGTCGCCAGCACACGCTTGAATTCCGGATGCGCGTCACACTCTTCGGTCACGGCGAACGGCGTTCCAAGTTGCACAGCTGCCGCACCCATCGACTGCAAGCGCGCGATGTCGGCATGGCTGCGAATACCACCGGCAGCGATCAGCGGCACCTGTGACTCAATGCCCACCTCACGAAAGAATGCCAGCGCCGCAGGAATGACGTTTTCGAAATCGAAGCGCGGGTCATGAATGTCGGCGAGCCGTGTCGCACCGAGATGACCACCGGCATATCGCGGATGCTCAATGACAATAGCGCCCGGCAATCGGCCCTTGCGCTGCCATTTTTTTACAACAACCTGAATGCCGCGTGCGTCCGACAAAATCGGAATCAGCAATACGTTCGGATGATCGGTCGCGAGTTCGGGCAGATCGAGCGGCAATCCTGCGCCGACCACGATGGCATCGATTCCGCACTCCAGCGCTTTGCGCACCGAAGCGGCGTATTCGTTGACCGCGCGCATGACGTTCACGGCCAGCAGGCCACGCCCTTTCGAGCGCTCACGCGCCATGCGAATTTCTCGAGACAACGCCTCAAGATTCGCGGCATCAATGATGGCTTTACTTTCGTGTGCCACCGGCAAGGACGCAGTACGTTCCAGCAAATCCGGGTGATGGTGGCGCAAATCCACCGATGCGATCGTACCAACTCCACTCTCCGCCGCCACGCTGCCAGCAAGGCGATGCGCCGACACGCCCACACCCATACCGCCCTGAACGACGGGTAGCAGTTTGCGACCGGCCAGCAGCAGGGGTCGCAACCCGTTTCGCATGACGGCGTCCATCAACGTCGAAGACACCTGATGATCTACGAGTTGATCCTGGAAAATTGCGTTCATGTGGAATCTTAAATGGCCGAGCGCGAAGCGTCCATGCTTGATTGTTGTGGTCCCCACCCTGCATCGGTTCGAAACGCATCGGCGTAAATTTCGTGCGGGCCGGTGCCGCTATGCCGGGAGGAGGATGCAGGCACAAACGAGCTGGTTTTTACGTCAAAAACGTGCACTTCGCCGTCCTCAATGACGTAGTGCCAGCCATGTAGAGCCAACGCCCCCGCTTCGACCTGTTCGCGCACCATGGGGTAGCCCATCAATCGCTCCAGCTGCAGCACCACCGCGCGCTGCTCGGTGCGGCGCAGTGCTTCCGGCGTGACCTGCACGGGCAGAGTGGCCTCGCGCCCCAGTTCAAGCCACGCAGCGAGATTTGTCGCGGCGGCGGGGATTTCGTCGTAAAGCGCCCGAATGCCACCGCAGTGGCTGTTACCACAGACCACGATGCGCGAAACCTTTAGATTCAGCACGGCAAACTCGATGGCGGCGGCTGTGCCGTGATAGCCCGAAGACCCATCGTGTGGAGGCACAAAGGCACCCACGTTGCGGACGATAAACAGCTCTCCCGGCCCGGTACCGGTGAGCAGATACGGCACCAGCCGCGAATCCGAGCAACCGATGAAAAGGATTGAGGGGTGTTGCCCATCTTCCACAAGCGTTTTGAACTGATCCTGCACACCTGGAAAGTAGTCATCATGAAATCGACGCAGGCGCTGCAACAGTTCGTCGGGCTGTTCCATCAACGTCGCCCACAACTGGCTCGCTTTGCCTAGACGCAGCGGCGCACCAGATACAGCTTCTGTCCATCATTCATGATTGCAGCGGAGCATAGTGCGCGTGAGCGTCCACGGAGTTGACGTGTACCAAGCAAGTTAGACACATGCGTTCACCACTTTCACTTCTTAGATTAAAAAACGGTTTGGCAATGAAGCTCGGCCTGAGCGCCCTGCGTCGTTGCAATGACAGCCGGTAGATATGCGCCTGATTACTGAACCAGCGCCGATTCAGCGCGATCAATTTCGACACCCTCAATATGAGCGCCTGCCGCCAACAGTTGCAGATACTGCCGCAACGCGGCGATGTAGCTCTGCTGTTGCAGCGTTTGTGACACGGCTCCATGAACGGCGTCGAACGAAAGTGGCGTGCCGGACTGTCTTGCGAGCACCTCCACGACATGCAGTCCGAACCGGCTGTGCACCAATCGCGGCAACACGCCGACCTCGGTGTGACCGAACAGTTCGCGTGCAAATTCAGGAGCGCACTCGCTCGCCGTCAACCAGCCAAGCAGCCCGCCTTCCGCGCCACTGGGGCAATTGCTGAGTTCGCGCGCCAGGCTTTCGAATCGATCAACTGCCTGGTCGTCGCGGCAGCGTGCGTCGAGCAACGCTGTCTCGGCGCGTCCGCGCAGGAGCGTGACGTCAACACCCGGTGTCACCGCAAACAGAATGTGGCGGACGTTCACTTGCTCACCGCTCTGGAAACGTGCGCGATTTCCTTCGAAGTAACGCAAGCAGGCTGGCTCGTCCGGCTGCGGAACGGAAAGCTCACGCTCCAGAAGTTGCTCGATAGCGCTGGAGGCCGCTTCGCTTTGCACGCCGTCGTCGGTCGCGATGTCTGCTGACGACAGCAGCCCGCAGCGACTGGCTTCCTGGCGCAGTATTTCTGCGTGAGCACGCTGGCGCAGCGTCTCATCGTCGGGTCGGTCCCCTGGCGCGTACAAGGCAACACCGTTGACCGATGCCGCGGATGCAGTTTTGCCAGGTGGCACAGGATCGTTAAAGCTTTCTGCTGCGCTGCGTGCAATGTTGCGCACAGGTGGTGCCAGCGCGTCACTGGGGCTAGCGGTGCCAGCGCAGCTACATGAGCCGCCTCCTGATCCACATCCGTTAGGGTTTGCCATGATGTCTTCCTGAATATTAGTAGTTGTTTAGCTCGGCGCTGGGTTGGCGCCTGGCTGTGCCAGTCGCAATCGACAAGGCGGTCAGATGAACTGCACCGGCTCGCCATGACGATCAAATGGCAGTAATCCGTGCAACTGACCGCTCTTGATCGCGTCGACCATTTTTTGCAACGGCGCTGCGGCATCAGCGCTGCTGGGCGCAATCCCTGCGCGCCCGGACATCGCTGCGGTGAATACGATCGACCAGGGTGGGCCAGCTTCGGCTGCCTCGGCGACCAGCGAATCAAAATGAATCAATTCGTTGATCGATTTGTCGACACACATCAGCGGGGTCAGCTCGCCGCCTTCGCTTCGCTCAAACTGCTCGCGTTGAGCGGCGCTTGCGTCCGCCGGCAAGTCGGCACCGGCAAAAACAAACAGCAGCCGTTGCTCCTCGGCCTGACCGCGCGCCAGCCGAAGATAGTCGTCAAAATTTTCGATACTCATAAA
>JAYUWL010000163.1:0-13448 GCA_043753585.1 Burkholderiales bacterium
GTGCGCACCTGGGGCAGCGCGCCGCGACCGATTGGCGCGATGATGGCGATTCGCGATGATGGCCAGGTGATCGGCTCGGTGTCCGGTGGTTGCATCGAAGATGATTTGATCGCGCAGGTCAAGGACGCAAAGCTCGCAGCGCGACTGCCGGAATCGGTGACTTACGGCGTTGCCGCAGATCAGGCGCAACAATTCGGCCTGCCTTGCGGCGGGACTGTGCAGATGGTGCTTGAACCGATCACTCCGCTCTCCGACATTCGCGGCCTGCTCGCCGATCTCGAGGGCCACAAAATTGTCAAGCGCACGCTCGACATGACCACCGCTGTGACGCATCGTAACGCCGCGATCGGTGCAGACATCCTGAGCTTCGACGACAAAACCCTGACCACGATTCACGGCCCGAAATATCGATTGCTGATCATCGGCGCGGGCCAGCTTTCGAAGTATCTGGCGACGATGGCGATCCCGCTTGATTACCAAGTGACGGTGTGCGATCCGCGTAATGAATATCAGGAACAGTGGCACGACTTGCCGCAAGTCACGATGACCAAAGAGATGCCCGACGACACAGTCATCGCCATGAATCTTGATCGCAATAGCGCGGTGGTGGCACTCACACACGACCCGAAGCTCGATGATCTGGCGCTGATGGAAGCGTTGAAATCTCCGGCGTTTTATGTGGGTGCGTTAGGGTCAAAAGGGAACAACGACAAGCGGCGTGCACGCTTACTGCAATTTGATGTGACGCCGGAGGAAGTGAAGCATTTGCGCGGACCCGTGGGGCTTGACATCGGCGCGAAGACACCCAGCGAAATTGCGGTTTCGATACTGGCTGAAATGACTGCGCTTAAGCGGGGAGTGACGATGACTAGAAGCAAATCAGATGTTGCCGCTCGCGAGGTTTCTGGCGCGGGTTGCAGTGCTTGAGCTCCGCGCGATCAACATCAGCCCGAACATGCGTTAGATGGCTCTCATGATCTCCGAAATTCTCAAAGCACCGGCCGGCAGCAAATTTGTTCTGTCGAAGCGCGATCCTGCTGATCGCAAAGGCCTGCCTGACGACAAGGCAGCTCGCAATGCGCTGACAGCAGAGCTCGGCGAAAAGCTCAATGCGTTACAGGATCGGTTTGCCGCCGAGAAAAAGACAAAGCTGCTACTTGTGCTTCAAGGCATGGACACCTCGGGCAAAGACGGAACTGTCAAGGCGGTTTTCGATTCGGTCAATCCGCTGGGGATCCGCGTCGCGCCATTTAAAGCACCTACAGAGCGTGAACTCGCTCACGACTATCTGTGGCGCGTGCATGCTGAAGTGCCGCAGAAGGGGGAAATCGTGATCTTCAACCGCAGTCACTATGAGGACGTGTTGATCACGCGCGTTCACGGCTGGATCGACGCCGGCGAAGTCGTGCGGCGCCTTGCGCACATTAACGATTTTGAGCGCATGCTCACCGAAACCGGGACGGTGATCATCAAGTGCATGCTTCACATCAGCAAGGACGAGCAGGCAAAGCGCCTGCAACAGCGACTGACCGATCCCGTGAAGCAATACAAATTCAATGTCGGCGACCTTGAAGAGCGTAAATACTGGGACAAGTACATGACGGCATATGAAGAAGCCATCCGCGCGACCAGTACACCGCATGCGCCCTGGTACGTCATACCGGCAAATTCGAATTCGACGCGCAACGCATACGTCGCGCAACTGCTCGCCGACTGCCTCGACGCAATCAACCCGAAATACCCCAAGCCAGTGCAGGATTTGTCAAAGATCGTGGTGACCTAGCAGCCTGTCGAACTTTGGTTCGATGTATTCGGCGCGACCGCAAGCTTAGACTTCATGGCTAATGGAGTCGATATGTCTGAATTTGATTTTGATCTGTTTGTAGTCGGTGGCGGCAGCGGTGGCGTTCGCGCCGCCCGCATGGCGGCACAGCGAGGCGCGCGCGTCGCTCTGGCCGAGGCCGGCGCGCTGGGGGGCACCTGCGTGAACGTGGGCTGCATACCAAAAAAGCTCTACAGCTACGCGGCACATTTTGCGGAAGCATTCGAAGAGTCGCATGGCTTTGGCTGGCACTTTGAGCCGCCGCAGTTTGATTGGAACGTGCTCAAGGCTAATCGGACAAAAGAGATAACGCGGCTGAACGGCGTTTATCAGAATTTGCTGGTGAATGCTGGCGTCAAAGTAATGGCAGGTTGGGCCAGTCTGGTTGACGACCATACGGTGCAATTTGTGCATCCCGCACGATCGGAGCGGGTCACCGCGAAACACATCCTGATCGCCACTGGAGGCAAGCCAAGCGTGCCGATTTTTCCGGGGCATGAGTTGGTGGTGACCTCAGACGATATGTTTGACCTTGACCCGTTTCCGAAGCGCTTGCTGGTGGTCGGCGGCGGCTACATCGCCTGTGAATTCGCCTCGATTTTCAATGGCCTTGGCGCGGAGGTGACGCAGCTGTATCGCGGTGAGCAGGTGTTACGCGGGTTTGACGACGAAGTGCGGCATTTCGTTGCGTCGGAGATGAAAAAGTCCGGCGTAGATTTACGATTAAAAACCGACGTGAAGCAAATCGCAAAGATCACCGACGGTCTTGCCGTGACATTATTCGACGGCGCTGAAATCGTTGTGGACACAGTTCTCTACGCCACCGGGCGCGTACCAAAAGTCGCGGGAATGGGGGTTGAAACCATGGGTATCGCACAAGACAAACAGGGCGCGATCAAGGTCAACGACGATTATCAGACGAGCGTGCCTTCGATCTACGCAGTGGGCGACGTCACGGCCCGCATCCAGCTCACACCGGTCGCGCTTGCAGAGGCAATGAAGTTGGTGGATCACCTGTTTGGGGACAACCTGCGCGCCATGAGCTATGAGTTCATCCCCACTGCGGTGTTCACCCATCCGAACATCGGCACCGTCGGTTACAGCGAAGCCGATGCGCGCAAACATTTTGGTGAAATTACAGTCTTCAAGACTGACTTCAAGCCCCTGAAACACACGCTAAGCGGAAGTGCAGAACGCGCGTTCATGAAGCTGATTGTTGACACTCAAAGCGACCGTGTCGTCGGTCTGCACGTGGTCGGTTTCGACGCTGGTGAAATTGTGCAGGGCTTTGCCGTGGCAATGAAGGCCGGCGCAACGAAAGCCGTGTTCGACAGCACGATTGGCATTCATCCCACGGCCGCGGAAGAGTTTGTGACGATGCGGACGGCGGCGAGCTGATTCGCGGTTCAAGGTGTGCGTGGGGTACGGTCTCTGCTCCCGTTGCGTGAAGTATTCTCCCCTCTGCCCTTGCCGGGGGGTAAGGGTGAGGGTGAGGGTGAGGGTGAGGGTGAGGGTGAGGGTGAGGGTGAGGGTGAGGGGAACGCTCGTTCGGGGGTAACCGTTGGCAGTCTCCGCATCACGCCAGGCTCAGTTGCCCCTCAAACAACAATCCGCGCAAGCGAAGCTTCACGCCCGAGCGTAAGCAATAGCGCGTCAACCGCTGGCGCTTGCGCGCTTCCCGTGAGCATGACCCGCAACGGCATCATGACTTGCGGCGTCTTTACGCTGAACTTTGTTTGCGCTTCTTTGAGCAGCGCAGCAAGGGCTGGCTTGTGCCATTCCACGGTGGCCAACTGCTGCCTCACCCATTCAATAGCCGGCTGGTTGGCATCGGTCACATGCTGCATTATCAATGCCATAGTTTGGCCACCCTGCTCCATCGCTGCGAGCTCGTGCCGTGCCGCCAATTCTGCGGCCGTTACATGTTCGTCCGGTTGACTGAGCAACGTGCCAACGGATGCTGTAACCGCCGCAAGCTGCATCATCACGCGCATCGGGCTGGTGATAGGAGCGATGTAGCAATAACGCGCCATTTCTGCCATTTTCTTGAGCGTCGGAGCGCGCTCGCGAAGCAGCTCGGCAACCGCCAGCACAGAGGGGCCCGCAGCCAACTCGTAGCCCTCCGCGACGAGAAACGGCTGTAAACGCTTCGCCAACGCATCAAACGGCAACCGCTTGATGTGCTCACCATTCAACCACTCAAATTTCTCGGCATCAAAGCGCGCCGGCGACGGCGTAAGTGATTCGAGGTTGAACCATTCGACCAATTGCTGCGGCGAGAAAATTTCGTCATTGCCATGCGACCAACCCAAACGCGCAAGGCCATTAACGATGGTCTCGGGCATATAGCCATTAGCGGCGTATTCGTTCAATCCCGTCGCGCCGTGACGTTTGGAGAGCTTTTCTCCGTCGCTGCCGAGCACGGTCGGCGTATGACCAAACACCGGCGGTTCTTTGCCAAGCGCTCGAAAAATATTGATCTGACGCGGCGTATTCATGACATGTCCGTCACCACGAATCACATGCGTGATCGCCATGTCCACGTCATCAATCACGACGCAGAAGTTGTACGTCGGCACGCCCACCTCGCCAACGGGCGCGGGTCGCGCAATCACCAGATCGTCCAGCTCGCTGTTGCCGATTTCTATGCGGCCTTTCACGGCGTCATCCCATGCGACCACGCCTTCATCCGGGTTGCGGAAGCGAATCACTGGCTGCACGCCATCCGGCTTCGCCAAGCCAAGTTTTTCGACATTCTCAGGACGCCAGCGCCCGTCATAGCGCGGTTTGTCGCCATTTGCTTTCTGCGTTTCCCGCAAGCCGTCAAGTTCTTCCACGCTCATGTAGCAGTGATACGCCCGGCCATCGGCCAGCATTTCGGCGACGACCTCCCGGTAGCGCGGCATGCGTTGCATCTGATAGAACGGTCCTTCGTCAATGTCCATACCGAGCCAGGCCATGTCGCGCAGGATGCCATCGGCGCTTGATTCCGATGAGCGCTCAAGGTCGGTGTCCTCGATGCGCAGAATGAACTGGCCCTTGTGGTGCCGGGCAAACGCCCAAGCAAAGAGCGCGGTGCGGATGTTGCCGAGGTGCAGGGTGCCGGTGGGGGACGGCGCGAAGCGCGTGCGGACGTTCGCGAGAGTGTGAGTCGAATTCATCTGCCTATTTTATTCGGCTCAGTGTCAGCTACAACACAGCAGCGTGAACAGGCGCTGCCCGGCCTTACACGCCGGTGTAGTCGCAGCCGTATGTGCCCCACAAAGTTCCGCGAACGATGACCAGGGTTTGAACCGAGCGTCGTCGCGCGCAATCGATGCATCACGCCGGTCTTTCCAATCGCGGCGAGGTGAACACAGCAGCACGCTTATCAAAACGCAGATTGAAGTCACCCTGAGCATGGCAAAGCATCCGTTTGCATGCGAGGGCGGTTGTCTGTAGTTGCAGTCACTGCACGCTACATGATCCTTCGTTTGCGCAGAGGACGGCAGATGTAATAAATCTGCGTTCAATAGAGATCTGGCGAGTGTCGCGATGCACGGAGTGTGAAACGCTTTCTTTTTTTTGAACGCCGACGTGACGGTCTGGTTTCGAAAATTGCTTAGGGCAAATCAAAACGCGGGCAAACCCGCCGTCATATAGATGATATATATGACTTAATAAGGCGTCCAGGCAAGCAAATGGACACCAAAGCGCTACATTTGCTATCCAAGGTTTTAAGGAGGACTTTAGTTGTGAAAAATCTACAAGTACGAACTTCATCATTGTCGGCATCACTCGCCGCAGCACTGATGTCATTTACGGCGGCGTCGGTGCAGGCATCCGACCTGCGCGTGCAGTGCTATTCCGATGGCAACGAATGCGAAGTGACCGCCGACATCGCGAAACGGTTTGAAGCCGCAAACCCCGGCACCAAAATAATTATCGACAAGGTGCCTTATAAAGCCGTGGTCGAAACTTTGCCAGTGCAACTGGCCGCAGGTGAAGGCCCGGACATCGCCCGCGTGACTGACCTTGGTGGCTTGAACAAGTACTACCTCGATCTGACGCCGCACCTCAGCGCCGCCCGCCAAAAGGCATGGCAAGACAACTTCGCGAACACGCTGCCCTGGTTCCGTGCAGGGCCCGCGGACAAAGGCATCTACGGCCTGATGTCGCAGCTCACGGTCACCGGCATGTACGTCAACAAGACGTTGTTTGAGCAGGCCAAGGTACCGATGCCAACTGCGACGGCGACGTGGGACGACTGGATGGCCGCAGGTAAAAAAGTAGCCGACGCGACCAAGACGCCTTTTGTGGCGGCAATGGATCGCACCGGGCATCGCTTCGCACCGCTCGCCGTGGCCTATGGCTCCAAATATTTTGATGCAAACGGCGGGCCAGTGATCGACGACGGCTTCAAGCTTGCGGCCAACAAATTTGTCGGCTGGCACAAGGCTGGACTGATGCCGAAAGAAGTCTGGGGCGGCCTCGGTGGCTCGGCTTATCGTGATGCGTTCGAAGAGTTTTCCAACGGTCGTATCGTGATGTATTACTCCGGTTCGTGGCAGGTCAACCGCATGGACAAGAACGTCACCAAGTCGTTTGACTGGGCCGCCGTGCCAGCGCCCTGCGGTCCTGCAGGTTGCACGGCAATGCCGGGCGGCGCGGCCTACGTAGGCTTGAAGCGCACCAAAGCGCCGGCTGAAGTGGCGAAGTTCCTCGACTTCCTGTCGATGGACGCAAACTACTCGGAAATGATGTCGAAAACCGACAACATTCCAGCGAGCCTGTCGGTGGCCAAAGCAGGCGTAACGTACAACGTGTCACCATTGGCCAAAGCTGCGCTCAATAGTTTCGTCGCGGATGTACCGAAAATTTTGAAGCCCAACTTTGACTTGCAGGGCTACCGCCTTAACCGCGCCGTGTTTCAGCCGACGGCTGCTCGACTGGGTCAGGCGATTTCTGGCGAGATGTCGGTGGACGATGCGCTCAAGCGTCTGGCGTCGGATCTGGACGAACAGGTCAAAGCGGCGGCGAAATAGCGTGACCGGGTGGGTGCCCCGTGCTCACCCAACGACCATGATTCGACAACGGTGCGGGAATCGGTCTCCTGCTCAGCTTTCTCGCACTAACCCATCTGCCTATCGGCTGGAGCGCAGTTTTATCTCAAGTCGACTTTAGCAATAAGCCTGCTCCGGCCCAAATAAAAAAAGGCTTTCAACAGAAAGCTGTAAGGGATTTGAGTGATGAAAACCAGCGCCAGCACGCCGTGGTTCTTTCTGGCACCGAACGTGATCGTGATCCTGTTGTTCACGTTCGTGCCGATTGCAATCAATTTCTATTACGCGTTCACCGGCGGCGTGAATCTCTACCCAAATCAACGCCCCGGCGTCGGCGTTGAAAACTTCTCGACGCTGCTCGAGTGCGGCTCGTATTTAGATCCCTCCTCGTGCCGTAAAGACGTGTTCTGGCAATCGATCTGGAACACCGCAAAGTACGCGATCTTTCAGGTCTCGTTGATGGTGTTGTTTGCGTTGATAACCGCTGTTGTACTCAATCGAAAAATTATCGGACGCGGCTTCTGGCGCGGCGTGTTTTTCTACCCTGTTCTGCTCTCGCCCGTGGTCGTCGCACTCATCTGGAAATGGATACTGCAGCGCGACGGTTTGCTGAACGCCGCGATGGTCAACGTGGGCTCGCACCCCGTTCTGTGGCTCGCAGAGCCGGGCTGGGCGTTTTTCTGGGTGACGTTTGTTTCGGTCTGGGCGCACATGGGTTTCTACACACTCATTTTGCTCGCCGGATTGCAGGCGATCCCGGCTGATTTGTACGAAGCCGCGCAGCTGGACAAAGCCTCGCCGTGGCGCTCGCTGACAAAAATTACGCTGCCACTGCTCATGCCGAATTTGCTCGTTGTCGTGGTGCTCGCGATGATCAAGGCCGTACAAATATTTGATGAGGTGTTCGTGCTCACCGGCGGTGGGCCCGGCTCCGCCACCACATTCGTCGTGCAGTTCATCTATCAAACGGGCTTTGTCGAACCTGTGCGGTTGTACGGAATCGCTGCCGCAGGTTCGCTGTTACTGGCTCTCGCATTGGTCGCGTTGACGCTTTTGCAATTGAAGTTGTCGAACGCAGAAAAAGAAGGGGAACGTGCCAAATGAACGCGCCGGATTCACTTACCCGTACGGGCGGTCGGTTCCTCACCCGCACCCGCAACGGCCGCAGCCTGGACTGGACTGATTGGCTGTCCTACACCTATCTCGCGATGGGTCTGTTCCTGATGTTCGGACCTGTACTGTGGCTCGTGATGTCGTCGTTCAAGACTGAGTCGGCACTCAACGAATTTCCACCGTCGTTTCTGCCGTATGGTCAAAAGTCTGTTGCGGTCCCGGGCGAGGAAAAGATGAAGCCCGTGTATCGGGTGAAGATGCCCGACGGTACGACCAGGGAACTTGCTGAGCTGCGCCGCATTGGTCTCACCGCTACGCTCGTCGACCCCGCGCGACCTGACGATCTGATTCGCGTGAACGTGAAGGATCGCGAGCCCGTACGCGAATTCAAGCTCGCCACCGAGAACTACACCGATCTTGGCGGGCAGATCAAGTTTGGCACATACCTCTGGAACTCTGTTTTCATCACGGTGATCGCGACGATTCTCACATTGCTCTTCAATTCGATGGCCGCGTTTGCGCTGTCGAAGTACAAATTTAGCGGGCGAACTTCGGTGTTCCTTCTTATTCTTGGCACGCTCATGGTGCCGCCCGCGATTGTGCTGGTGCCAAACTTTTTGGTGATCTCGGAGCTTGGATTGCTCAACAGTTTATGGGGGGTGATCTGGCCCGCCATTGCTACACCGACCGGTGTTTTTTTGCTCAGGCAATACATGCTGACTATCCCGGATGAGTTGCTGGAAGCCGCGCGTATGGACAACGCGAGCGAATGGCAAATCTACTGGCGCATCGTGCTTCCGCTGGCTGCGCCTGCGCTGGCAGTGCTGGCGATTTTCTCGGTAATGTGGCGATGGAATGATTTCCTGTGGCCGCTGATCGTGCTTTCGAAAAGCGAGAAATTCACATTGCAACTCGCACTCAACGCGTTCCAGGGCGACCTTGTGACACAGTGGAACTATCTGCTCGCGATGACCGTGATCACGTTGTTGCCGATCACCATCGTGTTCGCTTTCTTGCAAAAATATATTACTCAGGGCATCGCCTCTGCGGGAGTTAAGTAATGGCATCGCTTCAACTCAAAAAGATCATCAAGGACTTTGGCCCGACGCGGGTGATTCGCGGGGTTGACCTGGATGTTCACGATGGTGAATTTGTCGTTTTTGTCGGTCCGTCCGGATGCGGCAAATCAACGCTGTTGCGCATGATTTGCGGTCTAGAAGACATCTCCTCGGGCGAGCTTACGATTGATGGCGTGCGGGCCAACGACACACGAGCTGCCGATCGTGGGCTTTCGATGGTGTTTCAGTCATATGCGCTGTATCCGCACATGACGGTCTACCAGAATATGGCGTTTGGTCTTGAGAACACGGGGATTGCGAAAGACGTTGTCAGGACGAAGGTCGACGCAGCAGCAAAACTTTTGCGCCTGGATCCGCTACTTGAACGCAAGCCCACTCAACTCTCTGGCGGCCAGCGCCAACGCGTCGCGATCGGTCGCTCGATCGTACGTGAACCGAAGATTTTTCTGTTTGACGAACCCCTGTCGAATCTGGACGCCGAACTGCGCGTGTCAATGCGTGGCGAAATCACCGGGCTGCATCGCCGCCTCGGTGCCACCATGATTTATGTCACGCACGATCAGGTCGAAGCGATGACGATGGCCGACAAAATTGTCGTTCTGCGCGCCGGAAGCGTCGAACAGGTCGGCTCTCCACTTGAGCTCTACAACAGCCCGAACAATAAATTTGTGGCGGGATTTATTGGCTCGCCGCAGATGAACTTTGCGCCCGTGACGGCGGGTCATGGCGACCACATCGTCACCGCATACGGCGAAACTTTCGAATTGAAAACTGACAGCAAACCTGCATCGGGAACCGCCCTCACGTTGGGCGTGCGGCCCGAGCACCTGACGCTCGAAAAGCGCGAGGGCTCCCTGGCAATGCCGATAACGATTTCCGGTGTTGAACAGCTTGGCGGTCATTCACTCCTCTACGGAGCGCTGCGTGGTGCTACCCCAAATGAGGACGGCCCGCGTATCACCGCGCAAGTTGCGGGTCAAGTCACGACGAAGATCGGCGAGACAGCAACCGTTTACGCGCCGCCCGAAGCCTGTCGCCTGTTTGAAGCGAGTGGCGAAGAACGCGCGGTGCGCTAATGACACCGCTACGTCGCGCGGAGGTTCGTGCCAGCAGCGACGGCTTAGATCTCGATATTCTGGGCGGCTGGCGCTGCCGAATCAGCATCGTCGCTACCGGCGTTGGTAGAGTGTTTTTCTCGCCACCCGAAGGTTTGCGCGAAGACCGCACCTGGGCCGTTTGCGAATCGGCGACGAAGCCAGCTTTTGAAACCAAAGGCACAGATCGCACCTCGTTATTTGCGACCTCCCTCGGCACTGTGGCGCGCAACCAGAATAGCGCCACTTTGTCGGATGAGACTCTTCGTGCAAAGGTATTCCTGGAGCCGTTCGCCATCGTTTGGGAACAGCGCAGCGGTAGTGGTGAATGGCTTGTCTGCTGCAAAGATCGTCCCACCTACGCCTACTCTGCAGAAAAACGCAGCGGCCAAATCAACCATTGGCAATCGCGCGACGAGCACGATCAATACTTCGGTCTTGGCGACAAAACCGGTCCGCTAAACAAGGCTGGCCGTCGCTTCAGAACTCGCCAGCTCGACGCCCTCGGCTACAACGGCGAAACCAGCGATCCGCTGTACAAACATTGGCCGTTTTTCCTCGGCCGTCGTGCGGACACGGGTAGCACTTACGGCATGTACTACGACACGCTCGCCGAATGCACCTTCGATTTCGGGCAGGAATTTGACAACTATCACGAGTTCTATCGTGCGACAGAAGTCCATGATGGCGATCTGGATTACTACGTCATGGCGGGTCCGGATGTACCGGCGGCCCTCTCGCGATTCATGCAGTTGATCGGCGGAACGGCATTTCCACCGAGATGGAGCCTGGGTTTCGCCAACACGGCGATGGCGTTGGCCGACTTTCCGGATGCGCAGCAGAAGATCCGCGAGTTCCTGGCGCTCGCAGAGCGCGACAAATTCCCGCTGTCGGGTTTTCATTTCGGCTCGGGCTACACGAGCCGTGGTAAACAGCGCTACGTATTCACCTGGAACACCGATAAGTTTCCCGACGCCCGTGGGCTATTGCAATCGTTCAGGGCGACCGATGTGCGGACGATGGCCAACCTGAAACCTTGTTTGCTGAACGATCATCCAGCGTACGCGAGCATCAAAGCAACGGGCGGCTTCATCCGCGACACTGTAACCGGGCTACCTTGCCTCGATCAGTTCTGGGACGGCTGGGGCGCACACCTCGATTTCACGCGCGATTCGGATCGCCTATGGTGGCAAGAGAACTTCCGCAAACAGGTACTCGATTTCGGCATCGACACCGGCTGGAACGACAACAACGAATACGAAATCTGGAGTGAGACCGGCGCATCCGATGGCAACGGACGGGCAATTCCGATTCACCGTTCGCGTGCATTGCAAGCGCTTTTGATGACGCAGGCGACCAGTGAGGCGCAGGCCCGGGCGCGCCCGGGCGAGCGGGTGTACACCGTCACCCGCGCTGGCCCGCCGGGCATTCAGCGTTACGCGCAAACATGGAGCGGTGACAACACCACAAGCTGGCACACGATGCGCTGGAACCAGCGCATGGCACTCACGATGAGTCTTTCTGGCATGTTCAATATCGGACATGACATTGGGGGTTTTGCTGGCCCCGTGCCGAATGCCGAAATGCTGATCCGCTGGACACAGGCATGTGCGCTGGTGCCGCGCATGATCATGAATTCCTGGAAGGCCGATGGCAGCGTTAACTCGCCGTGGTTGCATGCGGACTCAACCGCGCCGATCCGTGCGGCTATCGGCCTGCGGTTGCACTTGATGCCTTATCTCTACACGCTAATGTGGCAGGCGGCAACGACGCATACTCCCGTGTTGCGACCCACGTTCTTCCATTTTGGAGACGACGCAACGACTTGGCATGAGAACGATGAAATGATGGTCGGTAGCGACCTGCTTGTCGCGCCGGTGTTTGAGGCCCGTGCGCGCAAACGCAGCCTGTATCTGCCTCGTGGCGCACATGCAAACGGCTGGTTTAACTACTGGACGGGCGAGTATCTGGAAGGCGGTCGCACGGTCATTGTCGAGGCACCGCTGGATTGCTTGCCACTGTTCGTGCGTGCTGGTGCGCTGTTGCCAACGACAGAGACCACCAGCGATCTGCATAAAACTGAAGAGCCGTCACGCGCACTGCGCTACTACGCCGCTCCGGCCACCTCCACAGCCGTTGACAGCAAAACGATCCTGTACGAAGACAACGGTTTACAGACAACGCATGCCGACAATCAACGCGTGATTCACACATTCAGCGCGGCGTCGGATCGCGACACACTGCGCATCGAAGCGTCGCAGCTGGGATCCTGGCATCTGCCCTACGAACGCATTCGCGTAGTCTTGCTGCCGGAGGAAACGCGAGCGCTTCAGGTCACATCGACTGGCGTGCCGCTCACGAAATGAAGCGCTGGCCGTGGCTCGGCGATGTCGCAGCGATAGAGCGGCGTCGGGCCCACCTGTGGCGACTACTTGGCCCGCACCCTGCGTTCGCCATGCCGCCCACAGGCACACGGATATCAACACGAGAAACGGCGCATGCGCACGTCGAAAATTGGATACTGGCGGTGAACGGTGAAGAACCCGTGCCGACCCTGCTCCTGCGTCCGCTCAATCAAGCCGCGCGTGGCCTCGTGCTCTATTGCCATGCGCATGGCAACCGCTTTAAGGTTGGCAAAGACGAATTGCTACTGGGTCGTCCAGCGCTGCAAAACCCACCGTACGGCGAAGTATTGACCCGTCTCGGCTTCGCGGTGTTAGCCATCGATCATTGGTGTTTCGGCGAGCGCAATTTCGGCGGAGCAAAATCAGAGCGTGCGATGATCACGCGCCTGCTTTCGGAGGGCAAAACGTTCTGGGCTACCGTGTTCACGACACGCTCGCCTCGCTGGCATGGGCGCGAATGCAGCCTCTTCTCGCGGACCTTCCTGTCACTTCGCTGGGCCTGTCCATGGGCAGCACAATGGCTATCTGGGCCGAAGCGCTTGATCAAACCATTGATGCCTGCATCGACCTCTGCTGCCTCGCGGAATAGGGGCGTGAGTAGCAATGGAACGGTAGATGTACTTAAGCCAGCCGTTTGATGACCCTGGAGATGGTTGCCGGATGTACGTTAAAAAGTCGAGCGGCGTCGGCCGCCGTCTTTGCGCCCGAAGTGACGAGTTTCGCGATCTCGCGCTGTTGATTTTCTTTCAGCTTCGGACGCCGTCCACCAATTCGCCCCTCTTTGCGTGCGTTTTCAAGCCCAACCCGCGTACGCTCTCGGAGCATCGCACGCTCGAACTCCGCAAACGCTCCCACCATCTGCATCATCATGCGACCGCCCGGTGAAGTCGTGT
>JAYUWL010000164.1:0-4426 GCA_043753585.1 Burkholderiales bacterium
CCTGCAATTGGCCTTGGGCAATATTGGCGTGTCCGGCGGCGGCACCAATATTTTCCGCGGTCACGACAACGTTCAGGGCGCGACCGACGTTGGCCCGAATCCGGACTCACTGCCCGCCTATTACGGTCTGGCGACCGGCGCTTGGAAGCATTGGTGCACGGTGTGGGGCGTCGATTACGAGTGGATGAAACAGCAGTTTACTTCGCAGACCATGATGGAGAAGCCCGGCATGACGGTGTCGCGCTGGATTGACGGCGTGCTTGATCCGAACGAGACCATTGATCAGGATTCGAATCTGAAGGCGATCTTGTTCTGGGGCCATGCGCCAAACTCGCAAACGCGCGGGCCGGAAATGAAAAAGGCGATGGAAAAAGTCGAGATGATGGTCATCATCGATCCGTATCCAACGGCTTCGGCAGCAATGCCTGATCGCAAAGACGGCGTGTACCTTTTGCCGGCTTGTACGCAGTTTGAAACCAGTGGTTCGGCCACGGCATCGAACCGTTCGTTGCAATGGCGTGAACGCGTCATCACGCCGCTGTTTGAATCGCAGACTGATCACGCGATCATGTATGCGTTTGCCAAGAAGTTTGGTTTTGACAAAGAGTTCACTAAGAACTGCAAAATTATCAAACCCGATGGCGACAAGAAGTGGCCTGAACCCGAACTCGAAGACGTTCTGCGCGAAATTAACAAGGGCGCCTGGACCATTGGCTACACCGGTCAGTCGCCTGAGCGCTTAAAGCTTCACATGAAGCACATGAACACCTTCGACCCAAAAACGCTGAAGGCGAACGGCGGACCGTGCGATGGCGACTATTTCGGTCTGCCGTGGCCTTGCTTCGGTACTCCCGAGATGAAACACCCTGGTTCACCTAACCTCTACGACACATCAAAGCACGTCATGGAAGGCGGCGGCAACTTCCGCGCTAACTTTGGTGTTGAGCGCGAAGGTATTTCCCTGCTGGCCGAAGATGGCTCGCATTCAAAGGGTGCTGATCTCACTACCGGATATCCAGAGTTGGATCACGTGCTGTTGAAAAAACTCGGTTGGTGGGACGAGTTAACAGAGGCCGAAAAAGCAGGCGCAGAGGGCAAAAACTGGAAGACCGATCTGACCGGCGGGCAAATGCGCGTGTTTATGAAAAACCACGGTTGCCATCCGTTTGGCAACGCCAAGGCCCGCGCCGTGGTGTGGAACTTTCCAGACGCCATTCCGCAGCATCGTGAACCGTTGTACGGCACCAACGCTGCATTGACGGCAAAGTATCCGACGCATGCCGACAAAGGCGGCGCCTTCTGGCGCGTCAAAACGCTTTACAAATCGGTGCAAGACAAAGCGATCGCCGATAAGGTTTACGAAAAATTTCCGCTGGTACTCACGTCGGGCCGCTTGGTCGAATATGAAGGTGGCGGCGAAGAAACTCGCTCCAACCCGTGGCTTGCTGAATTGCAGCAAGAAAACTTCGTTGAGATCAATACTAAAGACGCCAATGACCGCGGTATTCGTAACAACGAATACGTCTGGGTCAAAGCGGTAACCGGTTCGCAGATCAAAGTGAAAGCGATGGTCACCGAGCGTGTAGGGCCGGGCGTTACGTTTATTCCTTTCCATTTTTCCGGCTGGTGGCAGGGCAAAGATTTGCTTGCTAAATATCCGGACGGTGCGGCCCCGATCGTGCGTGGCGAATCGGTCAACGTGGCGACCACCTACGGTTACGACGCGGTCACCATGATGCAAGAAACCAAGACCACCGTTTGCCAAGTCGAGCGAGCATAAGGAGCACACCATGGCACGAATGAAGTTTATTTGTGATGTCGAGCGCTGCATCGAATGCAACGGCTGCGTCACCGCATGCAAAAACGAGCATGACGTCCCGTGGGGCGTAAATCGCCGCCGCGTGGTCACGTTAAATGACGGCATCGTGGGCGCTGAGCGCTCAATCTCGGTGGCCTGCATGCACTGCTCGGACGCGCCGTGTCAGGCCGTCTGCCCGGTTAACTGTTTTTACAAAACCGAAGATGGCGTGGTGTTGCACGACAAAGATCTGTGCATCGGTTGCGGCTATTGCTTTTACGCCTGTCCGTTTGGTGCGCCGCAGTTTCCACAAGCGGGCGCCTTCGGTGTGCGCGGCAAGATGGACAAATGTACGTTCTGCGCGGGCGGTCCAGAAAAGGATAACTCAAAGGCCGAACACGAAAAATACGGGCGTAACCGCTTGTCGGAAGGCAAGCTGCCAGCGTGCGCCGAGATGTGTTCAACCAAAGCGCTGCTCGCGGGTGATGGCGATGTGTTGTCCGATATCTATCGCGAACGCGTAATGCGCCGTGGCCGAGGTGGTGACTTGTGGGGCCACGCAACAGCGTACGGACGTCCTGACACGAAGGCCACCGCGCCCGCTGTTCAACCTATTCCGCAAAAATCATGATGAAGTTGCTTCTGTCCATCACCGCACTCGCTGCGCTGGCGGGATGTGGCGAAACACCACAAACGATTACGGCCAAGCCCGGTGCGTCCGCTGCAAAAGCCGACGACGTGCCGTACGGCGAAGGCAAGCCTTTTGCCGACCGTAACGCGTGGCAGCTTCAGCTCCGCGCCCGTGCTGACAATCAAAATGAATACAAGCGTGTCAACTAGCCACCGTATTTGCAGCGAAAGGAGCGCGGTATGAAACGTCTACTTGCATTGTTCGCCACGCTGTTGATTGCAACGATGGTGCTGGCGCAGCAAAGCAGCGGTCCAGTGGCCTCGCCGGCTGAGCTTGCAAAGCTTGAGCAGCAGCGAGTGGTCACCCAGCCCTATAACAATGCGCCCATCTGGAAAAACGCGCGCGGTGCAGTCGAGGGCTACGCCAGTATTCCGGCGCCCGAAGCAGGCGTGTTGATTCAAGACGGCGGCCAAAACTGGCGTGCCTTGCGCAACGGCTGGTTTTCAGTAATCGGCGGCTGGGCACTGGTTGCCATGATGCTGATGATCGGCAGCTTTTACGCGTGGAAGGGCACCATGCAGTTGCATGACTCACCCACAGGGCGCTTGATTGAGCGCTTTACTTTACTAGAGCGCATGGCGCACTGGGGCACGGCCATTTCGTTCTCGGTGTTGGCCATTTCTGGGCTGATTTTGTTGTTCGGAAAGACCCTGCTGATTCCGGTAATTGGCTTCACGCTGTTCTCCTGGTTAGCGGTGCTCGCCAAAAACATGCACAACTTTCTCGGCCCGCTGTTCATCATCAGTTGCATCATCACGTTTGTGATTTTTGTGCGGGATAACTTTCCGAAGGCGGTCGACTTGGACTGGATTGTGAATTTCGGTGGATTGGTCAACGGCAAACACATCCCGAGCGAAAAATTTAATGCTGGAGAAAAAATCTGGTTCTGGGGCGGGCTCATGACGCTCGGCCTCGTGGTTGGCGCGTCCGGGCTGGTGCTTAACTTTCCGAATTTCGAACAGACCCGCGCCATCATGCAGCTCGCAAATTTGGTGCATTTGACTGGCGCAACGTTGTTCATGCTCGGAGCGATTGGCCACATCTACATGGGCACGCTTGGCATGGCCGGTGCGCTCGATGCCATGAAGACGGGTGTGGTCGATGAGGCATGGGCCAAAGAACACCATGAAATTTGGTACGACGAACAACGCAAGGCTGGCAATGTCGGCAACACAGGCAAAGCCACTGCGTCCAGCGCGAAAGCCTCGCAACCCGTAGCTATTGGAGGACACGACTGATGAAACTTAATGCATGGTTGGTGCTGGTCGTGGGCAGCATGATCACCACGTGGGCGATTGCAAAGCTCCCCGCTGCTCCACTGCCCACCGACGAGCAAAAAGCAAAAGCGGCCGAGGCCAAAGAAAAAGCGGCGGACGTTGCGAAAAAAGAGGCAACCGATCTGAGTCGCTATCAGGACAAAAGCGCCGACCGTTACTTTCGTGAAATGAAAGCCGCCGGAAAGACGGTGCCCGCCGCCACTTGGGTGCCGCCGCCTCCAGTGATCACGGCAGCAGCAGCGCAGCCCTCATCGTCCGAGTCGCATGGCCAAAAGCAGTCTGCCGCGCCGAAAACGCAAGACACCGCAAACCCCGCCGCCGCTAAAGGCAGCACCAACGCCAAGCCCACGCCCGCCAAAGGTTAGGCCGCCATAGGCGTGATGCTGCCATCTCTACGCTAGAATAACGGGCTCGGAGAGGTGGCAGAGTGGTTGAATGTACCTGACTCGAAATCAGGCGTACCGCAAGGTATCCGGGGTTCGAATCCCCGCCTCTCCGCCATCAGACAAGCCACCTTCGCGGTGGCTTTTTTGTCGCCTTTCGATTAACTTCCTGCCTCACGCGACGGTTGTGTCCCCTAACTTTTCCAAGCTGAGTTGGCCATGATCGAATCTATAGAAGCGCTGCGGCAGGTGTACGGCGAAGCTAAGGGTCGGTCGG
>JAYUWL010000165.1:0-4420 GCA_043753585.1 Burkholderiales bacterium
TACTCGGGACACATCATGCACAGCGACCACGAAAAAGAAGGTTTTGATCTGGGTTGGGACATCGCCCGGCTCGGCTATACGGTTTTTGACGACAAACGAATCGCCGCCTGTGTTGCGAAAGGTATCGCCGCCGGCCATGCTCACTTCGGACGGGTTCCGACGCTCACCTGCCGCTATCAGCGAAAAGTGCTGCAGGCGCGTCTCGGAGCACACTGGCGCGGTGTTGCATTTTCCGTAAAGGGAGTAACGGCCGACTTTATCAAGGCAATCGACGTCAAATACTGTCCGATCACGCGGGAGCTGCTCACCCACAGCACCGGCAGCGACAGCGACTGGAGCCTTGACCGCATCGATAACCGACTTGGCTATGTTGTCGGCAACGTCGCGATCATGAGCACCGGCGCCAACCGGGAAAAAAACGCGCTCGATTTCAGAGGCCTCGCACGGCGTGCTTTCGATCACACCATGCAGCCGAAAACCGACGGCGCTTTGACTGCGGAGTCTTGGCAACGGCTCTGGACCTTGTCCGCGTTTACTGTGCCTCAGGCCGACGTTACGTCGTGGCCGATGGTGATGATCCCGCCCTATTGGGTGGCCCTCACCGAGCCGTGGACCACCAAGATGTTCATCAGTACGATCGCCGACTTCGGACTGCCCAACGGGCGGATGCGCGACGTGCTCGATGGCAAAAAGGAGCTGCGCGCCATGGCCGCATTTACCGATGCCAAACAGTACGCCAACCACCGCGCGATCACGACACTTTCCCGTCAGATGAAAAAACCCCGCTCCGAGGTCGCCCGCTGGGCCACCGAGGACGCCTGGCGCGAGCAGCTGGTCAACATCACTTATCACAACGCTCTCAAAGAAATCTCAAGCGCCAGCAAGCAGCGAATCAATCAACAGTTCGCGCCGATCTTTGCCCGTCAACGCCAGCTTGCGGCCGAATCCGGCGCGCGTAAGCTGAGCTCAACACTGTCTGTTTAACCCTACCAACGTTAATTACCCTGATGACACATCTTTCTAACGCAGCCTCGATTCCCCATCACACCAATGCCATCGGAAACGACACCGGCGTTGAGCACGCTGGCGAAACCAGACTCCAACTAGACGTCAGCATTGACCACGCAAAGGCGATCGCCGACGCACTTGACCTCTTCACGCGACTGAGTCTCGGCCAATACGACGAACTGTCAAACCGATTCGCATTCGGCGAGTTACCCGTCGCGTGCGGCGATAGCAATGCAGGCCGGCTTCCTACCGTGGAGGAGTGTTGCGAGTATCGGCGGCTGTGCACGGAGCTAAAGTGCTTGGCTGGGCATGCTCACGGGAGCAGCTTCGGTCTGGGCTCTCCGGCGGTTAGTAAGGCTGCTCACCGAAATTATGAGGTGATGAAGGCGCTTAAACAGCAATTGGCCCTACACCGCGATCCTGCGCCAAGCTTCAGAGGCGTGGACTACGACGGTTTGACCGTTCGCTACGCACTGGAAACAGCGCCAACGTGCGCTATTTCGCCGGCGAAGTAGATCGAAGGACGGACTCGTTTTGTTACACGCACCTACCGCACCCAATACCCGCCATATGGTTGATTTCGAAGAAGAGCGCCAGCCGCACGATTTTTTAACCGATATCCATTCCTGGACGGACGCAATTGCGCAACGCACGGAGGACGCTTCGATGCGTTTCGCCTTCGCCCGGAATGCATCCATTGCGCTTTTGATCGTGTCGGCGCTCAGCGCGTTATGTCTTCTGGTGCCGCACTACTCCTCTTACGTCGTTGTGCGACCCGATGCCGCTCACCTGCAGCATTTACCACTCGTTTTGTTTGCGTTTGCTGTGCTGTCATGCGTGTCAGCGGCTATCGTTCACCATACAGCGCGTCTGAACTTCAATCGGTGCGCAGATCGGGCGCAAGTCGAAACACTTCTTTTGTCGCACCGGGAGGCGTTGCGGTGGAATCCGGATGCGCAGAAAATCTTCGCAGCCTACGACGCCCGGCGCGCCCTGGCTGTCGGCTCTGCCACGATAAGGGGGCCAAGTGTTCTCGTTTAGGTCCCGTCACCAGTGGCTCGCCGCGGCACTGCTGTCTGCCGCCTGCGTCTTCGGATCCGCACGCATCGAGGCGCAACAACCGTTGACGTACGTCCCCTGGTTTCCAACCTACGTCAACTGGTTTTGCGGTGCGCGAGCGAGCGGTAATGCGTGCACATTGTTCGCCTACGGGGAGCAGGTGGCAGCCGGTACCGATGCGCCGAAAGCCTATTTCAGGTATCGCGTCCAGAAGGGCCGCATCGCCGGCGCTGGCCTGGCGCTGTCTTTGAATGTTGCTCCCATGGATTGCGAGCGTGTTGCACCGACGCACGTTCAGTGTGTTGCGACCGATCAAGTGGTGCTCGCACCGGGCGTGATCCGACTTCCCGTTTCGACCGGTGGCAACGCGACGCTCAACATCTATACCAACATACCGGGGCCGCTGTTTGATTGGGATGGCGACGGCCGTATCAGCGCCGACAAGGAAGGCCTTCTGCTGTTGCGCTATCTGCTCGGGTTTAACGGGACGGCACTTACGCAGGGCATTCCGCTGACCAACGGGAAAACGCCGGCGTCTGTGTCTGCAGCAGTCGCGGAGGGCGTCAGCTACGGATGGTTTGACTTTACCGGGTCCGGGCAGGCGCCGACCGCACTGCGCGAGGGTACTTTGTTCCAGCGTTGCGTCCTGGGCTTGCGCGGTACCGCATTGACCGCGGGTGTCAGCAATGTCGATGCAGCGGCGGCGACCGCGCGCTGCATCGCGCTCGTGGCGATTGAATAGTCGTCCCCTTTGTTTTACCTACACGGTGGTCGGATCGGACGCTATATCGATACCAAGCGCCGCATTTTTAGCGGCAAGTTTTTTGAGAAGTGAGTTCCCTGTGACTTCAACACAAGCAACCGCTTCCACCGCGCTGCCCGATCAAGCCGCTCGCTCGTCCTCTCGCGCAAGCGCGGGCGCGCTGTCTGCTTTCTCAGAGCAGGGCGAGCCCGTCGACATTGAACCTGCGCAACTGCTCTTTGCGACCTCTCGCTCAACAGGAGTCGCCTTGTTTTATGTTGGCGGAAGAGCGACGGCGTCCATTTCTCTCATTGATTTGCACGCGCGATACCCCGCGCTGTTGATGCCTATCAGCCCTGATTGCTTAGCCGCTCGCGGCCGCATGCTGGCTGTGCGCTCATTGATCGACAACTTCGGCGAACGTCATCGGTATTTGCTGCTCGACGGGCACCCGAAACCGCTTCTGGTCAGACGCGACTATTTCGAAGCCGTGGTGCACACGCTCGATCGCGTTGAGCCGCGCAGCACAAACTAACCGACACACACGCTCGCGGCTACGCCCAATCCGTCCCATGAACGCTCGATATGTCCTTACCGTAATCGCCGTAAAGCGACGTCGTTCAGGGCGGGGGATATAAGGCGCAGGCGGTTGCAGAAACAAAAGTTGCTTTTGCTTCTACAGCCGAAGTGTTCAATTTATAATACTGTGCATGCGAACAGGTATTCGTTCATCCAAAGTTTCGAAGTCTGCGAATCGCCAAGAGGCCCTTGGGGTGATGACTCGCGTGTTGCACCTTCGCATAAAAGACAAGCACGCGAAGCGCCTTAGCGAGCAGGCGCGCGAGGTCAATCAGGTGTGGAACTTCTGCAACGAGACCAGCCAGAAGATATTGGAGCGTGAACGCCGATTCTGTTCGGGCTACGACCTTGACGAGTTGACCTCGGGCGCTTGCAAGGAAGGTTTGTCTCTGCATTCCCAGACCGTGCAAGCCATCAGCGCGGAATACTGCACGCGCCGCCGTCAGTTCAAGAAGTCGAAACTGCGCTGGCGCGTCTCGCGCGGTGCACGTCGCTCGCTCGGCTGGATTCCGATCAAGGCCAGCGCGATTCGCTACCGCGCGGGACAGGTTCACTACCAGGGCGTGGCACTTTCGCTCTGGGACGGCTACGGGCTGTCGAACTACACGCTGGGATCGGGCAACTTCAGCGAAGACACCCGCGGGCGCTGGTATTTGAACGTCACCGTCGAGGTGAAGCGTCCCGAGAAGGCCGGACAACTGGCAACGTCTTCTGTAGGTATCGACCTGGGGTTGAAGGATTTGGCCGCCTTGAGTGACGGTGGCAAGGTCGAAGCTCAGCGCTTCTACCGCGACTTGGAGCCCGCGCTGGCCACCGCTCAGCGTGCACACAAAACACAGAGAGTCAAGGCGATCCACGCAAAGATTGCCAATCGCAGGAAGGACTTTCTGCACAAGCTGAGCACCGAGCTTGTTAAACACAACGGCGCAATCTTCATAGGTAACGTGAGCGCATCAGCTCTTGCAAAAACCAAGATGGCGAAGTCGGTCTTGGATGCGGGCTGGTCGATGTTGCGCACCCAGTGTCAGTACA
>JAYUWL010000166.1:0-4413 GCA_043753585.1 Burkholderiales bacterium
CCACGACACTCCTGATTCGCCTGTCAGCCTGCTCAAGTGACATACCCATTGCACTCAACTGCTCAGGTCGCTTGATGACCGCTTCATATTCGAATGCCAAAGATGCCGAGACAAGCAGCACAAACTTCCTGTCCAATGCATAATCCAACAATGCTGATGACGCACCGGTTGGGCTACGGAAGGCGGCAACGATTACATCGGTATCTAACACCAAACGCATGACAGTTAATTAAGTGATATTACCTGCGATGTCAATCTGCGAACTACTCCACCGTAACCGACTTCGCCAAATTCCTCGGCTTATCCACATCTGTCCCCCGCGCTGTAGCCGTGTGATACGCGAGCAATTGCAGTGGCACGACGTGCAGGATCGGCGACAGCACGCCGTAGTGCTCGGGCAGGCGAATGACGTGCAAACCTTCGCCGGAGCTGATGTGTGAGTCGGCGTCGGCGAACACGAACAGCTCGCCGCCGCGGGCGCGGACTTCCTGCAAATTGCTTTTTAGTTTTTCAATCAACGTGTCGTTCGGTGCGACGACCACGACCGGCATGGCCTCGGTGACCAGCGCCAGCGGGCCGTGTTTGAGTTCGCCTGCGGGGTAGGCTTCGGCGTGGATGTAGCTGATTTCTTTTAGCTTCAGCGCGCCTTCAAGCGCGACGGGATAGTGCAGGCCGCGACCGAGGAAGAGGGCGTTTTCCTTGCGCGCGAATTCTGCAGACCACGCGATGATTTGCGGCTCCAGCGCGAGCACGCTTTGCAGCGCGACGGGCAGATGGCGCAGTGCTTTGAGATGCGCAGCCTCGTCATCTGCGCTCAGGTGGCCGCGCTGTTTGGCGAGGACTAGCGTGAGCAGAAACAGCGCGGCGAGTTGCGTGGTGAATGCCTTGGTGGACGCGACGCCGATCTCGATGCCGGCGCGCGTGATGTACGCGAGCGCGCATTCGCGCACCATCGCACTGGTCGCGACGTTGCAGATGGTCAGCGTATGGTTGTGGCCGAGCGATTTGGCGTGTTTGAGCGCGGCCATCGTGTCGGCCGTTTCGCCGGATTGCGAGATGGTGACGACCAGCGCGCGCCGATTCGGCACGCTGTCACGATAGCGATATTCGCTGGCGACCTCGACGTTGCACGGAATTTTCGCGATGCTTTCCAGCCAGTATTTGGCGGTGAGCCCGGAGTAATAACTGGTGCCGCAGGCGAGGATCAGCACGCTATCCACGGCGTAGAGCGCGGCGGCTGCATTCACGCCGAACAGATCAGGCACGATGCCTTCGATGCCCTCCAGCGTGTCGGCAATCGCGCGCGGCTGCTCGAAAATTTCCTTCTGCATGTAGTGGCGATACGGCCCGAGTTCGACCGCGCCAGAATGCGCGAGCACGGTTTTCACAGGGCGCTCAGTGTGGCTCAATTCGCGGCCCGCGCGATCAACGATCCACACCCGGCCAAGCTGCAAATCGACGACGTCGCCCTCTTCGAGATAGATGATTTGATCAGTCACGCCCGCGATCGCCATCGCGTCACTCGCGAGGAAATTTTCGCCCTGGCCGACGCCCACAATCAGTGGCGAGCCCGCGCGCGCACCGACCACACGATGTGGCTCGTCACGACAAAACACGGCAATCGCGTAGGCGCCCTGCAAGCGCAGCACGGCTTGTTGCACGGCGGCGAAGAGGTCGCCGTCGTAAAGATGGTCGACCAGATGAGCGATGACCTCGGTGTCAGTCTGGCTTTCGAACACGTAGCCGCGCATCTTGAGTTCGTCGCGCAGCGCATCGTGGTTTTCGATGATGCCGTTGTGGACGAGCGCGATGCGGTCGCGGCTGAAGTGCGGATGCGCGTTGTTGAGAGCGGGTGCGCCGTGCGTGGCCCAGCGTGTGTGCGCGATGCCGGTGAAGCCTGTGAGATGCGTTTCGTCCACCTCGCGCGCCAGCTCGGCCACGCGGCTCACGCTGCGCGCGCGCTTGAGTCCCCCGTCGGCATGCACAGCAACGCCGCACGAGTCGTAGCCGCGATATTCGAGACGCTTCAGGCCTTCAACGAGGATGGGGGTGATGTTGCGCGAGGCGACTGCGCCGACGATTCCACACATAATTGCGATCCTGAATCAAGCTTTTGGTGGCGGAATCATAGAGCGCTGCGTTTGATGCAGGTTTGCGATTTGTGGCGATTTATGAGGGAATATTGCGCGAGATGTCGCAGCTGGTGGAAAATACTAAAAATATGTAAATAACGGAAAAAAATTGCATATCAGCAAGTTAGACCTGCGGATACTCGACGCGCTGCAGCAAGACGCATCGCTGTCTAATCAAGCATTGGCAGAGAAAGTGTTCACTTCGGCCGCGACCTCGCTGCGCCGCGTTCGCGCGCTTTCGGAGGCGGGCGTGATTGCGGCAACGGTGGCGATACTCTCGCCCGCAAAGCTCGGGCCGCTGTTGCTCGCGATCACCGAGATCACGCTGGACGTGCAGAACGCGGAGCGGTTTGACGCGTTTGACGCGCTGGTTCGCTACGAGGCGAGCGTGACACAGGCCTATCGCACAGCGCCCAGCGTCGATTTCACGCTGATGTTGACGTTGCGGGATATGGCCGCGTACCAGGCGCTGGTGTCGCGCGTCTTCACGGCCGCCAACAACGTGCGCAACGTGCGAACTCGTTTCGTCACGCAACGCAGCAAATTCAGCGTGGCGTTGCCGCTGCAGTCAGTCACTCAGGCGTAAGTTTTAGGATGTGAAAGACAAAGGCTGCTTTCCTGTGGAAAGACCGCTGTACTTGGGGTAGACGGCGTTTTGAAAGATTATCGACTGATAGCGAAAATCTGCGCTACCCCTGATGCGGCGGCGCTTTCAACCAAAAGCTGACCGGACGGCTGCCGCCCGATGAGGGGTGAAAAATCCGCTGCCGCCGTACCGCGACTACTTGTCAGGAACGAAATTTAAGGACGCGGAATTGATGCAATACCGCAGCCCCGTTGGCTTCGGCCCGTCCGGGAAGACGTGGCCCTGATGGGCGTCGCATCTGGAGCAATGCACCTCGGTGCGACGCGAAAACCAGCTGTTGTCTTCTTTTGTTTCGACGTGCTCAGCGCCGACTGGTTGCCAGAACGACGGCCAGCCGGTGCCTGATTCAAACTTGGCCTCCGACGAATACGCAGGCTCCCCGCAGCAGACGCAGGTGTAGGTGCCCTTGACGTGATGGTCGGCGTAGACGCCTGTGAACGCTCGCTCGGTGCCGTGCTCACGTGCCACTTTGAATTGCTCGGCGGTGAGCGTTGCGCGCCATTCGGCATCGGTTTTGTGAATTTTTTCCATAGCGTAAGTCCTCAAATTTGAACTGTAGGAGCGGCTTTGCCGCGACCTCTCGGTCATTGGCGCTGATGAGCCGATTCGAAAAAGAACTACAAGTTCAGTTCGCCTACATCACGCAGAACAGCCTGAATAATGCCAGCGCTGATCCGAAAATCTGTCGCGTGCAAACGCTCAAATCGATTCTTCGCAGAGTCAATCAATCCGTGCTTTTTCGCCAAGCCGATCACCGCAGCGGTACCCGCAACGCGAATGCCAAACTCACTGGCAACAGCACGCCCGGCGCGCTCGTCCATCAGTATCAAACTATTGCCATCACCGAGCGATAGCGCAATGTGAATGCAATCAGTTTCGCCTTCGTCAAGATCCGGCAATGTCGCCGCGGGCGACGGAATGATCTTCTTCCACACGCGAACTGATTTGCGCTTGATCGCAGCGGCAATCTCCACCTCACCGCGAGCGCCGACACCGGGCAACACCTCGCGATGCACTGAAGGGGGAATCGACACTTCGCCAAACAAGTGCGGCAACCAAGAAAGGCCATCCACGATAGCGAGCCCGATCAACGGACTCGCGTCGCTTATGACGCGGCGAGCCATTGATCCAGCGTTTCCATGTCTCGCGCGACCTCACTTGCGTCATGTGTGACTACCGGAATGCCAAGCCGCGAAACATGTGCGATGAACGACGCCAGCGGCATTTGCGCCATCCGCGCGCTACGCACCAGTGACAACCCGCCATCCCGGAACAGCGCGCTGGCGAGCGCCGCACGCATTCCTGGTTCCGACAACAACTTGCCCGATTGCAGTCCGATCATCACCGCATCCGGCTGATCACGATTCATCACCACAACCACGTCGTCGCGGGCGCTGCGCAGTGCTTCGCTGGGATTGTTTTTTAGGCCTGATACGTTGACAACATGCATTTCTTCCCTCTTTAGCTGGGATTATTACATAGGAATATTATATAGGCGTATGGGAACTAAAGAGGCAAGCCCCATATTGGGGCAGGCATTTATTGCGGCGATAATTTGTACTTCGCAAACCGCACGCCTCTGGATTCCCGCCATCTCGGGAATGACGAAAAAATGAACGCCCTCCACACCTCCAC
>JAYUWL010000167.1:0-37530 GCA_043753585.1 Burkholderiales bacterium
GCCAGCGCACTCGTGTCGCGAGGCTCTGCACGGCGAATGTGTGGCGATGCGGACATCGATTATTTCATTTTGGCGGGAGCCTTGGTGGCTTTGTTTGCCGCCGCAGTTTTCGTCGCTCTGGCCGCTGGAGCGGCTTTGGTTTCAAGGACCTCTTTGCCCGGTTTCGGTTCACGTGGCGGGAAGTCGAATCCTACTTTCACTTCATCCTTTTTGCGCTCCACGACCAGATAGGCCTTGAACGGTCGCCTGGTCTTCGTTGAGATAAATTTGGTGAGCAAATCGGTCTTGCCATCGGTCAACAGCTTCACCATCTGCTCACGCTCGATCGGCTGTTGCAATATCACGCGCCCCGAACGGAAGTCGCACTTACGCGGCTTTTCTTTCTTCGCGGCGACCTCGCAAATGTAGGCTGTGGGCAACTCAAATACACCGGCGCCGCACTTCGGGCATTTGCCGATGGCTTCCATGGTTGAGAAGTCCACCGGATCAGCGCCTTCTCCTACCGTGCCTTCGTTCTCGTCCCAGTAAAACTCAATCTCCTGTTCCGCGTTCATGCGCAGATTGGCGTCAAACGAACGCCCGAGTTTCGAGCGGAAGCCCGTCAGGCTCTCCACTTTTTTGTCGCGAATCAGGGTCTCAGCTTCTTCGGTCGAAAGCTGACGCCCGGCGAGAATTTTCCAGAATCCGAAGTCACATTTCGTGCATGCGAATTTCTTGTAGTTCTCTTTCATCGCGCCGCCGCACTTGGGGCAGGGAGTCTTGAGATCTGCAAAATCGCCCGGCACAGTGTCGCTCTCGTAGCCTTTGGCTGCCGTTACGATGTGCCTGGCCATGTCGCCGATTTCAGCCATGAAACTTGCGCGACTCACCTCGCCTTTTTCCATACGTGCGAGCTGCGTTTCCCAATTCGCGGTGAGCTCGGCCTGGGTCAACTCCGGCACGTTCAGGCCGTTCAGCAACGTGATGAGCGAGAAGGCCTGCGGTGTTGGCTTCAGCGCCTTTTCTTCACGCACCAGATACTTTTGCAGGATCAGTCCTTCGATGATCGAGGCGCGTGTCGCTGGCGTGCCCAAGCCCTTTTCACGCATGGCCGCACGCAGCTCTTCGTCGTCGATCAGCTTGCCTGCGCCTTCCATTGCTGAGAGCAGCGTCGCCTCAGAGTAGCGCGCCGGCGGCTTGGTTTGCAATTCTCTGGCGACGACTTCTGATGCATTCGGCTTTTCACCCACAGCGACAGGTGTTAAGTTGCCGGTCTCTTCGGTGTCAGCCTCTTTGCCATACACCGCAAGCCAGCCTGCGTTGACCATAACCTTGCCTTCGGACTTGAAGGCTTCGGTTTCAACACGCGTGATGCGCGTGGTTTGCTGAAATTCAGCGGAAGGAAAGAACACTGACAGAAAGCGCTTCACGACCATGTCGTAGAGCTTCTCTTCGATCTCATTCAATGCGCCCGCAACACCGCTCGCCCGAGGAAGTTGCAGGGTCGGAATGATCGCGAAGTGATCAGAAATCTTTGAATTATCGAAGACCCGCTTATTGCTTGGACGGATGTACTTTTTGGTACGAATCTCGCGGGCAAACGTGCCGTAGCGATTGGTTTCCTCGAGCACTCTCAACGTTTCGCCGACCGTGTCAACATAGTCCTCTGGCAGCGCGCGCGCGTCAGTTCGCGGGTAGGTCAACACCTTGTGCTTCTCATACAGCGACTGCGCCAGCGACAGCGTCGTACGCGCAGAAAATCCAAATCGCGAGTTCGCCTCACGCTGCAAGCTGGTCAAGTCATAGAGCAGAGGCGGTGCCTGCGTGGTCGGTTTGCTTTCCTCTTCAACGACGCCGGACTTGCCCTCGCATTTGGCCGCAATCGACTGAGCGCGGGCTTTCGCATCTGCTTTAGTGGCGTCGTGCGTGTCAAAAATGCGCTCTGCCCGCGCATGCTCATCGTCCGCCTTCTTGAATTTCTCGTCAAACCAGCGCCCGGCGTATTGCCCTGCCTTGGCATCAAACGTCGCATGCACTTCAAAATAAGTACGCGCAACGAATTTACGAATGCGTTCCTCGCGCTCCACCATCAGCGCAAGCGTCGGCGTCTGCACGCGGCCCACGGTGGTGAGATGAAAGCCGCCGCTCTTGGAATTGAACGCGGTCATGGCACGCGTGCCATTGATGCCAACGAGCCAGTCGGCCTCAGAGCGGCAACGCGCCGCATCGGCCAGGCCCTGCAACTGATCGTCGCTGCGCAGCTTGGTAAAGCCGTCGCGAATCGCGCTTGGGGTCATCGATTGCAGCCACAGCCGCTTCACCGGTTGCTTCGCCTTCGCATGCTCCTGAATCAGGCGAAAGATCAGCTCACCCTCACGCCCGGCATCGCAGGCGTTGATGATTTGAGTCACATCCTTGCGTTTGATGAGCCTCGTGAGCTGGCGCAAACGTTCAGCCGTTTTCTCAATCGGCTTCAACGCGAAATGCGTGGGAATGACCGGCAATTTGGCAAAAGTCCATTTGCCGCGCTTGACTTCTTCCTCTTCCGGTTCGCCGATTTCGACGAGATGGCCGACCGCAGAACTGATCACATATTGATCGTTCTCGAAGTGGTCGCCCTCCTTCTTGATGTTGCCGAGTGACTTCGCGATATCGCTCGCGACGGAAGGTTTTTCCGCGATGATGAGGGTCTTTGACATTTTTTTAGTGTAACCAGAAACGATTACCGCTCGCTGAGTCACAGGTGGCAGGCTCGCGTCAAACGCCGCTCTGTACGTGAGTTAAGGCGTTTAGCAATTGATGGTCATTAATCGGTTTATGAAGAATCTGAAAGTAGCTTTGATGGAGCGTTTGCAGCCGTTCCGGCGATGTGTCCCCGGTCACAATGACGATCTTGATTTGATCACCGAAGCGCGCCTGAAGGTAACGCGCCGCCTCGATTCCGCTGTAGCCGTCGGCCAACCGAAAGTCAACCACGGCGGCAGCAACGCGACGCGCGATATCGACATTTAATTTGGCGGAAAGCTCGATGAGGTTTTCAGCGACTATTACCTGATAGCCAGCCTCTGCAAGTACGAGCTGAGTCGCCTCACGTACCATGGCTTCGTCGTCAATCACCAACGCCACGGTCCCTACCGGTATCCGGGCACGATCAGCGGCGCTTTGTCGCTGGAATCGTTGAGGCGAGGATGTACCCGGCAACAGGACTGAGAACACGGTTCCGCGCCCCAAAACCGAGCGCACCGCGATGCTTCCGCCCTCGATTCGACAAAGGCGGCGCACAATCGACAGCCCTAACCCCATCCCCCGGGCGCGAACAGTCATGCCGGGTGCAACCTGGTAGAACTCTTCAAACACTTTCCCGATATGTTCTGGCGCAATGCCGCCTCCCTGATCCCACACCTGAATGAGCACCTGATCGCCGCGCTTTCGTGTTGAGAGTAAAACGGTGCCTCGAGCCGCGAACTTCAGCGCGTTAGCCACCAGGTTCTGGCAGATACGATCGAAATGAACGGGATCGGCATACACCCCCAGACTTGTGGCCCTGTATCGCAGAATCACATCGGCAGGGCGTGCGACATCAACATGCTCTTGGACGACACGCTTAAACAAATGCGCCACGGCGAGTGGTTCCGGGTTTGACCGAAGCACGCCTGCGTCGATACGGGAGATATCAAGAATTGAGTTCAGCAGCGCGTCTTGTGATTGGGCTGACGACTCCATGCCTATCAGCACCTTCTCCAGTTGACTTACCTGGTCGGCAGGAAGCCTAGACACTATCCGCTTCGCAGCCGAAATGTAGAGGCTCAGTGCGTGCGCGGGTTGCCGCAAGTCGTGGCTGGCCGCCGCAAGGTACTGTGATTTGGCCAGATTGGCTGCCTCAGCCTCCGCCGTGCGTCGGGCAAGCGCCTCAGTGGCGAGACGCACCTTTTCATTCGATCCGCGGCGCGCCGCGGCAAGTGTCGCAACCATCGCATTGAAATTTTCGGCAACACTCGCCATCTCACCGACGCCCGAGCTGGTCAGTCGAACGTCAAAATCCTCTCGGGCAACATCCGATAACGCTGAGGAGAGTGCGACGATGGGTTTCGACACTGAGTTCGCCACGGAACGAGCGAGCAACAGTGAAAGGGCCAGCGTGACGCCAAGAATCAATAGCCCAGTTCCAAGCAACCGTCCAACGCTGTTGCGCTCTTGCAAGCGCGAGAAGGTGATCGCCGCATATCCGACCCGCTGCGCCGTTGCGTTAAGCGATCCGCCCGGCGCATCAACATTCGGTGCTTCCGCAAGCGTCACCGGGTGAACAACATAGATGAGTCGGGCATCAGACTCGGCGATCAGATTGACCGGCGCGCCTTCGATCATACGCAGAGACGCCGCTCCGACATTGCCTCTGCTCTCAATCGTTCCGCCTGAGCGATCGACCAACGCCATGCCCACAAAGTCGGCACTTCGCTCAACGAAGTCGGCGACCGAGCGAGCGCCAGACTTTGAGCTAGTCGCCAGCGGTAGTTCTGCGAGTATGGCGGCTTGTCGCGCGAACGACATCGCCGATTCCATGTGATGCAGCTCGATTTGCCGCACGTTTTGAACGAGCAACAAACCGCCCGCTGCGACCACCGCAATCGTCAGCGGGATGGCGGCCGCCAACATTAATCGGGCGCGGATCCCGCTAAACAAGATTGCCTATTCCTCGCCCAGTAGTCGCTTTATTGCTGCCTTGATTTCGTCGTCACCAGGCAGCTTAAGGCGCAGCGTCGCCGCCGTTGCCCGATTTATCGCAAGCACCCATTCCCGAGCGTAATCGCTAGCCCCCAGAGTTCGTACGGTGCGGTACAGCGAGAGCCGATGCAAGCCCTCTTGCCACACATTTTCGGGTGTCGAAAAGATTGCGCCCAATGCGCCCTCATCGACGAATGAAGTATTGGAGCCGCCAATAGCGGGTTTGCCAGCCCGCAGCGAAGCCAGGATGAGCTGCCGAATGTTAGTGCTATTGACTGCGTCTACCGTTTGCGCGATTGTCAAAGCATCGCTCTTTCGCAGCAAGCTATCGAGCTTTTCGAGCGCTTCAACTGGCGAGGCTACTGTCTCTGACACAAAACCGAAGGAGAACTCGCGAAGCAACACAAAATAAGCTGGCCGCACAGGCAAAGCGTCTGAACTGAACCCTCCCAGGGTTTTGGCGTCAGGCATCAGTGCGCGGATGAGCGCCAAGTTGTGACGCGGTGATTGTCCACCAAAGATGCCGCAAACATCGCGAGCAGCCTCCGGCGTGAGGCCCTTTGCTGCCAAGCTCGAAATGTACAGCGGTCGCGCAATCGCGAGCGCAAGCACGGGCACCTTACCGCGATCATTGAGTGAGCGCTGAAACGCCTTGAGCCCAACGGTGACAATGACATTCGGCGCCGCCGTCTCCGTGACCAGTCTAAATCGCTCGGGTTGTGCAGCGATGCCCGCGCGAGCATGGGCTACGACTTGTCGCAAAAACTCGGAATCATCGTCAATACGCAGTTGAAGCGACAACACCTCGGCAAACAGCGCGAGCGATGGCACAATCGCTGCTATCGTTAGCGTCAGCCGAGCAGCGCACCTGATCAGACGGCGCGTAAGCGTTGCGGCTTTGTTGTGAGGTTGCATGGAAACGAATACTAACGCGAACGTCGGCCCGACTTCAGTGGTGATTGTTGAGGATCATTCCTTGATCCGGGATGGCTTGCGCATGCTACTCGCGCTTGAGCGCGAGTTTCAATTGGTCGGAGAAGCGGGCACGGTGGCCGAAGCGCGCGAGGTCATCAACGCGCGAAAGCCGCAGATGGCTATTGTCGACGTGGGATTGCCGGATGGCGACGGCATTAATCTCACTGCCGAGCTTTTGCAAAGTCACGTGGGTTTACGCGTGTTGATCCTCACCGGCGATCTGTCCGAGGCCACGGTCGCGCGCGCGCTGGCAGTCGGCGCGCATGGTTATGTTCCCAAACACCACAATGCCGACGAGTTGTTCAAGGCCCTGCACACCCTGCGTGACGGCGGACGCTACGTAAGTGCAACTGTTGCGGCTTCTTACCCAATCGCTGCATCAAAGCCAGTGCAGACGGTTCTCAGTCGTCTGACGGAGCGCGAGCGCGAAATTGTTGGCCTGCTTCGCGACGGCGATTCGAGCAAGCATATCGCTCGCAAACTCGATTTAAGCGTGGCTACCGTTCGCAAACATCGCGAAAACATCATGGGCAAGCTTGACGTTCATAACGTCGCGGAGCTCATCGCACTGGTCATGCGCGCGAGCTAGCCCGCTCCCGTTGGCCGACCCGCGTCGCCGACCCATACGCCATTTTCTTGACGCGCCTACGGCAGATGCCGTATGGCGGCAGGCGCTCGCGACTTCTATCGTTCATCCATCGCGCAACACCCCGGTTGTGTGTTTGCAAATACGCGAATGGATGATGGATCCCCGGTCTCAATGCCTAACCACTTCGCTCATCGCCGCCGTGGTTGCGATAGTGTGTTTCGCGACGCCGATATCACCGACAAACGCTGCCGCGACCGACGGTGTCCGCTGTCCGAATGGTTTCGATGCAGCCTATGACGCCGGTGCAAAAGTGATGCGATGCAGCCGCCAGAGCGTGCTGCACCGACCAACGGTATGCGATCCGGCCTTCCCTGATTTTTTTGTATACCGAGCTGCTAAGGGGCGCGATTTTTGTGTTCGACCGGTCGACGCAACCGCCACGTTTTCAACCGGAACCGAAAGCGACAGCCGCAAGAAAGGCGCGGTCTGCACAGCCGACGCATCCGACGGCGCGCGCTGGCAACTGGAGCCCGACGGCGCCGGTGACGAACGAGATCGCTGCAAGAGCATTCGCGTCGAATGGATCTATCCGAGTCAACAGTAATTTCAGAAAAATGAATGGTTTGAACTATGAACATGCAAGCGCTTTCAACCGCAGTCCCGTTCTACCTCACCATGAGGCCACTCGTGCTTGCGCTGATGCTGAGTGCGGCGATGTTGACCCACGCTCAAGCGCCTTCCGATTTGACGGTGGAGAAACCCGCGTTCATCGGAAAGACACTTAAATCAAGCGACGCCATTGAAGTGCGTCTCTCGCGAGCTATCACGGCAGCCGACGGCGAAGTCGCCATCTGCGTCGGCCCGCTCGACTTGTCGAAACAGACCAAAGCGGTCGACGCCACTACCTACCGCGCCACGCCGAGCGGGGCCGCGCTTCCCGTCGGAGAGCACGAGGTAAGTATTCATTTGATACGTGGCGACGAATGGATTGATCTGGCAAAATTCAGTGTGGTGATCGATGCCGGGGCTTCGACCGCAGAGTCATCGAAGGGCATTGAAACGCGCTTCACAATCGGAACCAAAGGCCAAATTTACGAGACCGAGTCAGGTACTACTAAACCGAGCAAACGCCCCAAGTTTCAGGACATGACCAGCACCGGTGCGCTCACTTGGGAGGGTAAACCGCTGGGCTGGGACGCGAAGACGGGCGTTAACCTCACCGGCGTTAGTCACCGCAACGAGGCGCCGCGCTTCGGCACCGACGGCGTCAATGCTGACAAGCTGGATCTCAACGACTACAAAGCCGAGTTCACTCGCGGTGATGCCAAATTTGCCGTCGGTCACCTGAGCTATGGCAACCATCCGCTGCTGCTCAGTAACCGTGATAGCCGTGGCTTCTCGATGGGCTATGCAATCACACCGTGGTTGGATGTTTCGGCGACCGCATTACGCGCCACCAGCATCGTTGGCTTTGATGATTTTTTTGGACTTAGCACGGTAAGCCATCGCATTTACGCGGCAACCGTAGGCGTCGAACTGATTCGCGAGAAGAAGGGGCTGCTGCGCACTGAGCTCATCTTCATGGACGCGCTCGCGCAGCCGCAAAGCAACGTCAATCAGGGGCAAATCCCTGATTCTGAAAAGAGCCGTGGCCTGGGTTTGCGCTTCATGTCTGCCGATCCCGATGGTCGATGGAAAGCCGACGCGCTGTGGGCGCGCTCACGCTATGTCAACCCGACCAGCCCGGAGCTTGCGCAAGGAAGTGCGCTGGTGCCAGTTAAGGAAGAAACCCGCGATGCGTATCAACTCGATGTGTCGTACCAGCTCATCAAGGACGCGAAATGGTTGGGCGAAAAGTGGCCGATGAATATGCGCGCAATTGCGCATTACGAGTACGCCGAGCCGTTGTTCAAGAGCCTCGGCGCGAGCTTCATCTCCGATCAAAAACTCATGCGCTACGCCAGTGAAATGCGCGTCGGCGAAATCGCACTCACGTTGACTGGCAGCGAGAAAAACGACAACGTCAAGACCATTCCCACTATTCTCAAAACAGGGACATACGAGAAATCGGGCCAACTCACTGTGCCTCTACCCACGATCTTCGGTACGTCAGAAAAGCCCGTCAACCTGTGGCCTGCGGTGCAGCTCGAATCCCGTCGCGTGCGACAGTACACGCTGCGTATTCCCGATGGTACGAACGCACGCTCGTCGTTCTGGCCCGACCAGATCAATCTGACGCACAAGGCGGGTCTCAACTGGAATTACGAGCCATACACCATCAGCTACAACTTCGAAATCGGCGATCAGGACAATCGTCAACCGGGTCGCGAAGCTGCGGATTTCCTCGTTCACACGCACGGCCTCACGGTTGCTTGGAAAGTGAGCGACAAACTGAACCTGAATCTGGGCTTCAACCGCAGTCGCAATTTCAGCTATGAAAAAGCGCAGGCGACCTACAGCAATGGCGGCACCGCGGGCATTGACTGGCAGATGACTGAACTTTGGTCGATCAAAACAGATTACGCAAAGACGCTGGCGTTCGATTCCTTGAATCAGCAATACAGCAACACGCTCAGCGCTGCGCTGCAAATCGCGCGCAAATTCACGCTGGAGCAGTTCGGCAAAAAGCTACCGGGCCAGGTGTTCATCCGCGTGGCCTACGCCGACAACCGGGCGCTCGACACATTGGTCGCGCAGGTGCTTTCAGGCAAACAAACGCTTATTCAAACGGGCCTATCCCTCAACTTCTGATCGTCGGAGAAATTCATCATGTTCCATCCATTCGTAGTGCCGGCGATCAGATTGTGTGCGGTTCTGATCGTCGGCGTAGCGACCAGCGCGTTCGCGATCAATGCGGTTAATCCCACCGGCGTCAACGTACGCAGCAACGCGCCAAACACCGTGTTCATTACCTTTCAGGGCCTGGAGCCGAACGAGCGCGCGGTGGAGGCGTTGTGGTGCGGTACGGTGCAGCCGGGCATTAGTGCGGGCTCGATCACCTCGAGCGATCCCTGTGTTCCGGGGACGCTGTTCGGCCGATTACCGCTTAACTTTGATCGTTCACGATCGTCACAAGGCGTCGGGCAAAAGAACTTCAGCGACATCATGGTGATTCCGGCATCAGTCGTGCGCCGCGCGGTGCAGGAAGGGATTGAAGGCAAGAACAGCGATTTCTTTTATGTGCGTCATTTTACGGGTGGCAGCGGCGGCGACAAGTGGGCCGTGGTGACGTGCCGTCTTGGTGCCGGAGGCGCGCGCTCACCGCTGTCGCTGATTGATGTGAAGGTTAATTTCTCGGGGCAGGCGGACACAACGCAGCTGTTCGTCCTCCGCAGCGGCGAACGTCTGCCCCGCTTTTCTGCCGAAATTCAGTACAACGGTTCTGGCCAGTTGAAGGGTCGTTGGGAGCTCGTGCGCCCCGGCGATTCTGAGCCCGAAGTGAACGACCTTCTGACTGAAGCGACGCTGCCGCTGGAGCTGCGCAACACCCAAAAACGCTATCTCACACTGGCACGCTTCTCGCAGTTTTTGATGCCAAACAGCATCCTTCACCTCGACGGCCCCGATCCCGCGGTTCTCGACACGCGCGTTGAAGGGCCGTATCAGGTGTTGCTGCGCATCGAGGCCACGGACGACAAAGAGGCGAACTCCGAGATAGGGAATAGTCAACTGGTCAAGACTGGCGGCGTGGCGGGCTTTCCGATGCCCACGCTGCGCTACTTTGTGGGTGGTGCGGTCGCTGCACGTGCGAATAACACCGCAGCAGCCGGTCTCGAAACCAAGCCACTGGGCCTGATATTGCCGCTGTCGGATGCAGCCGTTGACGCGTCGCGCACCGTGGTTTTCGAATGGATTGACGTGCCGGGCGCTTCGAAATATCGCATTGACGTTGAGAGCGCGGGCCAAACAATCATCACCAGCACCACCGCCGACACGCGGTATTCGCCACCGCCCACCTGGATCGCCAGCCGCGTGCAGGGCAACGCGAAGTGGGGCGTAGTTGCGCTGGATCGCGACGGTCGCGTTGTCGCGCAAAGTGAGCTACGGCGGTTTAGCAAGCAGTAGTCGCTGGTCTGTGCTGTCGGTCGTGCGCAGGCTTAGCGAAAATAAAGGTACCAAAGGCTTTTTGCGGAAATAGCCATCGCGATTGGGCTTATTCATCGTTTTATCTGCATATCGACAAATGGCGATTCTGCCTTCCTCCGTGAAGAAAACGGTGCTTTCGTACAGAAGATGTTGAGACAAGTGCGGCTGCTGCCTCAGCACTTCTTTGCCGGAGGCCGGCGTCCATACGGCATTAAGACTCGCCCGCTACGGTAAACGTCGTATCGACTGACGGCCGGCCGAAATCTAGCCTTGTCTTCATCGGCTTCCTGCTGTTGAGCTGACGAAATTACGCAAGCAGTCACTTTGTCATCACATGAAAGAACCCACACCATGAAGATATTGCTCCAGACCTTCAGCCTTGCCGTCAGCGCGGGCCTCGCCATGGCAGCGCATGCGGCGGAAGACACATTCCGTTTGTCCACCATCAATCCGCCCGCAGGCAGCACCGACTGCCGCGAGAACTTTTTTGGCGACATCCTCGGCAAGCGCTTTGCAATGGTGCGTGGACGACCCAATCACACAATTCGCATCGAGAAAAACTTAATAGATGTCGGGCTTGAGCGTGCGAGCGTCGCCAATTGCAGCGCGTGCGACGTGACCATCACGCGCAAAGGCAATTTCGACTCGGGACGCAACGGCTTTCTCGCGGACCGCAAAGGTTTCGTCGAGCTTGAGGTCAATACGCCTGCTAACACACCGACGGGCGACACGAACCTGATACTGCACTACTTCGGCGGCGGGCGGGGCGAATACAAGCTACTCATCGTTCGTAACAGTCGCGTCGACAGCATTGAAGCCGTCGGTGTGTCGAATCCTTCCGAACGAGTCCGGTTGCATGGCAATAATCTTGATCGTCTCGCCAACAACTTTAGCGACTTCACGAGGGTGAGCGAGAGCGACGCCACAATCACACTCGCGCTGGTCAACCGAGTTTGCCGCGCGCGCACAGCGGAGCTTGATCTGGTGGTCGACGGAGCGCAGTCTTGCCGTATACGGGACGTACGCATTCCTCTCGCGCGCGATCCAGCCTGTCCGGCGGACGGCAACAACCCGCCGCCGCCACCACCAGCCAATCCACTGCCGCCACCAGCACCGCCTCGCGCGCAGGCACCCACAACGCCGAACCTGCTGCCTGCGCTCGCCTCACCCACGGTGCTCACGCGTCCCCTTGGCGCAGTGGTCACCACCACGCGTGGGGGCATGCTCCCGGTGAACTCGTTTTTCTGCAGCGGCCTTGCGGCCAACACGCCGAGCACCGTCAATGTGCCCAAGCTCACTTGGGGCGTTTCAGGCGTCAATATCGAGGCGGCCACCGGTCCCAATGCGCGCTTTGACGTGCAGCTCATTGACGTCGATGCCAACAACCGTGTGCTCGACACGCTCACGCTGCCGCAGGGTTTTCCGGCCAACACGCCGCTGCTGCAGCGCGACAACTATCCGGGACGCGCCACCACCATTCGCGTGGTGATGAACCCGCGCTTCCAGGTAGGCGCCGGACAGCAAACCTTTGCCGGTTGCTTCACAGATCCCGACACCACGCCAACGCTTGATTCCAGAAACCTGTTGATCAAGGTTGATCCCGACAACCGGATTGTCGAGAGCAACGAAAAAGACAACGAACTCCGCTTCTAAATTTTCGAAAGCCATCCCATGAAATACTTCTCACGCCCACACAACACGTTCAGCACGTTACTTGCGTGCATCGCAATCCTCAGCGGCGCAGGCACCAGCGCAGCCCACGCAGCTATCGACGTGAAGGTCACCAGCACACCGACGGGTGATCAGGCCTCTGTCATTTGCATGGCCAACGAGGCCAATCTCAGCAACAACATGACGGTCCCCGTTCGTCGCGGCGGCAAAAACACCATCCGTTTGCAGGAAACCGGCATCAGCGAAAAACTCACCTCTGTTTCCCTCAACAACTGTCCGTCCTGCACCGCCACCATCGGGCGCTCCGGCGACACCGCCCGCGTAGATATTGATATTCCCGCGTCAACGACAGTCGGCACCGGCCCGAGCGTCACGCTGCGGCTGCGCGGGGTCCCAGACCCGGTCATTAATCTCGCGGTAAATCCGGGGTACAGCGTGAGCAGCAACTTGTTGCCGCCCATCGGAACCATTCGCAAGGGCGACACCGTCACCGTCGCTGGACGTGATCTCGACGCCGGCTCAATGAAAGTGGAGCCTGCCTGCGTCGCGCTGGTCAGTCGCAGCGCGGCCTCCATGCAGTTGAAATACAACTGCGAAGTTGATACCGGCAGCCAGGGTGCAATCGCCAAGGTCAAGTACTTTCACAACGTCGCCGCCGCGCAACGCTGTGAACTGTCGCAGGATTGGCGCATCGCCAATTTCGATGCCAACGCAAAGCCCGATCTTGCCCCCGTGCTCGCAGGCGTCAGCTCGAAAGTATTCCGGCCTTTGACGCCGGGCTCGATGGACATCGACGCCGCGTTCTGCCGCAACCTGCCGCCTGCCAGCACCGATTGCGCTCGACAGCAGACCCCGGACGGCACCTTCATCACCACCAACCAGTGCACCACCAGCCTGCCACAGGGCGACGTGCTGATACCCGAGCTCAAAGTGGATATCAAAAACATCGGCACCGCACCTGCAACCGCTACGGTAGCCAAAATCAGCGACGGCAACGGCGCCGATCTCGGCAGCAGAAACATCCCGTCAATGGCCAACGGAGTCAGTACGTCCATCGTGGTGCGGGCCGCGCTCACCGTGCCTTTGATCGCCAAAGGTCCAAGCGGATGCCAGGTTAATAACACGCGACCCATGAGCCCAGTGGAGGCAATGCAACGGTCACAAAACCCCAATGCGCCATTGCCAAACCTGACCGTGCCATTCAACAGGTTCGATCCCGCCGTGTTCGTGATCAAAGTCGACGCCACCAACACGGTAGACGAAGGCGCGACCGGCAAAGTCAATAACGAATTGCGGTTCTAGCCGCATCACGGAATCGCCCGCCGGTTCAGGCCGCCTCAGGGTGGCCTGCGTGTTTCAGCGCTTGACAGCGACACGCTACATTTGCCGCATGACCCCTGAAGAATTTATTGGCCACTGGTCGCCGGGCGGCGGTGGCTACGGCATGAACGAACGCGCAGGCGCGCAATCGCATTTCATGGGCCTTTGCGCGCTGCTCGGAGTCGATGCGCCCAACCACAGCGACGACTACACCTTCGAAAAAGGCACACTCAAACTCGGCGAGAAACGCGGTTTTGCCGATGTCTTCAAGCGCGGCTGCTTCGGTTGGGAATACAAAGCGCCCGGTGGCGACCTGACCGCCGCGCTGCGCCAGCTCAAGGACTACGCCAACGCGCTGGACAACCCGCCGCTGCTCGTGGTCAGCGACCGCCTCGCATTTGAAATTCACACCCTGTTCACCGGTCGTCCGACCGAAACCTATCGCCTTGCGCTCAAGGATTTTGGCGATCCGGCTAAGCGCAAGCTGCTGCGTCGCGCCTTCACCGATCCCGCCAGTTTTCAGCCCAGACGTACCAATCGCGACATCACCGAAGCCGCTGCCAAAGCCTTTGCCGAAGTAGCCGAACGAATGCGCAACGAGCGCCGCGAGCCACCCGAGCGCGTGGCACACTTTCTCACCCAATGCCTGTTCTGCTTCTTCGCAGAAGACGTCGGCCTGTCACCCGAGCGCTTGTTTGAAAAGCTCGTCGCGCTGCAGGTCACGCCGGACAAGCCGCGCAGCGCGCTGATCGAACTCTTCGAAAAAATGAAAAGCGGCGGCCTGTTCGGCATGGAAGCCATTCCGTGGTTCAACGGCAGATTGTTTCAAAAAATTGATATACCGATGATCACGCCGATGGACGCCGTCGCGCTCAAAACCGGGTCCACGCTCAACTAGAGCGCCATTGACGTGGCCATTTTCGGCACGTTGTTCGAGCGCGGGCTCGACCCGAAAAAGCGCAGCCAGCTCGGCGCGCACTACACCGACCCCGCCACCATCATGCGCATCTTCACGCCCGTGGTCGAGCGCCCGCTGCGCGCCGAGTGGGCGACCGCGCGCGAGGAAATCGCCGCGCTGCGAGCGAAAAGCAAAAAGTACAACGACGCTGCTTACCTGAAAGCCCGCGCCGCGGCCACGTGGTTTCTCGAGCGGCTCGCCAACTATCGCGTGCTCGACCCCGCCTGCGGCAGCGGCAACTTTCTATACCTCGCGCTGAAAACGCTCAACGACATTGAGCACAGCGTTCACATTGACATTCAGACGATGGAGCTGGACCGCCCGGTCGATCTCGTCACCAGCCCCGCCAACGTGCTCGGCATCGAGCTCAACGAATACGCCGCCGAGCTTGCCCGCGTTAGCGTCTGGATCGGCGAGCTGCAGTGGCGGCTGCAACACGGCTACCCGTTCAAGCAAAACCCGGTGCTGGATCCGCTTGATCATATTGTGTGTCGGGACGCGCTTTTGGCTCCCCTCCCCCTCGAGGGAGGAGGGGGAGGGGGAGAGGGTGACGGTAATGAAGCAAATCAACCGTTGTGCTCCCTGCCCGCAGCCCCCGCTCCCCAACCGCTCTCCCACAAGGAGCGAGGTGCTCGAACCGAAGCCCTCTGGCCCCGCGCCGACGCTGTGATTGGCAATCCGCCGTTTGTGGGCGATCGAACAATGATTCGCGAACTTGGCGAAGCGTATACGACTCAATTGCGCGATGTGTTCGCTGGCCGCGTACCGGACGGCGCAGATTTAGTTTGCTATTGGTTTGAACGCTCGCGAACAGAAATCGCAGCGCAGCGACTCGACATGGCGGGATTGGTTGCTACGAATTCCATGTGAGGCGGAGCAAATCGCAAGGTTCTGGATGCAATTCACGCGTCAATGTGAATCTTCGAAGCGTGGGCGGATGAGCCTTGGATTAATGACGGCGCAGCGGTTCGAGTGTCTCTTGTCTGCTTTGGAAATTCATCGCAGGCCGATCAATTGAATGGACGCTCGACGCCACTTGTTTCCCCTGACTTGACACAATCTGATGACTTGGTCACAGCCCGAAAGCTTGTCGAGAACACCGCTGCATCGTTCATTGGGAGCCAAAAGAACGGGCCTTTCGATATTCCAGGTTCCGTAGCGCGGACATGGCGAATGCGGCCAATCCCTCACGGCGCGGGAAATGAAGATGTTCTAAGACCGTGGGCGAACGGGCTGGCCGTGACACGCCAACCCGAGGACACGTGGATTATTGACTTCGATAAACAGTCCCAAGCGGCGGCGGGCTTTTATGAAAGCCCGTTCACACATGTTGAAGGTCATGTGAAGCCCACACGAATTGAGCTACGACGCGATTGGCCCAGAACGCATTGGTGGTGCTACGGCGACCCACGACCAGCGATGAGGCGCGAACTTTCCGAAGTTCATCGGCAGATCATCACGCCACGTGTCGCCAAGTACCGGATTTTCATGTGGTTCAGCAGCGTAGTATTGCCCGAGAGCGCGGTTACCGATGTAACGCGCGCCGACGACACCCCCGTCGGCATCATGCATTCCCGCTTTCACGAACTTTGGTCGCTGCGTTTGGGCACGTCGCTGGAAGATCGCCCTCGCTACACAGTTGCGCCAGATCAGCCGCACCGAGATTTGCGCGCGGTCCGTTGTGACAAAGCAGCTTTCGCCTGAATCAACCACTGCATAGGGGCTAGTGACGAAATACTGAATTAGTCGACTTATTATGATTCTGGCGTTTGCCCCAAATGCCGCGGTCATTCTGGTAAAAAGCCGCATCGACGCCAACGTCGCATTTTTTTTCCATTCCGTTTTGAGCGGGCACACACGCCATTGTCTGGTGTCGCGCGGCCACTTTTTTTCTTCCATCACGAAGGTTGTCAACGCATGAAATTCTCTCCCCTGATCAGCGCACTGTTCGCGCTCACTCTCACTCTCACCCTCACCGTCAACCTCCGGCAGGCTCACGCTCAGGCACCCACCGGCGCTGACGTCTGGGGCGCGTCGCCGCCGGCGATTGATGACCGCTTCAGCAATCCGAAAAGCAAGCTCTACGCGGGGCCGAATGGTTACTGGAACAGCGGCGAAGTGCGCGCGACCACAAACGGGACGCCGTACGGGTTCAAGGGGGCGTTTCGCCTGATTACCAAGCAGACAATGGCAGTGAAGGATTTGCAGACGCTGTTGTTTGACTTCGGCATCGAGACCCAGCCCGCGCCCGGTGTGTACAAGATCACCGGCAAGGGCAATGCGGCGCAAAAAACGGTGAAGCTTTCGTTTGCTGATGTGAGCAACAGCCGCATTCTCGAATGGTCGTCGGGCGACGCCGCGGGCACGCTGACCGTCTCCTCGGTGAACGGGTTTCTCTACGTGACTACGCGTAACGTGGCGCTGCAACCGAGCGGCATGAGCAACAAGGGCGAATGGGCAAAGCCGATGACGCTCGGCTTTGAAGGCTCGATGAAAAGCGAGTAGCCGCGAGGGCTGCTGACTTATTTCGGTTTGTATTCGGCAATCGCCTTGTCGAGCAGTTTGTACTCGTCGCAATCCTTGTTGCCGCAAATGCTCTCAAGCTTTGCGAGTTGCGCGCGCGCCTTGATGAGATCGTCGGTGCGCACGTAGGCGACGCCAAGATAGCTGTTGGCACCGCGATGAAAGGGCTCGAGCGCGAGCGCGCGGGCGTAGGCGTCAAACGCCTCGGAATATTTGCCCGCCCAGCGGCTCGAATAGCCGAGCATGTTCCAGGCATCGGCATTTTTCGGGTCTTGCAGGGTGGCGCGGCGGAAATGATCGGCGGCGAGCGTCCATTGTTTGGCTTCGACTGCGGCTTTGCCGGCCTGATAGTCAGCGGATGCGACCGCTTTGGCGGGGCTCGATTCGGTGTCGGCGGCGCGAGCAGCAGACAGCGTGGTCAGGCCAAGGATGATGGCCAATGAGAAGAAGGTGAACTTGGGCATAAGTGCTTCCGAGTAGATGAATGAAAGGTTGCCGACCTTGCGCTGCCACACGGTCGGCGAATGCTAGCGTGCGATCGGAAATTCGAACTTGGTCGTGGTCCTGCGCCACGAATCGCGGTTGCCTTCGTGGTCAACGAGCAAGTTCCAGCCCGTACGCGAGAGCTGACCCGCTGGCAAGGTTGGGTCCATGTTGCCGGCCACCGAGCGGCAGGCGTCCTGGCCTTGTGTGACTTTCAATTCCCAGCCGAATGAGCACTCAGCCTTGAGGGTTTCGCGTTTGACGTCGGTGCATTTCAGTACACCGTTTTCGTAGCTCACTCGATCGTTGCCGTCGGCGGGACAAGCAACCCCTCGGGCAGGAGTCGATGCGTTACCAAAGTCATGGCCCGTGGGGTAGACGTAGACGCGCTCCACTTTCGAGCATTTCAATACGTTGCTTGAGTAATCGGCTTCGTAACCAGACGGGCAGCGGACGCCGTTGGCCTGCGCGAATGTGACTTGCGAGAGGCCGCCAACGGCCAACACAACTAGCGTTCCGAGTAAGGTGCGTTTCATGGGTATCTCCTAAAGTTTTCGAGGGGGTTTGAGTCCTACCAAACCGCACGTTTAGAGCAGGTTTGGCATGGACTGAACTTTAGAAGTGATGACGCGCGGTGAACATACGCAGATTGCCGTAGTGTCGACACCACGGTGCCGTATGCGGCGCTAGCGCGGCGATACGTATGCGGTGGACGCCCTTGCTAGCCGCGCCGTTGCCAGCGACTGCCGGGCAGTTGTTCGATGCTGCCTGCGAGTTCGAGAAGGGTGAGTTCGGTGACGATTCGATCGACCGCCAGTCCGCTGTGGGCGACTAGCGTGTCGACGTCGATGGGCGTATGTTCGATGAATTTGAGCAGTGCGGAGTCGGATGTCGCAGCCGGTGCGCCACTCTTTGTCGACGTCGGGGCGGCGGTGTCAATTCGCAGCTCTTCCAGCACATCCTGCGCTGTTTCTACGAGCTTCGCGCCTTGCTTGATGAGGTCATGGCATCCCTTGTGAAAGGTCGAATGAATCGAGCCGGGGATGGCCATCACTTCGCGACTTTGCTCGCCGGCGAATCGGGCGGTGATGAGCGAGCCGGAATTCATCGAAGCCTCAACCACCAGTACCCCGAGCGAGAGGCCGCTGATGATCCGGTTGCGCTTGGGGAAATTCTCGCCGAGCGGCGGCGTGCCAAGCGGATATTCGCTGACGATCAAGCCGCGTTCGGCGATGGAGTGTGCGAGCACTTTGTTCTTCGCCGGATAGACGCGATCAATGCCGGTGCCGATGACGGCAATGGTCGATCCCGAGTTTGCATTTGTTGCTCGCAACGCACCGACGTGCGAGGCCGCATCAATGCCCAGCGCCATGCCGGACACCACCGTAATGCCCCGCTCTGCAAGCGCCTGTGCAAAGGCCTCGGCGGTATCTGCGCCGCCCTGCGAGCAGTTGCGCGAGCCGACCATCGCGACGGCGGGATTCGCCAGCAAATCGACGCGGCCCTTTGCGTAGAGCACGATCGGCGCATCGCCGCTTTCGAGCAGCGCTTTGGAATAGGCCGGATGCGCCCAGGTGAGCAGGTGATGTTCGGGCGCGGCAGCCAGCCAGGCCAGTGATTCGTCAATTTTCGCCTGCGTCTCTGCTGAGGGCGAAGCGGCGATTGCGCGCGCGACTTTGTCGCTGACGATGCCGCCGAGCGTCGCCTGACTTGCGTCAAAAATCGCTGCGACTTCTCCCAAAGCAGACAGCAGCTTGTGCAGGGTGCGTGATCCGACGCCGGACGCAAATGCGAGCCGCAGAAAGTAAAGGTCGTCGGTATGTGTAGTCATTACGAATTTTTTGTGAGCTACCAAGAATAAGGGCACCGCGCAGGTGCCCTTAGTTTCAGCGAAATGCAGCCGGCAGTCAGGGATTGCGCACGATATAACTGGCGCGCAGTGTATCGGTGCCGCTGTTCATGACGAGACCGTAGGAAATACCTTCAAATACACGAAAAACGAAAACGAGCGCGACGCGTTCTTCGGGAATATCAAGCGTTACCGGTTCTGCATACGGCTGCTTTGGCCAGAACGGAATCCAGTTCAGCGTCGGTTCTTTGAAGCGCGGGTTGTTGAAGGTTTCTTTTGGTTTGAAGACGGCAAGTACGTGGCCCGCTTCCAGTCCATCACGCTTGCCGAGATTCAGGGTGACAACGTCGGTCTTGCCAGCCTCGGACATATTGTTCGGCAGCGTCAATATGAGTCCTTCGATTTTCGCTTCTGGCGCGCGCGGGACGTAGGCCATCGTTTCGCTGGGCGGTTGCGGAATCAGGTAGTCGCCCACCTGAACTTCCCGTTTCACACTAACGATTTCGAGTTTGGCAACATCGCCCTCGGTCAGCACTTTGGCGTCGCCAAGATAAGTGGCCTCGTAACCAATAATCTGCGGATCCCGCTCGTTGTGGCGCCACTTGTACCAGGGCCGCGCGGTGATCGACGGATCGCGCAATTCGCGACCCTTGCGAAACAGCATGAAGACCTTGCCCATCGCGGGTTTGATGCCCACTGCGTAAACCAAGTCGGCGGTTGCAAAGGTGACGCGCGCGTCGACTGACTTCACGATTTGCGGCGCGTCGTCAAACGTCTCTGCGCCAACTACCCGGTTGCGCGACATGAACGGTTCAATGTCGCCAGGCGCAATGCTTGGGATCGCCGTGCCTTCGCGCGCCTCGGAGCGGATTTGCGGGGAGAGGCGAACGATGCCGCGCTCCTCGACTGCGGCTCCCTGCTGCAAAATGCTCAGGGTGGGGCCGCCTACAGCGTTGCGATCAAGCACCATGACCTGACCGGGATAAATCCAGTGCGGGTTCTTGATCTGCTCGCGATTCATACGCCACAGGTCGGGCCAGCGCCACGGACTATTCAGGAATCTGCCGGAGATACCCCAGAGCGTGTCTCCCTTGACCACCGTGTGGCGTTCCGGCGCGTTCTCACGCAGCTGCACAGGTCCCGTTGGCGCTTGCGCAGTGGCGAGACTCGCCGCTGCGATCACGGCGACCGCAGCAATAGCGCATGTGGCACGTCGGTGCAACGATGGCTGCGACAGCCGGGGCGACAAGCGTGGCAAAAATAGAGGGGGGTTCGTTAACATTCCGTGTCCTGTTGGTGGCATCTTGATTAACGACATTGTCATGTGCGCAAAGAGACGCGAAGTTTCGCGCAAATCCTGCCAAATCTGGCATTGCAAATGTAGAAAAGTCGAAAAAGACCCAAACCTTAAGAAATTACATGAAGATTGTGCAACCAGACATCTGATTTGGCAAGTAAATGACGCTCCTGACTATCCTTGAATACCCCGATGCGCGGCTAAAACGCATCGCCGCCCCTGTAACCGAGTTCACACCCGCTATCAAAAAGCTGGTTGACGACATGGCACACACGATGTACGAAGCCCCCGGAATCGGCCTTGCCGCGACGCAGGTCGACGTACACAAGCGCGTAATCGTGATTGACACGTCAGAGACGAAGAACGATCTGAAAGTCTTCATTAACCCTGAGATCATCGTTGCTGACGGAGAAATTGTCGGTGAAGAAGGTTGCCTGTCGGTGCCAGAGTATTACGAAAGCGTCCGTCGCGCGGCGCATGTCGTGGTGCGCGCCCATGACGCGACGGGCAAGTTGTTTGAACTCGAAGCCACTGAGCTCCTTGCCGTTTGCATCCAGCATGAGATGGATCATCTAAAGGGTATTGTGTTTGTGGAGCACTTGTCGCAACTCAAACAGATTCGCATCAAAAACAAAATGAAGAAACGGCACCGCGAGGCAGAGCGGGTCTAGGTTTTTGGCGTTTGTGTGTCGCTGAACTGCCCCATCGTCGGTGATAGGGAGAGAAAAAAACTAACGCTATGAAAATCATCTTTGCCGGCACTCCCGACTTCGCGGCAACCGCGTTGAAAGCCCTGCTGGATGCGGGGCCAAAGGCCGGTTTCACCGTTGTTGCGGCTTACACGCAACCAGATCGTCCTGCCGGTCGAGGCATGAAACTGACGGCGTCTGCTGTGAAGACGCTGGCGCTGTCGCGGGGCGTTCCGGTTTTTCAACCGCCGACATTAAAGGCAGCAGAAGCACAGGCCGAGATGGCGCTGCTCGACGCGGACGTCATGGTCGTAGCAGCCTACGGTTTGATCCTGCCACAAGCTGTCCTCGACATCCCGCACAAAGTCTCTGGCTATGGTTGCCTGAATATTCATGCATCACTATTGCCGCGCTGGCGTGGTGCTGCACCCATTCATCGCGCCATACTGGCGGGTGACAGCCGAACCGGCGTCGCCATCATGCAGATGGAGGCTGGGCTCGATACCGGACCTGTTTTGCTGGAGACCTTTACCGCGATCGGCTCCCGCGAGACGACCGGAGCATTGCATGACCGGCTTGCGGTGCTTGGAGCCGAGGCCATCGTTCATGTGCTCACACGGCTCGCGCAAGGCGTCGAACTATCCAACTCCACGCAATCGACCGTGGGCATCACCTACGCTCATAAGATTACGCCGGACGAAGCAGAAGTTGACTGGGCCGCCGGCGCGGTGGAAATTGAACGCCAGATTCGTGCGTTCAACCCGCAACCCGGTGCCTGGACTCGCTGCCGCGGTGAAAAATTGAAACTCTGGGCAGCGGAACTGGTGCCCGTGCCGTCTTGTGTGGGCGGCGCACCGGGCACCGTAATCGCGATTGACGGTGAGCACTTGCTCGTGTCCTGTGGTGCGTCGGTGATAGCGATTACCGAGGTGCAACCGGCAGGCGGCAAGCGGATGCCAGTGTCGGCGTGGCTCGCGCGCGGGGATCATGTGATGGTCGGTGAAATGTTGGGCGCGTCATCAGCTTTAGCCTGAAATCGCCGTAACGTATGGGCCAGGAGCCGATATTACCAAAATTCGACTTTAGCACTAAACTGGCGCTAGCCCAAGTGCATGAATCGATTGACGGAAAAGTTGATCTCTTGAGCTAGCTTCGTGGAGGCGGCGAATTTCAGATCCACACAACTTCCGCTGGCAAATTTACTTCGCGCCCTGCTGCCTTTCAAGTGCGCCGACCTTTGCCGTTAATTCATCGATCTGCGCACGTAGAACGTTAAGCATTTCGCGCTGTATGTCAAATTCCTGCTTGCTGACCACGTCCATGCGCGACAAGCCGGCGGCGAGCGTGGCGCGAAGATTTTTTTGCAGGTCTTCACCGGGGTTACCGGAAAGCACGGCTTTAAGTTGAGCGGTAAGTTCATCAAGAGTCATAAATCGAAGTTTAACAAAGCGTTTGCAGTTGCCCTATTCCGCTGTTTTACGTTGAACGCCCCAAAAACATGCGTTTACGCACCATCGTGGGTCATTTATGAGTTCGTTTCGTGCTGCGTCGCAATATCGCTGTGCGTCTGGTGCTGGCACGAGGCTTGCAAAAGCGAATAACTTGCAGCCCCCATTTTTTTAGAGATTCACGATGAAATTGAAACGAACCCTGATCGCCGCCGCAGTATCTGGATTGATCGCCAGCACTGTTTTCGCTCAAACCCCAACAGCACCCGACGCACCGGCAGCGCCGGCACCCGCACCTGAGCCGGCGCCACCGTTTTCTGTGAACGTTGGTTTGGCCAGTTCGTACATCTATCGCGGTCTCAATCAGTCCGACTACAAACCGGCATTACAGGTGGGTGCTGACTACGCACATTCGAGCGGCTTCTATGTAGGCGTTTGGGCGTCAAGCATCCGTTGGGTCAAGGATTTTGGTCTCGGCACAGCCAACGTTGAAACAGATCTCTACGCCGGCTACAAGGGCGAAGCAGCCGGTGTTGGCTATGACGTGGGTGTGTTGCAGTATGTCTACAACGGCTCGGTGGCTAAAGGAGCCGTTCGCGCCAACACGACTGAACTCTATGTGGCGGGCACGCTCAAGATGTTCACGCTCAAGTACTCGCATGTCATTTCGAAGTCCATCTTCGGCGTGGCTAACGCCAAAAACAGCGGATACTTTGACCTGAGCGCTACCTTCCCGGTAACCGACGCGCTGACAATCAACGCACACGTCGGCCACCAGATCATCAGGAACACAGGGGGCCTCGGCACCTACACGGACGGCAAAGTCGAAGCCGCCTACGATTTCGGCAACGGCCTCGCTCTGTCGGGCGGCGTGACCGCAACTGATGCAGACAAAGGCTTCTACACTCCAGTCGGCAAAAAATTCACGGGCAAAACAACGCCGTATCTGCTGCTCAAATACACCAGGTCGTTCTAATTTAAACAGGGGGATTTAACTATGAAGTTGGTTACCGCCATCATCAAACCCTTCAAACTTGACGAGGTGCGTGAAGCACTCGCAGGCGTTGGGGTACAGGGCATTACCGTGACTGAGGTCAAAGGCTTCGGTCGGCAAAAAGGCCACACCGAGTTGTATCGCGGTGCTGAATATGTGGTCGATTTTCTGCCTAAAGTCAAGGTCGAAGTCGCCGTCAAAACCGAGCTCGTCGAGCGGGTAATCGAGGCCATCGAGAAGGCCGCCAACACCGGCAAGATCGGCGACGGCAAGATTTTTGTGTTCGAACTCGAACAAGTCATTCGCATCCGCACCGGTGAAACCGGTCCGGACGCGCTCTAATCCGGGGGGTTATCCATAATGAAACTAAAACTATTTGTCGGCGCGCTCTGCGCCGCCCTTGCGCTTGGCGTGAGTAACGTGACGGTCGCGCAAGCGCCTGCCGCCGCACCCGCCATAGCGGCACCCGCTGCCGACGCTAAACCAGCCGAGGCGGCTAAGCCTGCAGAAGCGGCTCCGGCTGTCGCGGCTCCGGCTGCAGCGGCTCCTGCTGCGGGTGCTGCTCCGGCAGCTCCAACTGCAAAGGCACCTGAACCCAATAAGGGCGATACCGCCTGGATGATGATTTCTACGCTGCTCGTCATTATGATGACGGTGCCCGGTCTGGCGCTGTTTTACGGTGGCCTGGTTCGATCAAAGAATGTGCTGTCCGTGCTGATGCAAGTCATGGTCACTTTCTCGCTGATCGTGGTTCTATGGCTGATTTATGGCTACAGCTTCACGTTCACGGAAGGTAATGCCTATTTTGGCGGTACCTCGCGACTCTTCGGCAACGGCTTGTTTGACGCGGCGACGGGTACGTTCCCAACGGCTGCAACGTTTAGCAAGGGTGTCGTGATCCCCGAGATCGTATTCATGGCGTTCCAGGCAACTTTCGCTGGTATTACCTGCGCGCTGATCGTTGGTGCATTCGCTGAGCGCATGAAGTTCGCTGCTGTGTTGATCTTCATGGTCATCTGGTTTACGTTCGCGTACATTCCCATCGCTCACATGGTCTGGTTCTGGCCGGGTCCTGATGCATACACCGATGCCAAACTGGTCGACGGTCTGAACGCTACTGCTGGCAAAATTTGGCAGTGGGGCGCGCTCGACTTCGCAGGCGGCACGGTGGTGCATATCAATGCTGGCGTTGCAGGCCTCGTCGGCGCCTACCTCGTTGGCAAACGTGTCGGCTATGGCAAAGAAGCCTTCCCACCGCACTCCTTGACGTTAACAATGGTCGGCGCTTCACTTCTGTGGGTGGGCTGGTTCGGTTTCAACGCTGGCTCGGCGCTGGAAGCCAACGGTACCGCCGGACTCGCCTTCCTGAACACGTTCGTGGCAACAGCGGGTGCGGTGCTCTCGTGGATCTTTGCCGAGTGGTTCCTCAAGGGCAAGCCTTCGATGTTGGGTGCGGCTTCGGGTGCAGTTGCAGGGTTGGTGGCGATTACGCCAGCGGCAGGTAACGTCGGCATCATGGGCGCACTGATCATCGGTCTCCTGGCTGGCGTGATCTGTTTGTGGGGTGTGACTGGCCTGAAGAAAATGCTCAAGGCAGACGACGCGCTCGACGTGTTCGGTGTGCACGCATTGGGTGGCATCTTCGGCGCCCTGGCAACTGGCGTATTTAACAGTCCAAGCCTCGGTGGCCCAAGCTTCGTCGGCGACTGGGTGACTGCATCGGTGGTCAAAGCCGCTGATTATTCCATCGCTGGCCAGCTCTGGATTCAGGCTAAAGGTGTGATGACGACGGTGGTGTGGACGGCAGTCGTCGCGTTCATCGCCTTCAAGATCGCTGACCTGATCGTCGGTTTGCGTGTCTCGGATGACGAGCAACGTGAAGGCCTCGACATCGTGTCGCATGGCGAGAGCGCCTACAACCGGTAACGGTGGTTGTGCTGCCGACCGGTAACGGATGCAGTACGCAGCTGACGATCTGTACAAATTCAGCCGGGAATTTCGCCCGGTTTGAGCAAACAAAGGCCCACTTCGGTGGGCCTTTGTTTTTTGGTCTCTCCAAACCGCCTGAACCGTCGTACATTTCCGGTACGGGCGTTTCTAGAAATTCGTTTTTCGGGATGAAGTGCGAGGCGTGGGGCGGGCAGCAACCGCGATGTGCGCCCTGGTACATGAGCGCTTTTGGCAAATGCGCGAGCACCCCACAACGAAGCAATTCGCCCGAACAACGTATTTATACGAGTACCCGTAAGTTGTATGCACGGTAGAGTCACCTTGCTGCCCTCTGAGCCGCCCCGCTTTTTTAATCGTGGTCCGAGTCCGATTGCTCGTCTCACCTTCTTTGGCGTGATTTCGCTCGCTCTCATGTTCGTGGACGCACGCTTTCGAACGCTAGAAACCGTACGCATGGCAATTGCCACCGTTGTTTATCCGGTGCAACAAGCCGCGTTGCTACCCGGTCAAATGGCGACGCGTATGAGTGAGTTTTTTGACACTCGCGAAGACCTTCGCATTGAAAACACAAGGCTTAAGGTTGAGTTGCTGACAGCGTCACAAGCCCAACAGGCACAGATGGCATCAAAGCATGAAGCGGACCGTCTGCAAAAGCTTTTAGTCATCGCGCAGACCACGCCAATCAGGGCGCAGGCCGCGCGCGTGGTGTATCTTGGACGCGACCCATTCTCACAAAAAGCGTTCGTTGATCGCGGAGCGGCGCAGTCGTTCGAGCCTGGCTCAGCGGTGGTGGACGAGTTGGGACTGCTCGGCCAGTTGACGCGTGTTCATCCGTTGTTCGCTGAAATCACGCTGTTAACTGAGAAGGATTTCGCCGTCCCCGTGAAAATCGAGCGAACCGCAATGCGTGCTTTGCTTTATGGGCGCGGTGCAGGCAAATTCCCTGAATTGCGCTACGTCGCGGGCAACGCGGATGTCAAGGAGGGCGATCTGCTGGTGACTTCGAGCATTGACGGCTTGTATCCGAGCAACATTCGGGTCGCCCGTATAAGCAGCGTACAGCGTGATGCCGAGAGCGCATTCGCCCGCATCGAGTGCGTGCCGACGGCCGCCGTGGCGGGGGCCGACGCCGTGCTGATACTCGACAAGCCCCCCGCTCCGGCACCGCGCCCTGCGGCTGAAAACGCAGCCGAGGCGACCACGAGAAAGCGTCGATGAGCTTGTTCAGCCTGCCTGATTCGCCGCTATTCAAAATTGCGAGCCCGGAGGACATTCTTCTCTCGCCGAACCCATGGTTCGTTGCGATTACTCTGGTTTTAGCCTTCACTGCAAATTTGCTGCCGCTGTCGGGCTTTCTGTTGGCGCTACGGCCTGATTTTTTTGCGCTGGTGCTTCTCTATTGGGCCATTCACCAGCCACGCCGGATTGGTATAGGACTGGCCTGGGTCTGCGGATTGCTGACGGACGTGGTAGAAGCCAATCTGTTTGGCCAGCACGCACTGGCTTACGCGATTCTGGGCTTCGCGGCGGGATATTTTCACCGTCGGGTGGTGCGCTTTCCGCTGTGGCAACAAGCACTGCATGTACTTGTATTGTTGCTTACCGCGCAGGCAATCGTGCTTGTCCTGCGGCTGATGAGCGGCGCCACGTTGCCTACTGCGGCGATTGTGCTCGGCAGTTTCAGTAGCGCGCTCATCTGGCCGGTCATCTCCGCGCTGTTGCAGTGGCCGCAGCGCGTTCGCTCGCTTCTGGATTGAGACGCGAGTAGTGGCTTCCGAACTCAGAAACTACGACCAGGAGCTGTTCTGGTTTCAGCGTCGCCTGTCGCTAGCGGCGATGCTGGTAGCACTCGGCTTTCTGGCTTTGCTCGGTCGCTTCGTTTACCTCCAAGTCGTTCAGCACAAACACTTTGTGACGCTCGCTGAAGCCAATCGCATCGATATTCAGCCAGAAGCTCCGAATCGCGGCATCATCACGGATCGCAACGGCGTGGTGTTGGCGTCGAACTACTCCGCATACACGCTCGAAATCAACCCGCAAAAAGTTGCCGACATTGACGCTGCCATTGATGAAGTCGGGAAAATTGTCGAAATTTCTGCGCGTGATCGACGTCGTTTCAAGCGCCTCTTTGACGAATTTCGCACAAACGACAGCCTGCCGCTCAAATCGCGTCTAACCGACGAAGAAGTGGCGCGCGTGGCGGCCAACCGCTATCGACTGCCTGGCGTCGAAATCAAGGCGCGACTATTTCGGCAGTATCCCTTCGGTGAGGTCGCCTCGCACGTTGTAGGCTATATCGGTCGCATCAGCCAGGGCGAGAAGGAGCGAATCGAGCAACAGAATTTGGCCGCTAGCTACAAGGGCTCAGACTACATCGGCAAGCGCGGCATTGAGCTCTCCTACGAACGCGATTTACATGGTTCCGCCGGTTCAACCGAAGTAGAGGTAGACGCTAACCGCCGCGTGGTTCGTGTGCTGTCACGCAAGCCATCGGTGATAGGTAATAACCTTCAACTTTCGCTCGACATCCGTTTGCAAAAAATCGCCGAGGATGCATTTGGTACCAAGCGCGGCGCGCTGGTCGCAATTGAGCCCGCTACCGGCGACGTCCTCGCGTTCGTCAGCAAACCCGGCTATGACCCGAATCTGTTTGTCGATGGTATCGATCCGCAAAGCTGGGATGCTCTGCGTGACTCGCCGGATAAACCCATGCTGAATCGTCCATTGCAGGGCGGCTACCCGCCGGGCTCCACCTACAAGCCTTTCATGGCGTTGATGGCGCAGGAATTGGGAGTTAGAACGGCTGGCCAGACAATCCGCGACCCCGGCTACTTCAAGCTTGGCAAAGGCCACTGGAACGACGACAAACCCGGTGGCCATGGGATTGTCGATATGGTCAAGTCCATCATCGTGTCCTGCGACACCTACTACTACCAGCTGGCGTCGGAGCTTGATATTGACGATTGGTACGGATTTATGAAGAAATTTGGCTTCGGGCAAAAAACCGGCGTCGATATCGATGGTGAACTTACCGGAATACTGCCGAGCCGGGAATGGAAGGCGAAGCGCTTTCCGAAAGATCCGAAGCTGCATGTCGGCGATCAGGTGTCACTGGGCATTGGTCAGGGGTACAACACCTTCACGCCAATGCAATTGGCCTACGCGACAGCGGTGCTCGCAAATCGCGGCGTTGCCTACAAGCCCCACCTGGTCAAGCGGATTATTGACGCGAAAACGGGGGAGGCTCGTTTAACGCAGCCGAGCTCGGCGTACACAATCGATCTGAAACCCGCGCATCTGGATGTCGTTTTCAAGGGCCTGGCAGGTGTTGTCACTGATGGCACCGGAAGAACCGCTTTCTCAACCGCCAAATACGTCAGTGGTGGCAAAACGGGAACAGCACAGGTGTATAGCCTGCGCGGTACTGAATACATAGCGTCTCAGGTGGCAGAGCGCCTTCGGGACCACGCGTGGTACATCGCTATGGCTCCGATGGACAAACCGTCGATCGCGCTGGTTGCACTTGTTGAAAACGGTGGTTTCGGCGCCCAGGCAGCAGCACCAATTGTGCGCAAGGTTTTGGACGCCTACTTTAATCCGGTACTGCTCGACGCGGCGGTCAAGCGTGATGTGCCGGCCGCAGAAGCAATTGCTATAGCCGCGGCTCAACGTGAGGTTAAAAGAGCGCGATGATGCAGCAGTTGTGGGCCAAATTCACCGAGCACCTCGACCCTTTTTTATTCGCGATAGTGACGGCAATCGCGGCGCTCGGCCTTTTGGTGTTGTATAGCGCGGTCGGTGAGACGCTTGGGCGGGTCATTTCACAGTCGCAAAAGATGGCAATTGCGGTGGTGATCATGATTATGATTGCCAATCTTTCTCCGCAGTTTATCGCGCGCTTCGCGGTGCCGCTGTACGTGATTGGCATCGTGCTGTTGATCGGTGTCGCGCTAGGCGGTGAGGTCGTGAAGGGGGCCCGGCGTTGGCTCAAAATTCCCGGCGTTGGCAACATTCAGCCTTCGGAGATTATGAAGATCGCGCTGCCGCTGATTCTGGCGTGGTATTTCGAGCGCCACGAGGGCAGCATGAACTGGGGTAACTTTCTGGTCGCAGCGATCCTGGTTGTGATTCCGTTTGGGCTCGTAGTGCGACAGCCCGATCTCGGCACTGCGATGTTGATCGGTGCCTGCGGCTTCTATGTCCTGTTCCTCGCAGGACTCGACTGGCGCATCATCGCCGGAGGCGCAGTTCTGGGCGGACTGGCGCTGTGGGCGGCATGGGAATTCAACTGGCTACATGACTATCAGAAAGAGCGCGTGCTGAACTTCATCAGTCCGCAGAATGACACTCAGGATGCGGGCTGGCACACGATTCAAGCCGCTATTGCGATTGGTTCGGGCGGGCTGTTTGGCAAAGGCTGGGGCAACGGCACACAAACACACCTTGAGTTTTTGCCAGAGAAACATACCGACTTTATCTTTGCAGTCTACGGCGAAGAGTTCGGCCTGCTCGGCGGCGTCGTATTAATCCTGCTGTACGTGTTGTTCATCGGGCGCTGCTTCGTGATTACCGCCAATGCATCGAACCTCTTTGGTCGACTGATGGCGGGCTCAATGACGCTCATGTTTTTTACTTACGCGTTCGTCAATATGGGCATGGTCACCGGCATGTTGCCGGTCGTAGGGGTGCCCCTGCCGTTTGTGAGTTTTGGCGGTACAGCGCTTATTACGTTGTTTATCGCCGTCGGTATTCTGATGAGCGTGCAATCGCATCGCAACCTGGTCAATTCGTGATGCACCACGCGCTGCGCGCAGGCCGTATTGACATCATTTTGGTGGTCGGCGTTTTCGCGTTTCTCGGAGCCTGTGCAAGCAAGCCGACCCCTTCAACCGGAGCGAAACCTACTGCTCGTTCCGGTGCGTACTACAAGGACGACGGCCCGGCAGCTGCTGTTCCCCCAGATATTGATCGCATTCCCGATGCCCTGGCGCGCACCGAGTCGCTGCACCGATTCGCGAATCGGCCTTACAACGTGTTTGGCGTCGAATATCGACCCATGACGAGTCTTGCCGCGCTGCGCCAGCGCGGCATTGCCTCCTGGTATGGCCGCAAATTTCACGGCCAGAAGACTGCGATTGGAGAAACCTATGACATGTTCGCGATGACCGCGGCTCACCCGACCGCACCGTTGCCGAGCTTTGCGCGCGTCACACACGCTAAATCGGGAAGCAGTGTTGTTGTGCGCATAAACGATCGCGGACCATTTCACGCGGGACGGATCGTCGATTTGTCATACGCGGCGGCACATCGGTTGGGCATCGCGCAGGGCGGCAGCGGTGAGGTTGAACTGGAACTGCTGCTTCCGCCCTTTGCGGCCTTGGCCCCGGCTCCGCGCGAGCCCGTTACCGTCAATGCGCCACCACCCGCACCGCTGTCTGAGCCACCGGCAATCGCCATTTCCTCGCCCAATCCCGGCGCTCAGGATATTTATTACGTTCAATTGGGCGCATTCGGAAACTTTGCCAACGCGCAAACGTTCCAACATAGAATGGGTATTGAATTAGCCACCATGCCGCGCGTACAACAAGTCGACTCGCTATATCGAGTACGCCTCGGCCCCTTCGCTATAAGAAGCGAAGCCGAAGCCGCCCGGGATCGTGCGCAATCTGCCCTGTCGACACCTCTCGTGATTTCTTCTACGCTTGCCAGATGAAAATAACTGCTCTTCCGATCCTCCGACGCTTTGTCGTTGCTTCCGTGCTTGGTCTCTTCGCGTTGAGTCCGAATGTTCAAGCTCAACTGACCATCGATATCGTAGGCGTCGGAGCCCAGCAGATTCCAGTGGCAGTGGCGGGTTTCGCGGGCGCTGACGCCCTGGCACAACAGGTGTCGTCAGTGATTGAGGCCGACCTTGCGCGGAGTGGGCTGATCAAGACGGTTAATGCAACCGGCTTGCCGCGCAGCGCGGAGCTGGCAGCCGTGGCCTTCAATGAACTTAAAGTACGCGGTGCAGATGCGACCGTCATCGGCGCGGTACAGGCGGGCAATAACGGTTTGCTCAGTGTGAGTTTTCGCCTTGTCGACGTGACTAAACAAGCCCAGATAACAGGTCTCAGCTTTAACGTGGCGACCAAAGATTTACGCGCTACCGCACACCGTATTTCCGACATTATTTATGAACAATTGACTGGCGAAAAGGGCGTGTTCAGCACCAGGCTGGCCTACGTCGCCAAGTCACCGGGGCGTTTTCAGCTGATCGTGGCTGACAGCGACGGCTTCAACGCAGTGCCTGCGCTAAATTCCGCTGAGCCAATCATTTCGCCAGCCTGGTCGCCAGACGGGGGCCGTCTGGCTTACGTCTCGTTCGAAGGTCGTAAGCCAAGCGTTTATGTGCAGGACGTTGTCTCTGGCGCCCGAAATCTGCTGGTTCGTGCGCCAGGCAATCAGTCGGCTCCGGCATGGTCGCCGGACGGCAGCCGCATCGTTTATGCCTCTTCGCAGGCGGGCGGCACGCAGCTGTTTATTGCTAGTGCGGACGGCAGCAGTTCTCGTCGTTTGACCAGTAGCGGCTCGATTGATACTGCGCCCAACTGGGCGCCGGACGGACGTATTTATTTCATGAGTGATCGTGGCGGTTCGCCGCAGATTTATCGAACTTCGCCTGAAGGTGGCAACGCCGAGCGGGTAACTTTTGAGGGCAATGAGAATGCCAACCCGCGTGTTGCTGCCGACGGCAAGAGCATGGTCTTCGTCAAGCGTGAGGGCGCGCGCTACATGCTCGCGGTGCAGGATTTTGCGTCGCGTCAGGTACAGGTTCTGACACAGGGACCGGTCGACGAATCGCCGTCGTTCGCGCCGAACGGAAAACTGATTGTTTATGCATCGGTGTATAACGGTAAAGGCATTCTTGCCGCTGTGTCTGTGGATGGCCGCGTCAAACAACGCCTTGGCGCGACCAACGCCGATGTACGCGAACCGGCATGGGGTCCATTGCCAAAGTAGGCGTGCGGTTGCACAATAAGCTGGATTGATCAGAGCACGAATCATCTGGTCGACTTAGACGTGATGCGCGGGTCGTACCTAGTGCGCACAAACTGCAGGACACCGGGGCACTTAGTCCATCTCGAAAGGAAACTTTATGAATCGTCTCTGGAAATCGACACTTGCCGTCATTACGGCAACCACCCTGGTTGCGCTCGCTGGGTGTTCGTCAACCCCTGAGGCAACGCCACCGGTCGAAGACCGCACTGCAACGACAATCGGTACGCCCAATACCGGTGCGGGTGCCTCGACCAGTGGCGTGGGTAGCTCTGGCTCCGGGATCGCCACGGTGAACGCAGGCGGCACGACTGGCTCGGGCAACAGCGCGTTGCGCGATCCCAAAAGCGCGCTTTCGCGCCGCGAGATTTTTTATGATTACGACAGCTTCATCGTGAAGGACGAATACAAGCCTTTGCTCGAAGCGCATGCTGCGTATCTCAAGAGCAATCGCAATGCACGCATCAAAGTCGAGGGCAATACCGACGAGCGAGGCGGCCGCGAGTACAACCTCGCGCTCGGGCAAAAGCGCTCAGAAAGTGTCAAGCGCGTGTTGACGCTCTTGGGCGTGAGCGATTCACAGATCGACACCGTGAGTTTTGGCGAAGAAAAGCCGCGTAACCCGGCGTCCAATGAGGCCGCGTATTCGGAAAACCGCCGCTGCGATCTCGCATACGCTGGAGAGTAATTGATGCAGGTGGCACGCTTCGGTCGGACGACGACAGGGTCTTTTTTGCCTGCGTTGAAATTTAGCGCTTTCGCCTTGGCTATGGCGGCAATCACCGCCGTCCACGCAGGTTTGTTCGACGATGAGGAAGCACGCAAACAGATTGTGCAATTGCGCTCGCAGATGGCCGAGACGCAGCGCACCCTCGACCAGCGTCTCGGCGAACTTGAAGCACAAGCCCGAAATCGCAGCATCATCGATCTGTTCAATCAAGTTGAAACGTTAAAGACTGAGTTCGCTCGGTTGCGCGGCCAGATTGAGTTGTTACAGAACGAAATGGAAAACACACAGAAGCGACAGCGCGATTTATACGTCGATCTGGACGGTCGCCTGCGCAAAGTGGAAGCCCAGGTGACCGAGCAGGCTGCTCGAGCAGCGCAAATGCCGCCTGCGGTCGTTGGTCCCTCGACCCCTCCCGGCCCTAGCACTCTCGGAAACAATCCGCCGGGTGCAGATCCCGCGCGCGCGATCCAACCTGCATTGGTTACCCCGCCGCCTGTGATGGATCCCGTAGCGGAGCAACGCGCTTACGATCAAGGGCTTGAGCATTTCCGTAGCGGTCGTTTTGGCGAAGCGGTCACCGCGTTCCAGCTTTTCATACGTAGTTTCCCGAAAAGCACGCTGGTGCCTTCGGCGCAATACTGGATTGGTAATTCACTTTATGCCGTACGTGATTTCCGTGGTGCCATTGCGACGCAGCGGCAATTACTTACGCAATACCCGGACAGCGCCAAAGCCCCGGACGCCTTGCTGAATATCGCTTCCGCGCAGGGTGAACTGGGCGATTTGCAGGGCTCACGCGCGACCATGCAAGAGGTTGTCGCGAAATATCCCGCCAGCGAAGCAGGCGTCAAGGCCAAACAAAGACTCGGCATCCGTTAGCAGTCGTATCAGGTGAAGGCGCCGACCTTTTCGCGTCGAATTGTCGATTGGCAACGCACGCACGGTCGCCACGGCCTGCCCTGGCAGGCGACGCGCGATGCTTATCGCATCTGGCTCTCCGAGATCATGTTGCAGCAAACGCAGGTTGCGACCGTGCTGCCCTATTACGCAAAGTTTCTTGAACGTTTCCCCGACGTGGCAACGCTCGCTGCGGCAGCCGAAGATGAAGTGCTCGCGCATTGGGCTGGGCTTGGCTATTACAGCCGCGCTCGCAATCTGCACAATGCAGCGAAGCAGGTGGTTACGCAGCACGGCGGCGCTTTCCCCGACGAGGTTGAATTGCTGGCGACTCTGCCCGGTATCGGGCGCAGCACTGCGGCTGCCATCGCAGCGTTTGCCTATGACGTTATCGCGCCAATCCTCGATGGCAACGTTAAACGCGTGCTAGCGCGGCACGCGGCGATTGAGGGTTTCCCGGGTGTGAGCACCGTTGAGAAGCAGCTGTGGGCGTCGGCGGCAGCTCGATTGCCAAGAAATCGCGAAGACATGGTCGCGTACACGCAGGGCCTGATGGACTTGGGCGCGACCGTCTGCACGAAGGGCGATCCGCATTGCCTGCTCTGCCCGGTAGCCCGCGATTGCGCGGCGAGATGTGAAGGCCGCGTGGCTGACATTCCCGCGCCAAGGCCGAGGAAAAAAATTCCCGAGCGATCACAGCGTTATCTGCTGGCGCTGCACGGCGACGCTATCCTGCTTGTTAAGCGCCCCGCGCCAGGGATATGGGGCGGGCTATGGTGCCTGCCGGAGCTTGCTGACGCTGATGATGTTGCGACCCTCGCTGGCATACGCTTTGGTGTGATCGACGCTACGTCGCCAAGCGACTTACCTTCATTTAAGCACACCTTCACCCACTTTCGCCTCACGCTTTGCGTCACCCGACTGCTGGTCACGAGAATTGATGCAACAGCAAATGCACCGGGTACGGTTTGGCTGGCACAGCAGGATTTGCCAAAAGCGGCCTTGCCGAAGCCAATATCCACCTTACTTGCAGGACTTGAACGCTGAAGGCTGATCAAGCAGCTTTCCAAGCTTAGCCCTTATTTAACTAGGGCTGTAGGCACTATTAGTCGTAAGTCGACCAATGAATTAATAGCAGCTTTAACCATATAAAAACAAAGTTTCATCAAAGAAGCTGATGCCAAAACCGAGTTACGAAACCTGCCAATCGTGCGGATTGTGCATTGCAACAATTGCCGATAGCTGACTATAATCGTGGGCTTTACTGGATCGATGCCACTCAAATCGTTGCTGGCAACATGAAACTACAGGAAACCGCCGCGCGCCAAATGATCGGAGCGCAGTCTTCATGGAATCTCGTTTTGTTAGTTCGATATGTTGAGTGATATCAGTCTGCAAAATCCGAGCATTGTCCGGATGCTTTATTGGCAACTGGGCATTACCGTCGGGTTCGCTGTGATCGCAGGGTTCATCTCGGGGGAGCATGGAGCGGTGTCCGCCGTCTTGGGCGGCTTGACCAACGTCTTCGCCTCGCTGATCTATGTGTTCGTAGCAAACTTTGGTTTAAGCCACTCGAACGGAAAAGGCCTTTGGTCGATCCTTCGGGCGGAACTCGTAAAACTTGTTTTTATCGCCGTTCAGCTCGGTGTAATTATGAAGTTCTATGATGCGCTGGTGATCCCGGCGATGTTTACGACATTTTTGGTGACCTTGTTGACGTGGCGGGCAGTGTTGCTCACCAACGCTGGCAAGTAAATGACAAACAAAAACAACTGACGCGGTACAAAAAACTATGTCCGAAGCCAGCAGCGCTACGCAATCGCCAACTGAATACATTCAGCACCACCTGACCAACCTTCAAGGCACGGTCGGTGGCAGCATGTTCAACATCGACACCGTTGTTATGGGCTGGTTGATCGGCGCACTCGTGTTCGGCGGATTGTGGATTCTGTCGCGCGGCGTCAAGACTGAGGGCGTACCGGGCAAAGCGCAGGCGTTTTTTGAACTGCTATACGAATTTGTCGATGCACAGGTGAAAGACATGTTCACCGGCAACCGCCGCTGGATCGTTGCGGTTTCGTTTACCGTGTTTGTGTGGATTCTGGCGATGAACTCGGTGAAGTTTCTGCCGGTGGATTTCGTCGGCGTTGCGACGCACTCATTCGCCCACGCCTGGAAGCCGGTTGCTACGGCCGATCTGAACACCACACTCGCTATTTCGCTGTCGGTCATCCTTTTAATGATCGTGGAGAGCATCAAGGTTAAAGGCATCGGTGGGTATATCCACGAGTTGACCATGACGCCATTTCACGGCAGCAATATCATCGCGAAGATCGTGCTGTTGCCGATCAACTTTCTCTTTCAGATGATCGAGCTCTTGTCCAAGCCGCTGTCGCTGGCGCTGCGTCTGTTCGGCAACATGTACGCGGGCGAAGTCATCTTTTTGCTGATCTCGCTTCTGGCCGGCGCCGGGATTTTTGGCGTACTTAGCGGCGCGGTTCTGCATGCTGGCTGGGCCATTTTCCATCTTCTCGTTGTTCCGTTGCAGGCGTTCATTTTCATGATGCTCACGGCGGTGTATCTGGCTATGGCGCACGAGCACCACTAGCCACGCAGCAATAGTTTTCGTCACTTTAATTCTCAATCTCTCTGTAAAAAAGGAAACAAAATGGAAGTCATTCAAAAAATGATGGTTATCGCTTCGGTGCAGGGCTACACAGCCATTGCAGTGGGCATCATTATTGGTCTCGGCGCACTGGGCGCTTGTATCGGTGTGGGCATCATGTGCTCGAAGTTTCTGGAATCGGCTGCCCGCCAGCCTGAACTGATCCCACAACTGCAAGGCAAAGTGTTCCTGCTGCTCGGCCTGATCGACGCCTCGTTCATTATCGGCGTCGGCCTCGCACTGTGGTTCGCCACCGGCAATCCTCTGCTCGCCAGTCTGAACTAATGAACTAAGCAAGCAAGGTAAAGGTTGTTACGAACCGCCGTCCGTAGGGGAAAGTCATGAACCTGAACGTCACGATGATTGCGCAGGCAATCACGTTTTTCGTTTTCATCCTGTTTTGTGCCAAGTTCATCTGGCCGCCGCTGACCCGAGCGCTGGAAGCCCGTCAGAAGCAGATAGCCGACGGACTGGCCGCCGGCGAAGAAGGCCGGCAGTCGCTGGAGCGTGCAGCAAAGGATGCTGATGCGGCAATCGCACAGGCGCGCGGTCGCGCCAGTGAGATCGTCGCGCAGGCCGAGAAACGGGTCAGCCAGATGATCGAAGAGGCGAAATCCACGGCCAAGGTTGAAGGTGACCGGCTGGTCGCCGGCGCCAAGGCCGAGAT
>JAYUWL010000168.1:0-4360 GCA_043753585.1 Burkholderiales bacterium
GTGGCCCGATTGCCCTGCAATTTGGCAATGGCGCGAAGGACGCCCCCGGCGGCGCGATCAAGTGGCGCAAGGTGGAGATTCGGGCGCTCTAGATTTGACTGGATTGCGTTGCGGCACAATCCCAACACACTTGCTTCGCCCGGTGTCATTTCATTTCCAATTCAACGATAGACCAGGCGCCGCTGTGCCAGATTCGCGCAGACAGTGCGTGAGCACGGCAAGGAGGAGCAACAACGTATCGCATTGAATTGGAAATGAAATCAAACCATTCGAATCGAGCCACCGTATTGCGCAACCGTTGCATCGCTGGTCAAAAACGCCATTCCTTCGACCAGCGATTGTGCGACGAGCAGCCGATCAAACGGATCTTTGTGGATCGGTGGCAACGAGTCGACCGCAACCGCATGGGCACTGAAAACAGGAAGCTCCAAGTATCCGTTGTCGAGTAAGCCGCGGCGAAAGAGCCGCGAGTCCACCTGGAAATCAGCGCGTCCCAGCCCTCTTTTTATCGCTACTTCCCAAAGGCTTGCCGCGCTAAACATCAATTCATTGTTCGTGTCTGCAAGCAGCCTCCGCGCCTTGGCCGACAATTTTTGCGGTTCGCCCGCCGCCCAAAGTAGCAGGTGAGTGTCGAGCAGCAGCTTCACTATTTCGCGTTAAACAAAGTCGCGATCTCGTCAGCTCCCATGTGATCAAAATCATCCGGCACCGAGATTTGCCCTTTCATAAACCCCAGGCGTGAGGCAGGCGTCGTTGGCGCATCAAGCGCCACGACCTTCACCAGTGGCTTGCCAGCTTTCGCGATTACGAAAGGCTCACCGGCAACGGCTTGCTCAATCAGACGAGAGAGATGGGTTTTCGCTTCGTGGATATTGACGGTGTGCATGCGAATACATTCAATAAATGAACTAAGTCTTTTTAGTTTAGCTTATCCGGCGAATGCTATGCGCCGCTGCGAACGAAATGAAATACCGGAAAGTTGCAGCGAAAAAGCTCGACCTGACGGAAAAAGCTCGACCTGAAAACCGTCATTAGCCACGGCTCGCCCAAGCTGGTCATCGCGCGTCCACGTCTCATTACTTGGGAAGGTGAAACTGACCGCATTGAATTAACTACGGAGGACGGAGCACACACGTTACGGATGGATGTCGTGAGCACGACGCTGAGCAAGGCTCAGACCAATGCAAAGATGGCACCCTTTCAACGCTGAGTCAGATGTGAGTATTGGCACGGCTGCTACCGATAAAACGCCTCAACATTACCCTTCAGCTTGATCATAAGCGGCTGGCCCTTGCGGTCACGCGCTTTTCCGGCCGCGACTTTGATCCACCCTTCGCTGATGCAGTATTCCTCAACGTCGGAGCGTTCTTTGTCGTTCCAGCGAATGCCGATGTCGCGCTCGAACACGGCCGCGACGTGGTGCGGGCTGCGCGGGTCGATGGCGAGGCGGTCGGGCAGGGCGGGCGGGGTAACTGAGGAAATCGGTTGGGTGGTGTCGTTCATGGCTTCGAGATTGGTTTCATTTGGGTCAATGTTGCCGCCATTTTATGCGGCAGCATCACTGATCAGCGGCCCCGATGCCGTCGGGGTGACAGCCCTGCTGAGGGAATCAGCCGATTACGACTTCATTTCACCCTTGTCGGCCCTGGCGCCGATGCAGGGCGAGATTCCGTCGTGTGCGTCGGGAACGGCGTTTTGACCAAGTCCATATTGGATATGGGATTGGTACGCAAACTGCTCAAGTCAATCACCTTAAATATCGTTGATTTTCCGAGACTCTGACGAGGGCAAACACAAAAAGTTGTATGAGCTGATGCATGGGCGAAGCGCGGTCTGGCAATGAGTAGTAAAGTTGCGCCCGCTGGTTCGCGAGTCGCGCCCAATCGTGTCGTTGCAGCAGCCTCGAATACTGCACAGCTAGCGTTTGCGTAAGCCCAGCGTCATCACCGTCCCGACGACAATCAGTGCGCCCACCATCTGTATCGGCGCAATCGCCTGCCCGAGGATCAGCCACGCGAGCACCAGCGCGAACACGGGCTCCACGTTCATGATGGCGGAGTTGCCAACGACGCCAAGCTTGGGCAGCACCGTGAACATGATGGTGAACGCGGTGCCGTACAGAAACGTCAGTGCGCCCAATCCCCACCAGCCTCCAGCAGCCTGTGGCAAATGAAACCCGCCCTGCGCCGCAACGCCTGCGAGTGCGACCACGCCAGCAACGCTTAACGTCGCGGCGGTGCGCACGCGACCATCGACGTCGGCGGCTTCATGTTGCGTGAGCACCAGAACCATGCCAAACGTTGCCGCGGCGGTGAGCGCAAACGCGACACCGACACCGATTTGCAACCACTGTCCCGCCGCACCCAGCCCCGATGCCGCTCCGAGTACGTCCAGCGCCAGCGCAAGGCCGAACAAAATCACTGGCATCGCGATTAGCACTGCGCGCTCGGGCCGCTGCCCGTAAACTGCCCACGACCACAGCGCCGTCCAGATGGGATACGTGTTGAAAGCAAGCAACGCCAGCGCCACCGGCACCCGCGCAACTGCCGAGTAAATCGACAGACTTTGCAACCCGATCAACAACCCGATGCCGGGCAATACCCAGCGTTGCCGCACGCTGAACTTCGGGCGCACGCCTGCGCTGATGACGATCACCGCAACGACTAGAGCCGTGATCATGCTGCGCGCTGCAACGGCGGTACTTACATCTACGCCGTTGTTGAACGCGAGGCGCGCTGCAACGTGATTGCCAGCCATCATGAGCGCAATCAACATGAGTGTGGCGAACGCAGCGGCGGTGAGCGGGCGGCGAAGTTCAGGAGGCGGCATGGAATCGGTCGGTCAGATCAAAAAATACAAAGCGCTAGCAGCGCCTGCGGTAATTAGTATGCACGGCTGTTACTGTGGTTCCGTCATCTGCTAGCTCTATTCCGGCCCGTCTGCGCGAACATCTCGTCCATCGGCGCGACTATTCGCCGCTTTCGCCGCACCCGAATTTACAGGTTGCGCGTCCTTCCCGATATGCTCTCGCCATGGGTCAACGTTTGCTCCCCGCCGAGAAAGCATCGCGCTGTCTGATGCGCGCTGCGCTGCTCGTTGCGTTTGGCGTTTTCGTGGCGGTGGCTCATGCTGGCCCCAGCATCGGTGGCTGCCCGATTTTCCCGGCGAACAGTATCTGGAATGTGCCAGTCAACACGATGCCCGTGCACGCAAATTCGGCGACATTTGTGACGACGATTGGTGCGACAGCCGGCACGCATATGGACTTCGGATCGGGGCTCTATCTGGGGCGCCCGATGGGTATCCCATTTGTCACCGTAAATGCGTCGCAACCGAAAGTGCCGATTGCGTTTGCCTACGTTGACGAGAGCGATCCGGGACCGTATCCAATACCGCCTGATGTGCCAATTGAAGGAGGAGTGGCGTTTTCGGAGGGCGATCGTCATGCGCTGGTGCTCGACACGAGCTCGTGCAAACTCTACGAGATGTATCGCGCATTTCAGCTGTCGCCGAACGTCTGGCAGGGCGACGCTGGCGCCGTGTTCGATCTGAACGCGAACGCGTTACGGCCGGACACATGGACGTCGGCCGATGCCGCAGGTTTGCCGATTCTGCCCGGCTTGCTGCGCTACGACGAAGTGATTTCCGGCGTGATCACGCATGCGTTGCGCTTCACCGCTCCGCAAACGAGGAACACGTACGTTTGGCCCGCGCGGCATCAAGCGTCTGATCTGACCGGTTCGCAATATCCGCCGATGGGGCAGCGCTTTCGGCTGCGCGCAGACTACCCGGAGACGAAGACGCCGCCGTTCTCGCCGCACGCGCTGACCATCATTCGGGCGCTTAAAAAGTACGGAATGATGCTGGCGGACAATGGCAGTCGCTGGTACATCTCTGGAGCGCCCGATGATCGTTGGGACAACGATGTTCTGCATGAGCTCGATATCATCGTCGGCGGCGACTACGAAGCAGTTGATGTGTCGTCGCTGCAAGCGAGCGCGAATTCGGGGCAGGCGGCGGTAGGGCCACTTACAGTATCGGGAACTTTCAACGGGCCAAGCGGTGCCCTGGCTGGCGTGAGCTTCTGCGCAGGTACTGGCGTAACTTGTGGAATGAGTGATGCCGCCGGGCTGTTTAGCTGCTTGGTTCCGTACGGCTTTGCGGGACGCGTTTATCCGAGATTGCTGAACACCATTTTTAGCCCGGCGTTAGCGTTATCTGGAGTCACGGCCAACCTTTCGAATGTTGCCATTACGGGGCGACAACCAACGACCTGCGATCTCGATGCGGACGCGAACTTGAGTGTCAGGGCAATGACGGACGGCATTCTTGCGTTGCGCTGGATGCTGGGAATGACAGG
>JAYUWL010000169.1:0-13112 GCA_043753585.1 Burkholderiales bacterium
ATCGATTTGCCGGCGGGAGTTGATGCCAATATCGCGCCGAACTCGACCCCGGTTGGCGAGGTGATGCGATATCGGCTGCGTGGCGATGGTTATTCCACCACGGAAATCCGGTCGGTTGAAGATTGGGTCGTAGAGCGCAGCTTGCGGCAGGTCGCGGGTATCGCCGACGTGGTGGCAATGGGAGGCGCGATCAAACAGTACGAGGTGCAGCCTGACCTCGACAAACTACGCGCCTACAAACTGACGTTTCAGAACCTGCTGGACGCGCTGGGGCGCGGCAACTCAAACGCGGGCGGAAGCTATATCGCGCAGGGCGCGCAGCAATATGCGATTCGCGGCATCGGGCTATTGCGCTCAGTGGACGACATTGGACAGATCGTCCTGTCCTCGCGAGGTGGCACGCCGATTTTAATTCGTGATGTTGCGCAGGTGAAAATTGGCGCTGTGCCACGACTGGGCGTGGTCGGGCAGGATGAAGACGATGATGTTGTTACCGGCATCGTTGTGATGCGCAAGGGCGAGAACCCGAGCGAAGTACTCAAGGGGGTCAAGGCGACCATCGAAAAGCTTAACGCCAAAGGCCTGCCGCCGGGCATGAAGATCGAGCCGTACTACGACCGCACCTGGCTTATGGGCAAGACACTGTCCACAGTGTTTCGCAACCTGGTCGAAGGGGCGCTGCTCGTCTCGATCGTGCTCTACATTTTCTTGTCGAACCTGCGCGCCAGTCTGGCCGTGGTGGTGGTCATTCCGCTTGCGCTACTGGCCACCTTTCTGGGCCTCAAGATAATGGGGGTTCCGGCAAATTTGCTGTCGCTCGGCGCGATGGATTTCGGCATCATTGTTGATGGCGCGGTGATCGTGATTGAAAATATTTTGCAGCGACTGTCGCAGCAGCCGGAAGGCATGACCACCGATCAGCGGCGCAACGTGATTGCGGATGCGGCGAACGAAGTGGGGCGGCCCACACTGTTCTCGATGCTGATCATCATCGCAGCACATATTCCAATCTTCGCGCTGCAACGGCATGAGGGACGCATCTTCCAGCCGATGGCGCTGTCGGTGACTACCGCGCTGATCGGATCGCTGATTTTTTCGTTGACACTGGTGCCGTTGCTGGCGTTCTGGATGCTGCGCAAAAAAGTGCCGCATCATGACAATCTGGTAGTCGCCACCAGCAAAAAGATTTACGCACCGGTGCTTGAATGGGCGATCAGTAACCGGCGCAAGGTGATGGTTCTGGGCTTGGTGACATTCGCGCTCTCTGTGGTGACCGCAAGTCGACTCGGGTCGGAATTTTTGCCAGAACTCAACGAGGGCACGATCTGGGTGAATCTGCGATTACCCGCGAGCATCTCAACGCAGGAAGCGGATCGTGTGGCGCGCAAGGTGCGAATGGCCTTGCGCACGGTGCCTGAGGTTGAAACGGTGGTGTCCAAGGCCGGGCAACCGGAAGATGGTACAGATCCCAAGACGATCAGTATGTTCGAGGCGTTCGTCGGCTTGAAACCGATCGAGACGTGGCGCAAGGGCTACACCAAGGAGCGTCTGCTGGATGAGATGGATAAAGCCGTTTCGGCGATTCCGAGCATGGAGCCAACCTTTTCACAGCCGATTCGTGACAACGTACTCGAATCCATTTCGCAAATCGACGGCCAGATCGTGATCAAGGTGTCGGGCGATGATCTGACAGAGATCAAGAAGACCACGGAAGCCATTGAACGCGAGATCAAACAGGTGCGCGGCGTGTTCCGCGCCGAGATTGACCGGGCAGGCGACGTGCCGCATTTGCTGATCGATATTGATCGCGCTCGTGCTGCGCGCGCTGGACTCAATGTGGGCGATGTACAGGACGTGATTGAGTCTGCGCTGGCGGGTAAAGTGGCGACGCAACTCTGGGAAGGAGAGCGCAAGTTTTCTGTCGCAGTGCGCCTACCCGATGACCGACGTTCGATCAATTCGCTCGCCGCCATTCCGATTGCAACCCCGGATGGCGGATACGTTGCGCTGGGTGCGGTCGCGACCGTTCGCGAGTCCGCCGGTGCGATGGATATTGCGCGCGAAAGCGGACGCCGCATGATGGCCATTGGTATCTTTATCAAAAACCGTGACATGGGCTCGGTTGTGGCCGATATGCAGGCTATCGTCGAAAAAAACGTGAAGCTCGGCCCCGGCCAAACGCTGGCGTGGTCCGGCGAATTTGAAAATCAGGAACGCGCGATGAAGCGTCTGGCACTGGTGGTCCCGATATCGCTCCTGCTGATTTTTGTGTTGTTGTTTGATGCTTTTGGTTCGTTCAAACGCGCGCTCCTTATCCTGATCAACGTGCCGCTCGCGCTGGTGGGTGGCTTTGTTGCATTGTGGATTTTTTCGATTCCACTATCGGTGTCGGCTGCGATTGGTTTCATCGCATTGTCGGGGCAGGCGGTGCTCAATGGCGTGGTGATGGTGTCGGTATTTCAGCAACTCGAAGCGACCGGAAAGTCGGTGGTCGACTCAGTGCGGGAAGGCTCGATTGCGCGGTTGCGTACGGTATTGATGACCGCGCTTCTGGCGGCGCTTGGCTTGCTACCTATGGCGTTGTCGCATGATATTGGCGCAGAGACGCAGCGGCCTTTGGCGATTGTCGTAATTGGCGGGTTGTTTACTGCGACGTTGTTGACTTTGGTGGTGCTACCCGCACTTTATGTGTCGTGGTTTTCTCGAAAGGCTGTCGCTTCGAGTAAGTCAGATTCAGGCACGGACGCTGTAATCGCTTCAGGATAGGAGCGAATCCCGAACCAAACCTAGAAACGCGTGCCTACGCTTAATCGCCACACATTGTCCGCAGTGAAATTGGTGTACGGATCGTACGCGACCCGTACAAAAAACCTGGGCCAGTCGTAGGTCACTGTGCCGCCCGCTTTGGCGATGCGCTGACCATCAACGAGACCGCGCTTGTAGAGGAGATCAAGCGTGAGACGCTCTTTTCCCTGAAGCGGTGTGCGTGAGGTTAGATGGAAGTGTTGCTGGTCTGGATTCTCGCGGTTGTCGCGGATGTAGGTCGCAGCATAGCTTTGCCCGTTTTCGCCACGATAACCCGCTGCCCATGACCATGAGTCGTTCGGATCGAAATTGAGATTGAAGTATGGGCGCAGATTCGTGCGACCGAATCCGACGCCGGCAAACCAGCGCTCTCCCGTTTCCAGATTGATACTGCCGCCGACGAATCCGCCTGAGGCAATTTGCACCGACGGCTGGACGCGAATCGCCTCGCCAAAACTGCGATCCCAACCGCCGCGCCATTGATTAGCGTCGAGCTTCGGTGCGCGAAAGTAACCGATCCAGGCGTTACCAAAGTTGGAACTGTGACGCAGGTTGACGTCGACACCAGAGCCGCTTTCGCTGAATTTGAATCCTGTTGCAGTCAATTTGAAATCGGGCGATGCGTCCTCGGCCCGAGACGTTCCGCAGGCGAGGGCCGTGACTGCTGCGGTTAGCGCGGAAAGTGCTTTCAGCGCGCGCCGTTGAGGTGGTGACAGTCGCATCAAATTCTCCTTGTAATGCCGCAGTTTAGCGCTCAGTGCTGAAGGTAGATCTCGCGCTCAACGACGGCAATACTGTCTGATTCAACCTGCACGATGGTGAGTTTCCTCAGCACATCTCGGAAGCTGTCCCGAGTGATCAGCGTTGCTGCGCTGCTGAACGCATCGAACTGGTTTACCTGTGTGGCGCGGGCAAGCGTCATGTGCGGTTCGTACTCAAATTCGGGGCGCAAAAATTCATTGAGCGGACCCAGATAGAGCCGATCATGCATTTCGGTGAGCGCATCGCGACCCACCTGCGTAGCGAGCCCGACGAATTCATTCTGTGCTGACCACGCACCATTCATCACAATCGGAAACGGCGGCCACTTGCGCACCACTTTTTGCACATGGGCGGCAAGCTGATCCAGGGTGAGTCGCGAGTGAAACGGGAACACGAGCGTGATGTGCGGTGCGATGAAATTACCCAATGGATCACGGCTGCCACGGAACTGGTCAATCACCTGCTGATTGGCAAACTGCGGAAACCACACCACGGCCCGACGCGGTAGCGACGGACGCAAGATGTACGTGAGTTTTTTGGTAGCCACGATTAATTCATAGCGCAGATCGCGGGTAAACGGCGTGCGTTATTGCAAATGCTGCAACTCATCAATCGTGTTGATGTTGGCGAACGCGGTTTCATCTTCGAACTGAACCTCAACCACGAGATGCGCGGAATACCATGCATCGATTTTTCGGCCACCGGACTCGAGGAAAGTGGTGAGACTGGGCAACAGTGTCGTACTGCAAAGCGTGAACACGGGATGCGCCTGATTGTCAGTTTTGGCAACGGCCAGCTCAGCGATATTCTCCTCAAGCGCTGCATGCAGGCGCGACACCAGATCAGCCGGAAGAAACGGCGAGTCGCAGGGAGCCGTAACGATCCACGGCGTTTTGCAGGCGATCAAGCCCGCGTGCAGCCCCGCGAGCGGCCCCGCGTAACCGCTGATCTCGTCGCTCACTACCCGATATCCAAAGGTGCCGTATTGGTCGAGATTCCGGTTCGCGTTGATGATAAGCGTCTCGACTTGCGGCGCGAGCCGCTCGATCACATGAGCAACCATCGGTTGGCCGCGAAAGGCAACGAGGCCTTTATCGCGCGAATCCATGCGTCGACCCATGCCGCCTGCGAGCACGAGGCCGGTAATGTGGTTCATTTGCCTGCTCACGCGGTCGATGCGTCAAATACAAACCGACCCGGATCGTTGAACAGCAAAAAATGCTTGTTCACGGCGCGGCCAATCATCGTCATGCCGACCTGCCTGGCGATCTCATAGCCCATCTGTGTGAGTCCCGACCGCGACACCAGAAACGGCACGCCCATTTGTGCAGCCTTGATCACCATTTCACTAGTGAGCCGTCCGGTAGTGTAGAAAATTTTGTCGCCACCGTCGACGCCGTCAAGCCACATCATGCCTGCGATGGCGTCCACCGCGTTATGACGACCTACGTCTTCCACGAAATAAAGCAGTTCGCTACCGTTCTCACCGTTCGATGCCAGCGCGCAACCGTGCACCGCACCCGCCTGCTTGTAGATGGTTTCATGCCTGCGGATCTGCTCGGAAAGGGCATAAAGCGTGCTTTGTTTCAAGCGCACGTCGAGCCGCAGATTGACGTCGTCGATGTCGGCCATCAGATCGCCAAAGACCGTGCCACTGCCGCAGCCCGTGGTCTTTGTTCGATGTGCCATTTTTTCGTCGAGGTCGATGAGGCCGTGCTTCGTGTAAACCGACGCGGCATTCACTTCCCAATCCACCTGCACGGCGACGATGTCTTCTATTGAATCCACCAGCCGCTGGTTGCGCAGATAGCCGAGCACCAGCGCTTCCGGTGCCGCGCCAAGCGTCATCAGGGTGAGGATTTCACGCTTGTCGACGTAGACGGATAGCGGATGTTCACCGGCGACAAAGGCGGTGCCTTCTGCGCCGTGTTCGTCTCTGGTCGCGACTGCAAACGTGGAGGGGCGAGCGGCGTTGCTGAGTTGCGGGCGATAATGGGCTGGAGCCTTTGTGGCGGCGATGTTTTGCGTCATGTTGCGATGTTAGCCAGACGCCAGGAGCGAAAGGCACCGAGCGCCACTGGTCCGTCAAATTAGAAGGTCGAAAGGCGGGACGCTAGGGCGAATTTCAATACGAATCAGCCTTCAGCTTTTTAATTAAAACGCCATTGAACATGGGCTAAGCCTAGAATTCGGTGATTATCGACTTTTTCATAAAGCGTTGTTTTTCCCACACTCAGCGGTGCTTTCAAGAGAAAGTTAATAGCTTAAATTGCCGCGTTAAAGCGTTCTGGCCACGGCTCGCCGCTATGAACTTCACCAAACGTATGTGACAATTAGGTTAAATAGATTGTTGGATGGCGTATGTTGGACAAAGACGGCTTCCGGCCGAACGTCGCCATTGTGATTGCCAATCACAGAAACCAGGTTTTTTGGGGTAAACGGATACGTGAACATTCATGGCAGTTTCCGCAAGGCGGAATTAATCTGGGCGAAAGCCCTGAAGATGCCATGTTCCGTGAACTCCACGAAGAGGTTGGCTTACGGCCGGATCATGTAAGGATTCTCGGGAGAACTCGGGACTGGTTGCGCTACGAAGTACCTTCCACGTGGATAAAACGTGAATGGCGTGGTAACTATCGTGGGCAAAAGCAGATTTGGTATCTGTTGCGTCTGGTAGGGCGCGACAGCGAGCTGAATTTGCGCGCCGACACCCGACCGGAATTCGACGCCTGGCGCTGGAATGACTATTGGGTCGACCTCGACGGTGTTATTGAGTTCAAGCGTGACGTGTACAAGCGCGCACTAAACGAGCTTGAACACCACCTATATCAAGGCAAGGCGGTTTCGCGGCGCGAGCGAATGTACGGGCCTGCGATGCACATGCCGCAGGAGGGCTACGACCTTGCACCGGAACAGGCGGTGGATGCGGAGCAAGCGGCGCACACGGAAAAGCATGAATAAAAAAAGGCCGCAGACGCGACCTCTTTCGTTTGCTGCTGAACCCGAGCAGCTAGAAGCGCCCACGCATCATCGCGCCAGTTCCGGCCACCGCGCCAAGAACGATGCCGACAATCATCGCCAGCACGATGTAGCAGACTACGATCAGCGCGGTATACCCAATCGATTTGTCCTCCGGGTTTTTCATCAAAGGGGCCAATCCCAGATAGAGCAGGTACAACCCGTAGAGGCCGGCGATGATGCCAAGCACGCCCAGCAGTGGTACCAGCGCAAACACGCCCGCAAGCCAAACCGGCGTCGACGCGTAAACGATCAATTTAAGCGCAGCAACTGGGTCTTTTTGACCGCTAAAGGTGGGTGCCAACGCATTGACTACCAGCGACACCGCATAAATGACGGCGAGTCCAAAGACATAGCCCAACACCATGTGCGCCAGCGCTGATCCGATCGGCGTTCGGAAGGTGCCGACGATCGGCAATGACACGCCAATGAGCGTCGAGCCCAATAGCCCGCAGATGGCCGGAATCGCGGCCAGAATCATCGCATAGCCAGTGAACAGCGACGTGACGTCCGCTGGCTCCGCCGCGATCTTTTGCCATTCCGACTTCGGCGACAGGATGATCCCCTTCGCCCGCTCGATAATTTTTGCTAAATCCATGTTTTGTTCTCCCCTTCGTTGAGTGTGCCCACACGTTTGCGTCGCGTGAGCAATGTGTTCTGTGTACTCATGGTCAAGACGAAACCTGAGGCGTATTAGCGCCACGCGTTACGGCGATGTGAGAAGTGTAAGCGCGATCCCGCAGCCTGCCTAGGGCTGTCGCTATGGTTCTGGCTGGACAATACCCGGCGCAGTGATCGTCGCCCGCCAAACGCTAACTTCATCGCCAGGCATGCCACTGCGTTGAGACCAGGCAACTTTAGTGCCGCTGGCGCTGATTGCGGCATGGTCGATACTACCGACGCCGAGCTTCGAGCGGAAACCAGTTGCAAAATCAAACCACTCGACCAGATCACCGTCCGCCACTCGTTCGTGCGTCACGCCATAACGGCCATTCCGAGAAAGCTGGCGCACCCGCACAGTTCGCGCGACCGGTGCGACATACTTTGGCTTGCCGGAGACCCAGTGCATGATCGACAGCGCGCCGTCGGCGTAGCGTTTTACAAACGGCACACCCGGAATGAAGGCTATCTCGTCGCTATTTATCCAGAGCGCCGTTTTAACGCTGCGTAGTGATGGAAGCTGCCAGGTCGCATGGGTGGTGTCACCGAGATCAAAGTTGACGAGCGTTTTACCATCCGGAGCAAAACCGAGCTCTACGTTGCGACCGATATCTGCCGTTGCAATGCGCTTTCCGCGCCGTGTGAAGAGTTCAAGTGCGCGTTCCTCGTTGCCGTAAAGCACTGCGACTGCGACGAAACCTGCGCTCGCGTCCGCGTCCTGCACGCGACCCCCGGTCTCAATCTGGCCACGCTGTGTACACCGGGCCGAGTCATACAAACGCAACGAATCGTGTTCGCCGCGGACGCGTTCAATCACAGTACGGCGGTCGAACGAGAAGCTCGCCGGTGAATCGATTGCGCAAAGCTTTACGGGATCAGCTGCGCCGGATTTCCATTCGTACAACCCGGGTGCAGCGGCTCCCGGCGCGCTGACAAGAACCATCACCGAGCCGTTAGAGGCAATTTCGATATCGACCAATTCGCGTGACTTGACCGTCCACGCGAATGTCTGCGATGCAAATAACGTGACACCCGCAACAATCGTGACGACGATCCCATGGCGTAAAGAACTGCTAGCCAAGCTCAAGCAGCACCGGCTGGTGGTCTGAAACACGAGTATCGAGATTGATGTCCATACGCTTGACATGTGCCGCCAGCGTGTTGCTCACGAAAATGAAATCGCAAGTGATCGGAAGCGGGCCATAGCGTCGGTCGTGCAGGCGAAAAGTTGGAGCGTGCGGCGTATCCGGGCGGGCAAGCGCCCACGCGTCACGAAGCCCATCTGCGCTCCGGGGAGAAGCATTGAGGAGCGCATATTCAGGGCTATCGCACTCAAAATTGAAGTCACCGGTCAGGATGCAATGAGGCGTGTGCGGCTTGCTCTGAAACGGCGATCCGGTGTCGTCGATCAGCGGCGGTGTTGCGGCAAGCGCAGTGCCCTCACGATGCAAGCTCAGCAGTGCCTGTGCCTGCGCCATTCTCATAGGTGGCGAGTAAAACTCAAGATGGGTCGTCATCAAGCGGACAGGGCCGAATGGCGTCATCACCGTTACGCAGGCACACATGCGCGGCATGCTGCGCACACCGCCTGGTGTGGCATCCGCCGGGTAGGGCAGCGCATGGTGGCGAACCTGCGCGGCCGGCAATCGGGTTGCGATCAGATTGCCGAATCGCTGACGTGCCTTGCCGTCCGGCGAAAGCTCATCGACGGCTGCACCGAAGAAAACGTCAAAGCCCGGTAGTAGCGATTTGAGAATTTCTGGTTGATTGTGCGAAGCGTTGCCGTCGAGACGCGGGTAGTTCACCGCGACTTCCTGCATGCAGATAACGTCGAAATCGGCCATGTCACGAGCGGTTTCGAGGACACGGGCAATGTCGATCACACCGTCAAGACCGCAGAACCACTGGACGTTCCAGGTGATGATTTTCATTTGATCCCGGCGCGCATGAAAGACTGAACGAATTGTCGCTGGAACAGCACGAACGCGGCGAGTAGCGGCGCGGCGGTGAGCAGTGTTGCCGCGGTAATGATCGACCAGTCAATACCCTGATCCGTAGACGCAAATACTTGAAGGCCAACGGTGAGCGGGCGCGAGTTTACCGAGTTCGTTACCACCAGTGGCCACAAAAAGTTGTTCCAGTGATAGCTGACAGAAACGAGCGAAAACGCGACGTAGACTGGCTTCGCCAGCGGCACATAAACACGCCACAGAATTTGTAGCGAACTCGCACCTTCCATCGTTGCCGCCTCAACGAGTTCTTTCGGAATGCCCTTGAAGGTTTGTCGCAGCAGGAAGATCGCGAAGGCCGAGGCGAAGTACGGCAAACCGATCCCCAACAGCGTATCGATCAGCCCAAGCTTGCTCATTGACTTGTAGTTCTCGACCAGCAGGATGTCCGGCATGATCATGAGTTGTACGAGCACCAACGCGAACAGGATGTTTTTGCCGCGAAATTCATAGCGAACGAAGGCATATGCCGCTAACGTGCACAACACCAGTTGCGCCGCCAGAATCATGGCAACCAGCAGGGTCGTATTGAAAAAATATCGGGCGAATGGCGCGGCAGTCCACGCGCGCTCAAAATTCTCAAGCGTCAACGGCGCAGACAGTGCAAATTTCGCGGAAAACTCAGCCGGATGGAATGCAGTCCACACAGCGTATAAAAGCGGTAACACCCAGAGGATTGCCAGCAGCCAAGCTGCGATCGTGTCGACGACGGACGACTTTTGCTGAAATGCGGAAGCAGACATGTCAATAGTGTGCTTTCTTGTCGAGCACGAAGAACTGCACCAGCGCCACGGTAGCGAGCGCCCCGAGCAACACCACCGTTATCGCGGCCGCATAGCCCTGATCCCAATACCTGAAGCCCACTTCGTAGAGGTGATACAGGAGCAAACTCGTCGCATTGTCCGGCCCTCCACGCGTCATGACAACCACATGATCCACCATGCGAAACGCGTTGATCACAGCGTTCACCAGTACAAAGATCGTCGTCGGCATCAAGAGAGGCCATAGAACGCGTCGAAAGAAGAACCAGCGACCCGCGCCTTCAATGGCTGCTGCCTCGCGCAGACTTGGGCTGATGCCCTGGAGCGCGGCGAGGTAGAAGATCATGAAAAAGCCCGCTTCCTTCCACACGGCAACGACTGTGATGCTGGCGAGCGCCGTTGATTTGTCGCCCAACCAGTTCTGCGACGGCAGGCCAAATACGCCACCGATTTGTTCCAGCAAACCGTACGTCGGTGTGTAGAAAAAGAGCCAGATGTTGGCGACCGCAATCATCGGTAACACGGTCGGAGTGAAATACGCCATCCGCAAAAAACCGCGCCCTGCCATGCGGCCGTTAACCCACAGCGCCATAACCAGCGCCAGTCCCACGGAGAGCGGAATCGTAGCCAACGCAAACCACAGATTGTTGCGTAATGCCTGCCAGAAGATTGGATCCTCGATCATCGACGCATAGTTGTCGAGCCCGACAAAAACACTCGGGCGGTTCGGCTTGGGCGTCGACATGAAACTGTCGATGATTGTCGCTAAAGCGGGGTAATGCGTGAACGCCACCAGCAAGACGAGCGCGGGCAGCAACATCAGCCAGGCTTGGGCTTGATGTCGTCGGTTCACGCGCCTGGCGTCATTGAACGATTTGAGTACAGGCCGCTATTTGTACAACTTCAGCAACCGTTCTGCTTCGCGTTGCGCATCCTTCATCGCCGAATCGGCCGTTTTGCTACCTGTCAATGCGGCCTGCAAACCATCGTTAAATGCCTTGGTGACACGTTGGTTGTCGTGTGTAGAAAGCTCGGCGACAGCATATTGCAACTGATCGCGTGCAACGGCAGCGGGCGGAAATTCCGCGGCATATTTCTTGAGCGCAGCGGTTTCCCATGCGGCCGGTGAAACCGCGACATAGCCCGTCTCAATGCCCCACTGCGCAGCGCGCTCAGGCTGGGTCAACCATTTGGCAAACTTGAACGCCGCTTCTTGTTGCGCTGGGGTCGCCTTCTTGAAAATATAGAAATTGCCGCCGCCAGTGGGTGATCCGCGTTTCTTTCCCGCAGGCAGCATGGCAACCCCGAAATCAAATTTGGCATTGGAGCGAATATTGGTGAGGTTGCCCGTTGTCGTCCAGATCATGGCGGCTTTCTTTTCCATGAAATCTTTGGGCGTTGTGCCCCATTCCACGATGCCGGTCGGATGAACACCGTGTTTTCTCGACAAATCGATCCAGTATTGCAACGCTTCAATCACTTTTGGATCATCGAACTTTGTCTGCGTCCCGGCATCGTTCGCCAGGATCACGTCGTTCTGTGTGGTGAGCCCCTGAAACAACCAGTAGGGAAAGCCGCTCGACGGGATTTGCACGCCGTATTGTGTGATTTTGCCGCTGGCGTCTTTTTTGGTGAGCTTCTGTGACATCGAATTCATCTCGGCCCACGTTTGTGGTGGCTTGTTAGCGTCAAGCCCTGCTTCCCTGAACAGTTCCTTGTTCCAATAAAGCACGACGGTGGAGCGCTGAAATGGAACGCCCCACGTCTTGCCACCTACCTGACCGTTGAGCAGAAATGCCTTGTAGAACCCGGCAAGCCACGCCTTGTCGTCCGGCGTTTTCACGAAATTGTCGATAGGCACGATGGCGTCCTCATCGATCAGCGTGAAGGTGTCTGTTGACAGCAACACGGACGCAACCGGAGGCGTACCCGCCTTGTTCGCGGTCAATGCCTTTACGATGGTGTCCTGATAGCTACCCGCGTAAATCGGCGATACCTTGATCATCGGATTTTCTTTGTTGAAATCCGTGGCGAACTGATCGATGTATTTGGTGATCGGGCCGCCGACCGCGACCGGGAAGTAAAACGGCACTTCCGTGACCTGGGCGCTTGCGTTGGCCGTGACTGCCAACACAAGCGCGGCGCTAATGACCGTAAAGTTGAATTTCATGATGTCATCCTCCGTTGATTTAAGTACAGCGTTGCTATTCGACGCGCTGACCGTCGTTGTCAAAATAGTGAAGTGCATCGGACGACCACGCTAGCTGGACGGCCTGCCCAGCGTCGAAAGTCCGCTGACCCGCAATGCGCACGGCAACCTGTTCGCTCCCAATTTGACAGCGTATCAGTGAATCTGCGCCGAGATACTCGCTGGCGTTTATTGTGGCGTGAATGTCACCGCCCAGCGTCACGTGTTCGGGTCGGATTGCCGCGTGTGTCGCTCCGGAGGGCTTGCCCTGCAACACTGAGCGGGTGCCTTTGATTGCGTCGTCCTCCAAAGCCATGACGCTCATCGGTGGCGTACCGATGAATCGCGCCGCGAAAACAGTCGCTGGTCGAGCGTAGATTTCGCGCGGTGAGCCGACTTGTTCAATGCGGCCACGATTGAGCAGCACCACCTGATCAGCCATGCTCATTGCTTCGGCCTGATCATGCGTTACGTAGATAACCGTCAAACCGAGCTTCTGTTGCAGCGCACGCAACTCCTGCCGCATCTCCTGACGCAACTGCGCATCCAGATTCGACAGCGGTTCATCCATCAGGCAAATTTTTGCTTCGGCCACCAGGGCGCGAGCCAGCGCGACTCGCTGTTGCTGACCACCGGAGAGCTGCGAAGGCTTGCGGTCATGCAGCTTTTCAAGGCCCAGCAGTGCGAGCACTCGAGCCAGTCGCGCTGATTGCTCCTGCTTTGACGCCTTGCGAACCTGAAGCCCAAAAACAATGTTGTCGGCTACGGTGAGATGAGGGAACAGGGCGTAGTTCTGGAACACCATGCCGAACCCCCGCTTCTCGGGTCGGATCATGTCGATGCGACTGTCGTCCTGCCAGATGGACCCATGTGTCAGCGGCAGCAGGCCCGCGAGGCAGTTCAGGGCTG
>JAYUWL010000170.1:0-13050 GCA_043753585.1 Burkholderiales bacterium
CACGACCGACGCGTACACACGTACGCGAGGTCGTGTGCAACGAAGCATCCCGCCCGCGCAGCAGCGCATCAAACGTGCTGGCCGCCGTTGACGTGGATCTCCGCGCCGTTGATATAGGAGCTCTGCGACGTACACAAAAAATAAATCAGTGTCGCAACCTCAGACGGTTTACCCAACCGCCGCAGCGGAATCTCGCGCTGCACAATCTCGTCCGTCCCGGCCGACAAAATGGACGTGTCAATTTCACCCGGAGCAATGGCGTTACAACGCACGCCATGACGTCCGAAGTCATTCGCCATTTCGCGCGTCAGGGATGCGAGCGCAGCCTTCGAAGCCGCATAAGCCACCCCTGCAAACGGATGCACCTTGCCGCCGGCAATCGAGGTCACGTTCACCACGCTGCCCTGTGCCGCTTTTAACTCATCAAACAAGCCACGCGCCAAAAGCGCCGTTGCGAACAGGTTCACGTTCATCACGTTTTGCCAGACGCTGATATCGGCGTCAAGTACACCCATGCGACTACCGTCGGGCATTTTGGGCGAAATACCGGCGTTGTTGATAAGCGCGGATAGCTTGCCCCCCGTCTCAGGCTCGGCCAGCTTGGCTTTAATTCGCGCAATGGCTGCTGGAAACTGATTCAGATCGTTGAGATCCATCTGGACGTGATCTTTTTCGCCTTGCGGCCACGGACAAATCTTGTCGAATGGCTGCCGGGAAACGGTGATCACTCGCCATTCAGCGGAATGAAAATGCTTGACCGTTGCATGGCCAATCCCGCGCGATGCGCCGGTGAGTAGCAGGGTTTTCTTGGTGTCAGGCATACGCTCCATTGTAGGCGTGACCCCGGTCTCGCCGAATGTACAGCTTGCACCGATTTGGCACGCCCCCGATCGCCCTTACAAACGCATCTCCAGCCGCAGCGCCACCGACATATCTGTCCGTGCAGTGCTGAGAATAGTCTGACGTTGCCCGTCTGCGAGCGTAACCCCTGTGGTCAGACCGTCTATGGGCGAGATGTTGGAGAGCGAGAGACGCAACTTGACCAGCGAGTTCAGAGTCCACAGCGCGTAGGCGTCATACACACGCTTGGTGGAGATTTTTTGCAACTGCGTATCGCTCTGTTGCGTCGTGTAGGCCGGTGTCCAGGCGAGATTGCCGCCCACAGATACTGGGATATTGCGGAACTTGTAGTCCGCGCCCAGATTGCCCGAAGCGCGCGGTTGCTGGTCAATATGGTTGTACGGCCCGATGATCGCGGCCACCTTCGAATCGTAAACGCTGAGGTTAAAGCGCAGATTGAGCGGAATTGCGTCGTCAATGAGTTCCTTCAACTGGAATTTCGCTTCGAATTCGATGCCTTTGGTGATCGCTCTACCAATATTTTGCGGACGACTGACGTAGCGATCAGCGGGTGCCCAGGAAACGTCCTCAAGCGCAGTCACGTTGCGTATCAAATCCTTGATGTCACGCACAAACAGATTCGCCGACACCACGCCGCCGGATTTGAGGTAGCGCTCGAATGCGAGATCAATGCCATTGGCACGCTCGGGTTTGAGGCTCGGGTTACCCGCACGGTCTGGAGAGATCTCCGTGTTCGCACCGGGTACGGGATAGAGCGTGTTTAATGTAGGTCGCGAGCTTAACTGCCCCACGTTCGGTGCGCGGTAGCTTTGGGTCAAACTAAGACGCAGTTGATCACGCGAAGGCGGGGCAAAACGCCACACAAGATGCGCCAATGGCGTCAACACTTTGCTAGTATTCCTGAAGGTGTCCTGTGCGTTACTGCTCGATGTTCTGATCGTTTCATAGCGCAGGCCCGCGTTGGCGCCCCACTGCGGGTTGATGTCCCATTCGTCTTGCACGTAGGCGGCGAATCGGCGCGTGGTGACTGCGAATTCTGATCCGAGATCGGCAAGCTGTTGCACTCCGTTGAGAAGGGTGACGGAAGTTTCATTGCGCGCAAGATTTTCAATGTCCCAGCCCGCAGTGACCGAATGCGCGCCGCTGGCGAAACTACGAACGACCTTGCCGTTCATGCTCCAGGACAAATCACGCACATCGCCACGGCTCGTTTGCAGCAGTCTGCGCCCGCCGTTGCTCGCAAATTGCTCTGATACCGAATCCGTGTTCGACCAGAACTTGCCGACACCCCCACGAATTTCGTAGCGTGTGTCGGCATCAAACCGCTTGTTCAGATTGAGATTGATACGTCCGACGTCAAAGCGACCGACGAACGAGCCAGCGCGCGTCGCATAAGGCGATGGCGTCAAGCCAAAGGGTTGGTCCAGCGTGCCGCTTGAATGATTTTCTGAGGTGTTGTGAGCCAGAAAAGTTTGCACCCCGAACTGCTCGGCATTGCCCAACCGCCACTGCAAGCGACCGTTCAAAAAGATGTTTTCACGTTCGCTATTGCTCGTGCCAAAACTGTATTGCTCCAGCGTCTTGGCATTGGTGAGCAAATCTTCATAAATCGTGTGCGACGCATCGTCGGTGAGCTGATGCGTCAAAGTTGTCGACGCCGAGACGTTGAAGGTGCCGGTTTCCCCCATCGTGCCATTGTGCGTCCATGAGGCGTTCGGCGAATACTTTTGGCGCTCTTCCTGAACACCCAGTTTGATGTCGTTGTTGGTTTGCCGCAGCGGTTCGCGCAGGATGATGTTGATTGTTCCGGCGATCGCTCGCGCACCGGTTTCTGCCGTCGGGGCACGAAGAATCTCGATGCGTTCAACCTGATCGGGCGTGATTTGCTCGACTGAAAAGCCCGGCGGAATGCGCTGCCCGTCGAGCAGAATCTGCGTGAAGCCACCGCCCATACCGCGCATAGTTGGCGCACCGGGACGCCCCGGACGCCCGCCTGTCGTCACACCCGGCAAACGACGCATCGCCTCGCCAAGATTGCTGTCGCCGTATTGCTCCAGATCCTCACGCGTGATGATTATTTTCGCGGCGCTGGAATTGCGGCGCTCTTCTGTGGCGCTGTTTTTTCCCGTAATCTCGACCGCTTCGACACGCTGGGCTCGCTTTCCCGGCTGAGGCGCGGGTGCTGACGCAGGAGCTTCTGTGGGCGCATCAGCGGCCACGGGCGGCGGCGAAGGTGGCGTTTGCGCGACCGCGCTGATCGCAGAAAACATGCCAAAGGCGATGGCGTACGGCAGCGCGCGTCGGGCGAAAGAAGACATGAAAGTGCTTTAGCTTTAAATGACTTTCATGATCCGAGTTAATTCTTGAAAATCATGAGAGTGAGTGATGGCGACGCAGACAGTGGTGTCAGTGGCGCGTTGAGTTCCAAATTTTAAAGGCGCACATGGCTAACCGTCCGAACATGCAGCCAATTTCAAAACGCTGTCCAGTTTGAGCAGCTAATCTGGCGCACCCAGCACCAGAGTGACCGTAATCGGCGAAGTCGTAAAGTCGTAACCGCGCTGAATCACTTTAAAAAACACTGGAGGCTCGTCCAGCGTGACGCGCATCAAATCGCCCACCTGCGGCATCGTCATGCCTTGATCGGCGTTGGTAGAGAAGGTGAACTCGGTACTGTGAATGAGTTTTTGTGCGGTGGGTGTTAATGTAAGTTTCAGTTCCATTTTGCTTGCTCCATACGACGCGCTCTCAGGCGCGCAACCACGCCTGCGTATCGCTTAACGCCAACGCAAACCGCCGCATCATCTCCGCAATCTCCGGCTCGGTAATGATCAGCGGCGGGCTGAACGCGATGACGTCGCCGCTCATCGCCCGCAGGATCAGGCCATGCTCTTGCGCACGACGTACGAGATAAGGCCCAACGCCGCGCTTGGGGTCAAAGGGCTTGCGCAGCTTTGGGTCGTCGGCGAGTTCAATTGCGCCGATCAGACCGACGCTTCGTACATCGCCCACCAGCGGATGTTCCACAAATTTCTGCAACCCAGCGGCAAACGCAGGCGAGAGCGCGCGAACGCGGTTCACCAGATCGCGCTCTTGGTAAATCTTTAAGGTTTCCAGCGCAATCGCGCAGCCGAGCGGATGGCCCGAGTACGTGTAGCCGTGCCCGAACACGCCAACACTCGCGCTCGCGTCGGCGCAGGCCTGATAAATTTTGCCACTCACATAAAGTGCTGAAAACGGCACGTAGGCCGACGTGATCATCTTGGCGGTTGTGAGCATGTCGGGCTCCAGCTTGTAGGTCTGCGAGCCGAACAAATTACCCGTGCGGCCAAAGCCCGTGATGACCTCATCGGCGATAAAAAGTATCTCGTATTTTTTGAGGATCGCCTGAATTTTTTCGAAGTAGGTCGGCGGCGGAATGATTACGCCGCCCGCGCCCTGCACCGGCTCAGCGATGAATCCGCCAATCATGTCTGCACCTTCTTTAAGGATCAGAACTTCAAGCTCGTCGGCCAGCCGCGTCGCGAATTGCTCCGACGACTCGCCCTCTTTTGCAAATTGATACGGATGCGGACAGCCGGTGCGCAATACGCCGTCAATCGGCAAGTCAAAGTGTTGGTGCATCGCCGGAATGCCGGACAACGAGGCAGAGGCGACGGTCACGCCGTGATACCCCTTGACCCGCGCGATGATCTTTTTCTTCAGCGGTTTGCCGATGGCGTTGTGGTAATAGTGCACCAGCTTGAATGCCGTGTCATTCGCCTCGGAGCCCGAATTTGCGAAGATCACCCGGCCGTCGCGCAAGGCTTGCGTCGGGGCCAGTGAGATCAGCTTTTCGCTGACTTCGGCCACGACGTTGTGCGCCTTGCCGGAAAACGAGTGGTAGTAAGGCAGCACATCCATTTGCCGCTTTGCCGCTTCGCCCAGGCGCTTCTCACTGAAGCCTAACGACGCACACCACAGCCCCGCCATGCCCTCGATGTAGCGCTTGCCCGCGTCGTCGATCACCTCGATGCCGTCACCCTCAACGATGATCAGCGGCGCGTCTTTTTCAATGGCGCGCAGGTTGGTGTAGGGATGGAAGTGATTGGCGACGTCTTTGCGGGCGAGCGTTGATGGCAAAACGGGAAGGTTCATGGTTACAAATTACGGGCTAAATTCAGCGTGTGACTGTATCACCCCCGCCAACCACAGAAGCGCCGCGATTTTTGTTCCTGGACGGCTGCCAACGACCCCTTAGCGAAAGACCGTTTTGCATCGCCGGTCAGTTGCACCCACGTCAGAGGCGCTTGCGCGACTGCCTTCCCGAGCGCCACGCCGTCGCCGCAGGCGCCATTATCTTAACGTTCATCTTTTTCTTGTAATCGCCGTTTGTATTGAGCGTGACGCCAAAAAACCGTAAATTCGACGTGATGCAAAACATCGACCCAGACCTCACTGAACAACCATTGAGTGCAAAAAGGCGTGTTTCGTAAAGACCGTCAGAACTGCTGGACGGAAGTTGTGAACTTCTACGCCTGCGCAAACCTCACACGATTTTTGCCCGATTGCTTTGCCTGATAAAGAGCCGCATCGGCCCGCGCCAGCGTCATCGCGAACGTTTCACCATCAGCCAATCGCGTGGCGCCACCGATGCTGCATGCGCTCAAGCCAGACCACTTTTCAACCAACCCGGTGGCGACGCTCAAACGCACGCGCTCAGCGATCTCAGCGGCGACCTTGCCATCGGCGTCGAGCAGCAACACCACAAATTCGTCGCCGCCCCAGCGACCCAACACGTCCTGCTGACGCAGACTTGATGCGATAAGTGCAGACATTTCGCGAAGCAGGATATCGCCCTCTGCATGGCCGCAGTTGTCGTTCACCGATTTCAATCCGTCGACGTCGGCGATCAGTACTGACACCGGTTTGCGGTCACGATTGCTCCGCGCAAACGCGGCGCGTGCGTGGCTCTCGATGGCCGACCGCGAGCAGATGCCGGTGAGGGCGTCGACCTCGGCACGACGCCGGAATCGCCGTGCGCGGCTAAGTTGCCAGAACGCAGCGGCGGCGGCCACCAGCGCGGCAAAAGCAACCAGCGCCACGAGCAGTCGCTGCGTCAACACCCGCTGCTCCGCAGCATCAAGCTGCGCTTCTCGCAATCGCGAATCCTGCTGCATCTGTTTTTCGCGCAATTCGCGCTCGTTGAGGCGATACAAATCGCCCTGCGCAGCGACAATATCGCGCAGCGTCAAACGCTCGCTCTCGGTGTTCAACTGCGCCGCCTCGCGCATCGCCTGCAGCGACGCCTGCGGCTGCCCCTCACTCGCAAGCACCTCCGCTTCAGCGCTTCGTACCAATGCTTTTAGCCATACCTGCCCGTCGTTTTTCAGCGCCGCTTTTGCACCCTCAAGCGACTGCCGCGCTGGCCCACGCTCGCCAGCAATGGCGAGCAATCGCGCCTGCTGCAGGGCAAAGCGCGCACGCAGCACCGGGTCGTCAATGTGTTCGATCATCGCTACAAGCTTGTTTGACCAAACGCTCGCTACAGCAAAGTTCGAACGCGCCATGGCAATATCCGCGCGGTCCAGGGCGGCCACCGTCTGCCCCATCGGGTCGGAGAACTCCTTCGCGCGCACGTAGCTTGATTCAAGTGAGTTCGCTGCGCGATCAAGTTGGCCCGCACGCGCAAACACCCGGCCGAGCGCCAGATCAGCGTAGCCCGCGAATTCCTGATTGCCTGATTGCAGCGACAAACTGAGGAGTTTTTCACCGGCGGCAATCGCTGCCTTGGCGTCACCAACGACACGCAGCAGCTCCGCCTGGGTGTAATACACGCCCAGCGCCACCGACGAAATCGTGCCGGATTTTGCGGACGCATCGCTTTCAACCAGGTTGACCGCTTCGTTACTCATTCGCATCGCGTGTGCGAACTCGTTGATGTCCTGTAGCAACGTGGCGTAAGCGCTGAGTTGCCGCGCCAACGGCAACGCGCGCGCTGTCGCGCGCTGCGCATTCAAAGCGCGCATGATGCGATCACGGGCGGGGTTGGACATGCGGTTGCTGGCGAATTCCATTTGCCCTGCGAGGCCGTCAAGCGACGCCGCCATTGAGGCGTCTCCAGTGACACTGGAGAGCGCATACGCGGCTTCAACCGCAGGCAGTGCCGATTGACTGGCGCCGTGCGAATACCGCAATTCGCCAAACATGAAGATCAACTCTGTGATGAGTTGCGGCGCATCCGTCGGGTCGAGCCGCTGGATGGCGCCTGCGAGTTCGGCGTCGAGCGTCGCGCTGCCCTGATCATTCAGTTGTCGTAGTCGTGCCAGATCACCCTGGTTGAAACGGTTTTGCGCCTGAGCAACACTTAGCCATGACAACGCACAACACAGGCAGGCAATGACACCGGACGCCAACAGGGGGCGTCGTGACGTGAAGACATCAGTGGATAGCATTAACCGGTGCTCTCGACACACGTCGAGGCCTAGCGCTTGCGCGGCGCTCTCACCGCAGGCCCTGTATCGCTTCGCCGTCGCGTTCGCCGGGATCGCTCCGCCGCCAGGCTACGGGCAGCAAGATGACGACGGGCAGGATCAGAACAATTGCGCGGGTCATGGCGGAAGACATATTACGATTACTGTTATCGCTCATTTAACCTGATTCGCGGGCCCGCAGCCGATTGCCAGCGTGTCCAACATTCACCAGGAAAGCCAATGTCATGCTGAAACTCTGGGGCCGCAAAAATTCTTCCAACGTCAAAAAGGTGATGTGGGCCTGCGCAGAGCTGCGCGTGCCGTACGAGCGCATCGATGCCGGGCTGCATTTCGGCATCACCACGACTGACGATTTCCGCGAAAAAAATCCCAATGGAATGATTCCGGTGATTGACGACGATGGCTTCATTTTGTGGGAATCAAACGCCATCATGCGCTACCTGTGCAACAAGCATCCGAAAGCGCCGTTCTGGCCCGAAAACCCGCAAACCCGCGCATCCGCTGACCGCTGGATGGACTGGCAATGCACCACGCTCGGCCCGCCCATCGGCCCGGCGTTCATGCAGCTCGTGCGCGCACCGCAAGAGGAGTGGGACATGAAAATGATCTCCGCCAACATTCAAAAGGCGTCTCAAAACTGGAAGATTGCCGACCGGCAACTCGGCAAGAGCAAATGGCTCACAGGCGACGATTTCACCGTAGGCGACATCCCGGTCGCAATCCTTGCCTACACCTGGTTTGAAATGCCGCTGGCGAAAGCCGGGCTGGAGCACCATCGCGTGCCGATGGCGAACGTGGACCGCTGGTACGCTCAGCTGAATGCCATGCCGCATTTCCGTGATATTGTGGCCATTGGGTTGACTTGACAAGCTTGCCGAAAAAGGCCACAGCTTTTTGCTGAACGGCCGATTCGATTGGGGCAAAGTGCGTAAAAGCTGCATTCCCGACTTATGCATAAATTCGGCTTTTGCCCTTATCAAGCTGGCATTACCGCATTAAGCTACTCGCGACTTCCCGCGTTTCAACGAGCCAATGTGCGGGGCGCGCATGCGCCATCACCACACCATTAGCGCCGCTTCGCCTGTTTTTTCGACATAGCGCACACGCACTTTAATCTGCACGCGCTCGCCTTTTTTAAGCGTTACTTTCAGTTCGGCGTTGCGCTCGTGTCCGCTGTCATCGTCATGACCGAGCAGCGTGGGAGCCTTGCCCCTGACTGCGGCCGGGCGCACTAGCAGCAGTTTGGTGTCAGCGACCCCGAAGGTGCGGAAAGTGTATTCGCGTGCCGTCGGGGCGATAAAGTCGAAGTTCGCCTGCTTGCCCGAATCGAGCTTCAGCGGCTGCGACTGGAACAATGCAATTTTTGCCGCAGCACCGGAGGGCAACGGCGGATAAAAGCTCTTCACCCACGTTTTGTCGCGCGCAGAGAGGCCGCCCTTCGGCGTCAGCCCTTTTTTGTATTTCACCGGCTTCAGGATCAGGCCCGGTTCAAACTGATAATGCATCACCGAGTTCGGATCCCACTTCGAGCCCTGCACCGTGTCGGCGATGATCTTGCTGAGGATGTTTTGAAGCGTCTTGGCGCGCGACCAGTTGTTTGGTGGGCCGCCGAGCGAGGCGTACACCGCCTCTTCATTCCACACGATGCCGGCGAACGGATTCTGATGCTCATGCGGAAAGCCAAGCGCGTGACCGATTTCGTGCAGTGCGGTGCTGTGGCCGTAGGGGGTGGTCAGGTCCCAGCCGAAGTTCATGGTGGATTTATTGGCGGCGATGCTCAGGCAGTCGGTGCCGATGTAGGCCCACGAGCCGTCGGTCAGATCAAAGGCAACACGAATCTGGGCGCTGGCAACGCTCGCCACTTCGACGAAACTGAGGCCAACGCCGAGCGCCTTTCACTCGGCAAACGCGCTGCGTACGGCGTCCTTCTGCGCGGTCGGGCCGCTCATAAAAGCGTAGCTGAGCGTCGATCCGTTCATCCACTTTGACGCGGTGGTCGCGATCAGTCTGGCGCGCTTGTCGGCCACACCCGGTGGCATCACCTCCGGCGCGCGAACGCGCAGCGTGCAGTAGTGCGGGCTGATGCGCGCACCCAGGTAGGTGCTCTCGGCGGCGGCAGCGGTGGCGGCGGATTTTTTTGCAGTGGCCATGACGAATCTCCTTGAAATGAGTGAGTTTTTCGTTGCGCAGGATTGCGCGGGGTTCAGAGGAAAACGCTTTGCCCGCGATTGATGGTGGCGCAGACAAGTTGCGGCGTCTGCGGCCCGCTGGCGACCGGTTTGACCCGTCACCGGGGGCAGTCTGGTATCGGCTTTGCGACCCCGGTTCAGCCCTTCGCACAAGGCATAGGTAAACGCGCCATAACTCACCGAGCCGTGCTGATATTCATAGGCTGACTGGCTCTCGCTACAGGCTTCGAGCAGGATCGGCATATACGGCCCGTCATGCCCGTATTCCGTGCGTCGCGCTTCATACTCGGCCGGCTCATCCCCGCGCAGCGCCTGGGCACGTCCAATGCGGCGCAGGGTGCCATCCGCACCGACACGGCCTTCCACCTTGACGCTGGCGCTGACTGTGCCTTTCTTGCCTGCTTCCTGTTTGAGCATTTCCGCTTTCAGCTTCTGGCCATCGGCGAGCAGTTTTTTGCGAGGCAGCCACATCTGCGATTTGCTGTCCCAGCGTAGCGCGCGATGCCGGATGTCGTCGGGAATGGCGATGCTGCGCGCACCCTTAGCGCCAGCGCCACCGGGCGCGCCGCCGCGCTGCATGCCACCGGCGTGACAGCAGTCAAACATGGCAACCAGCTTTGACTTGTACGGCAGCTGGCTGTAGAGAGCTGCAAATTCGTCATCAAAAATCGCGTTGCCGGTTTGCCAGTTGAAGTCGTACGGCACCAGGCATTCGTCGATGCGGTCAACCTCGGCATCGCGCCCGTACGCGGGCACCTGGGTGCCGTGGCCGGAAAAGTAGAAGAACATGGTGTCGCCGTCGCGTGCGTCCGAGAGCAGCCACGCCAGGCGCTCGCGAATCGCCGCTGCCGTGGCGCGCTCGTTCAGGGTCACCCGGATGGCGTCCGGCTCCACGCCCATTTCTTGCAGCGTCTGACTGACCAGAAACACATCGTTGACCGGGCCTTCCAGTGCGTAGCTCGGGTCCGCATACTCGGCGATGCCGACCAGCAGGGCGCGAAGTCTGGGACGCGTAGGAACGATGGGTCCCACTGCCGCGACTGCGGCGGCCATCGCTGCGGCGGTTGACGTACTCGTCGCTTCGGCCATAGCCGCTTTGCTCGCTACCTTGGTGCCGCGTTTGCCCGAAGTCGTCACCGCGCTGATCGCCTTGGCAGCCTCAATGCCACGCACACCGCCGCTGCGCAGCCCAAGAACCAGTTCGCGCCAACACTCGCTTTTGGCCTGTTCATGCTGCAGGTAGTAATCGGCGTCATGACTGATCAGCTGAAACTCAAACGGCGTGCGCACGTCCTTGAATCGCTCCTCGCCCGGCAACGAGAAACTGCGGGTGAACATCACGTCATCCTCGTTGTAAAAGTTCCACCAGCGTGCCAGCATCGGCGGGCACTGAATGCGCCCGGCAAACACCTCGCACACGGAAAGGTGCGCCACCTGCGTGCCAATGGTGATTAGCCGTCCGCTGAAGCCGCCCAGTAATGCCTGCGTCTGCCTGCTGCTCAGCGTGTCATAGGCAATCAATCCGCCGAGACTATGGGCGATGATGACGTCAGGTTTGAAATCCGCGATCTCTCTCGCGAGCTTGGTGCGCACCTCGACGCGTAACGTCGGCAAAGCCACAAACTGCGCGACCATCCCGACGGTCCAGCGGTATTTGTCGAACAGCCCGAAAATGTCGCGCTCGCCGGCGTGCATCACCCAGCTTTTGATAAGTTTGGCCATCGCCGTGAAATACACAAAAGACGAGCTGTCCGCCCGGTCAAAGGCATCGTCGTAGGCGAACTGCTGAAACTCCAGCTTTCCCGACGGATCCCACTCGCCGATCGCAGCGGTGATCGCGGGCAACCAGTCATTGCGCCAGGTCGCGACGCGCTCCTCCTGATGGCCGATTCCGTGAATGCACAGGACTTTCATCGACGAGCTCCTCTTGGCCGGTAACGCGGCACCAATAGTTGAAAAACGGAAATTACCCGCTGCAGCCGGGGAATGCACCTACCCAGAGACGTAGGAGTGAGCAAAGCTGCGCCAGTGACGGTCGTCACTTCCGCTGCTTTTCCTTACAGCTTTTTGCTGAAATGTCGATTTCATAGGGGCAAATACCTTATTTAATTAATTATCGACTTTTGTACTTTCTTGCGGTCATGCCCTAGTTAAATGGACGTTTCAGAGAAAAGTTGTTAGCTTTGCGCCTCGCTGTTCTCGCGTTTGCAATGCGCCGCAATCGCTAAACTTCTGCCATGAATTCAACGGCACCTTCGTCCGGCGCAACGTCTGGCCGCTCTAGCCCGCCCGCGCTCGAACAGCCGTACCTCGATTTGCTGCAACAAGTCAGCGGGCAGGGCACCAAAAAGGGCGACCGCACCGGTACCGGCACCCGCTCCGTATTCGGGGCGCAACTGCGCTTTGACCTGCAACGCGGCTTTCCGCTACTGACGACCAAAAAAGTGTTCTGGAAAGCCATTGCCTACGAACTGCTGTGGTTTTTGCGTGGTGACAGTAACGCCAAATGGCTGCAGGAACGCGGCGTCACGATTTGGGACGAATGGGCGAAAGCGGACGGCGATTTAGGTCCGGTATACGGCGTGCAATGGCGCTCGTGGCCCAAGCGCGAGGCAGACGGCGGCGGTAGCATTGACCAAATTCAGCAGGCCATCGATCTCATCAAACGCGACCCGAATTCACGCCGCATCATCATCTCCGCATGGAACGTCGCGGATTTGCCGAAGATGGCACTGATGCCCTGCCACGCGTTCTTCCAGTTTTACGTTGCGGACCCGATTTCGGCACGCGATCGCGCGCGCGCCAAGGAAGAAGGCCTGGACGACACGCTCCCCAAGCCGCGTCTGTCTTGCCAGTTGTATCAACGCAGCGCCGACCTCTTCCTCGGTGTCCCGTTCAACATCGCAAGTTACGCCCTCCTCACCCACATAATCGCGCAGCAATGCGACCTCGATGTAGGCGACTTCATCTGGACCGGCGGCGACTGCCACATTTACGACAACCACACCGAGCAAGTCGCAACGCAGCTCTCACGCACGCCGTTGCCGCCGCCAAGCCTCGTCATTAAGCGCAAACCGGCGTCGATCTTTGATTACGAGTTTGAAGATTTTGAGATTGCGGATTATCAGAGTCATTCGGCGATCAAGGCGCCGGTAGCGGTGTGAGTCAAGTAGCGGAAATTTCGATAGCGAACTTGGTTTCAGGGTTGCAAGCTGCGCTCTCACATTCGGAACGTGCGCGCATCGAAATTAACACGGACGGACTCAACAAGCTGACGGTGGGGATTGACGGAACAGTGTGCGTTTCCCTATTGAGCGTTTGGCGCAACGGCTGCTTTGATTTGGATAGGGTGCGCATGTCAGATCAATCAAGCTCATTTGTCCACTGCGAGTTTGCTACGACTCAAAACGCCTTGGACGGCCTGCTTCACGAAACGCGACTGGCGATTTCACGATCATGAGATTTCGGTTTTGACACAGATGATCTTTTAGTTCGTAGCATTCGATAGACGCATCATCGGAACGAAA
>JAYUWL010000171.1:0-13006 GCA_043753585.1 Burkholderiales bacterium
CCGTTATTCCGGCTGCTACGTTGGCATCAAGGCGGTGACCGATACCGTGGAGTCAACCGCCAGCGTGATCGTTGACCCTGATCGCATCAAGCCGATCATCCCCGATGATTTTCCGCTGCCCGAGGGTGGTGTCAACATCCGCTGGCCGCACACGCCGCTTGAGCAGGAAAAGCTCATGCATGATTACAAGATTTACATGGCGATTCATTACGCGCGGGTGAACAAGTTAAATCACATCGTGATCGATTCGCCGCGTCCGCGTCTGGGTATCATGGCTGCGGGCAAAGCGTATCTGGATGTGCGTCAGGCGCTGGAGGATTTGGGTATTGACGATGACCTCGCGAAGGCCATCGGCCTGCGCGTTTACAAAGTCGGCATGGTGTGGCCGCTGGAGCCGGAAGGCGTGCATGAATTTGCCTCCGGACTGGAAGAAATTCTCGTCGTTGAAGAGAAGCGTCAGGTCCTCGAATATCAGCTGAAAGAGCAGCTCTACAACTGGAAAGAGGATGTGCGTCCGCAGGTCGTCGGCAAGTTTGACGCCAAGGGCGAATGGGTGCGGCCGCATGGCGACTGGCTGCTGCCTGCGCCGTCCGAGTTGACCCCTGCGATGATCGCACGCGTGATAGCGGGGCGCATCGCCAAGTTCTACGTGAGCGACCGGGTCAAGCAGCGTGTCGAATGGATCAACGAGAAAGAGCGCGTGCTCGCAAAAAAGGTGATCGAAATCGCCCGCGCGCCTTATTTTTGCTCCGGCTGCCCGCACAACACGAGCACGAATGTGCCTGAAGGCTCGCGTGCGGTTGCGGGTATCGGTTGCCACTACATGGCCGTGTGGATGGATCGGGCAAGCACCTTCACGCAGATGGGCGGCGAGGGCGTGCCGTGGATTGGGCAAGCCCCGTTCACTGACGAGAAGCACATTTTTGCGAACCTGGGTGATGGTACGTACTATCACTCTGGATTACTGGCGATCCGCGCGAGTGTCGCTGCAGGTGTCAACATCACCTACAAAATTTTGTACAACGATGCCGTTGCGATGACGGGTGGCCAGCCGCACGACGGGCCGTTGTCCCCGCTCACGATTCTTAATCAGGTCGTCGCTGAGGGCGTGAAAAAAGTGTGTGTCATCACGGACGAACCGGGGAAATACGAAGGTGTAGCGCTGCCTGCGAATTGCCCTGTGTATCACCGTGAACGGTTAGATGAAATTCAGCGCGAATTTCGCGATGCACCCGGTTGTACGATCATCGTGTATGACCAGACCTGCGCTGCAGAAAAACGTCGTCGCCGCAAGATTGGCAAGTTCCCCGATCCGGCAAAACGCGTTGTCATCAACGAAGCCGTATGCGAAGGCTGTGGCGATTGTGGCGTCAAGTCGAACTGCGTCTCGGTGATGCCGCTGGAGACTGAATTCGGCCGCAAGCGCACCATTGATCAGAGCAACTGCAACAAGGATTTCTCGTGCGTCAACGGTTTCTGCCCGAGCTTTGTCACGGTGGAAGGCGGTGCACTCAAAAAGCCTGCGAAAGTCGGCGCGGTTGAATTTGGCGACATTCCGGAACCGACGATTCACGCGCTCGACAAACCGTACAACATTCTGGCGACTGGCATCGGCGGCACCGGCGTGCTGACGGTCGGTCAGGTGCTCGGCATGGCCGCCTTCCTCGAAGGTAAGGGCATGACGATCCTCGACATGTCGGGCCTTGCGCAGAAAAACGGCTCCGTGATGAGCCATATCCGTATTGCGCCGACGCAGTCGATGCTGCACGCTACGCGCGTCGCGGCAGGTGAAGCACAGCTCGTTTTGGGCTGTGACGTGCTCACGACAACCGCCGAAGATTCGCTCGCGAAGATGGCGGTCGGTGTGACCAGAGCGATCATCAATTCGGCGGTCGTGATGCCGGCAACTTTCACCCACAGCGCCGACCTCAAGTTCCCGCTCGGCAGCATGGAGCGCGAAATCACCGAGGCTTGCGGTGCCGACTCTGCCTGGTTTATGGACGCGACAAAAGTTGCGACGCGGCTGATGGGCGACTCGATTGCAACCAACCTGTTTGTGCTCGGTTACGCGTGGCAGAAAGGCTTCATCCCACTGCTCGAAGCCACGATCCTGCGCGCGATTGAGCTCAATGGCGCAGCAGTGCCGATGAACAAAAACGCGTTCCTTTGGGGCCGTCGCGCCGCAGTCGATTTGAAGCGTGTCGAAGAAATCGCCACACCAAAAATCGCGCCACCGGTGTCGATGAAGCTGAGCGAATCGCTGGATGAAACCATTACCCGTCGGGTTGTATTCCTTACTGATTATCAGGATGCTGGCTACGCCAAAACTTACAGCGATTTCGTCGCGTTTGTGCGTCAAGCCGAAACTGCAAAGCTCCCCGGCAAGACCGCGTTGACCGAAGCCGTGGCTCGCTACTACTTCAAACTGCTCGCCGTGAAAGATGAATTCGAAGTTGCCCGCCTGCACAGCAATGGCGACTTCGAGAAGCGCATCGCGGGCCAGTTTGAAGGCGACTACAAACTCAACTTCCATCTCGCACCGCCGCTGTTCGCGAAGAAAGACCCGGTCACCGGCGAACTCAGAAAACGCCAGTACGGCCCCTGGATGATGAGCGCATTCCGCTTCCTCGCGTCACGCAAAGGTCTGCGCGGCACCGCGCTCGACATTTTCAAGAACACCGACGAGCGTCGCATGGAGCAACAGCTCAAGGTGGACTATCGCCGCCTGATCGAGGAGGTCGTCGCGAAGCTCGCGCCGCATAATCAAACGCTGGCCGTGCAACTCGCACAAATTCCCGAAGAGATTCGTGGTTACGGACATGTGAAAGAGCGTCACTTCAAGGCGGCGAAAGCTAAAGAGGCCAAGCTGAAGGCTGACTTCGATGCGTCGAAAATGGTGATTTCGATAGCAACCAGCGCTACAGCAAGAGCCGCGTAATCAGTTTTTTGGCGAGTGGGCAACGTCATTTGAGGGCTCGCATACCAGAACGGCGGAAGCCGTTTCATCTCACGCTCTTGCGCGTTGAGACAGAAGTTCACCATGCCCAACGAGTGCGGTTGGCAGTCCCGTCAATTTCAAACGAGGCGCGCCTTCAAGTTGAGTGTTTTGTCTCGCTGTAGCGGAAGGCAGGAGAGCTTTTGCTGCACTTGATAGAGTGAATGCGTCAACGACTGTTTGGCATCACCGCCTCTAAGATTCTCGCTAGGTGCGCAGGCAGGCACCGCCGAACCCTTGCGAAATTGTTTGCAGCTCTTTCATCGCGGCACTCCACTGCGGCGTGTAGCGGGTCGGAATGTCCACATGCCGCGCGCCTTCGACAAGTAGCCAACGTTTCGGCTCGGGAGCCGCATCGAACAGTTTTTTCGCAACGTCCAGGGGAATGCGATAGTCGTTACTGCCATGCATGAAAAGCGTCGGCAGGCAGAGCTTTGGTGCTTTTGCTAACGAGTCGAAATACTGGGTTTGGACGATGGTCAGCGGTATCCATTTGTACGCCGTGAATTGCTGCATTTCGCTCACGCTGGTGAAGGCGCTTTCCATCACCAATCCTGCCGCGTCTTTCCCGTCCGGCGAGCTCGCCAGCTCCATCGCTATCGCGCCGCCAAGTGAGTGGCCGTAAATGTAGCGCTTGCTCGTTGGCGCGCGTCGCGCCAACTCGGCCCATGCAACATGTGAATCCTCGTACGCGGTTTCTTCGGACGGCAGTTCACCGTCGCTTTTGCCAAAGCCGCGATAGTCGATCGCGAGGACCGAAAATCCTTCGTCATGCAGCTTCATGATGCGCGGCAAATTGGCTGAAATTCCGTAACCTGCGCCGTGCAGATACAGAGCGGCTGGCGCGTTGGTTGTGCTTTTTTTCGCTGGAATCCACCATGCGTGCAGTTTGCCTTGCGCGCTGCCGGAGGGGCCGACCTTGAGCCATACGTCCTCAAACTTCGCCTCATATTCCGCCGGTGTAAGACCCGCGTCCTTGCTCGGACGGAAAATGACCTGACGCTGGAAGTCGTCTAGTGAAGTGCAGGCAACCAGCGTGCCACTGGCTATGACTACGGCGGCGAACGCAGAGAACAGGGTGCGGCGAGTCATGCAACTATTAACTTCCTAAAGACATTCAACATTGGTGACGCTTGTCTCCAGAAAGTTCCCTACCGCTCACACAAATGACCGTATGCTCAAACAGCCGCAGAACACTTCACGCTCTATCACTCTATGGGCGTTGAGTCGCGTCGCGGCGAAGCGGCGTAGCGCGGGCCCATATCAAGTATGCAACCGGCACGACCACCATCGCGTAAGTCAGCATTTGCCCCCATTGGCCTTCCGGCCCGTAAGGCTCGGTAGCCAGGTGCCAGAACTCGTTATCAACACCGGGTAGGGCGCTCGCCTCGGTCAGTTCGTGAAACGCGTAGATCACCAGCTGAACCGAAAAAAGCAACAAAAAGATGGCTGTCACCTGAAAGAATTTAGCCAGATTTACCCGTCGCCCGTAACGCGCCCAGGCCCACGCGAGCGCCGCCGCACCGAGCACACCGAGCAGTGCGCCGACAAATAGTTTCTCCGAGCCTTGCTCCATCGCCAGGGTTGACAGCACCAGCGCCGTTTCCATGCCTTCACGTGTGATCATCAGCAGCACGAACGCGAAGACGCCCCACCACGCAGTGTTTGCAGGCTTGCCAGCGAGTGCGGCCTCGATACCATGACCGATATTGGTCCGCATGTGGCGAGCGGCTTTCCACATGTAAACCGTCATCGAAACTACCAGCACCGCCGCAACCAGCGCGAGTACGCCTTCCCACAATGGTTTGTTGTCGGCTTTTGAAAAAAAGTAGGACGCCACTGCCGAAAGCAGAATCGCAGCACTGGTTCCCCAGTAAACCGCAGGGGCGAGCGCATTGCGCTGTGTCTGGCGCAGATAAGCGAGCGTAATCGCTACGATCAGAAAGGCTTCGATGCCTTCACGAAGTGTTAGCACAAAAATGTTCAGCATATTTAAAACCTTGTGATGTGTCGTTACGCGTACCGGGCGCGCATGACTAGTTGTGCAAGAGAAACATTCGCGGCTACCGTGGGGTGCTGGGTCGCGATATGGCGCTCCAGAAGCGGCTCCCACGAATCGAGCCAGTGCGAAACGGTTTCGCTGAGCTGCCGGTGCGACGGCAGCTCGGATGACAGAGACTTCAAATGCGCAACGATCGCCGCAGCCAGGCGTGTCGAATCGTGGCTGTTGTTTTTTTCTGTGGCGTAACGGCTCATCAGCTCAACGATCCAGGTCAGGCGGTCGCGCGCCCGGTTACCTGCATCTTGGTCGGATTCAGTTGCAGCAAAAAAAATATCGGATTTGATTGGCATCATGACGCTCTCTTTTCGGGTTGACGAGTTGGCCGTTGGGTTCTGGAACGGCGCACCACAAATTATTTCCGAAGACGTATTGCGAATAGTTCGTATTAGCTGTAACGTTAACATACTTTAAATGTACCCGCGGCAAAATCTGATGAAATTCCCGACAAACTTGCAGGCCGCCTCGCACAGGATTTCCGGTGCCATGCTGTCAGTGTTGTCAGCGAGACTGTGATGTCGAACACACCTGCGCCGCGTGATGCTGTCGATGGCTCCGTACCTGACAATGCGGTGGCGTCAACGCCCGCACAAAAAACGCTTTCACTCTCAGTTCGAGCAGTCGCATTCGCTCGGGGTCGTTCGGACCATTCGAAGACAGCATCAGCCGCCGTGCCGCAAGCACATTCAGCGAGCCCCGTGCCCAACGGCGCGATCCCGCTGAAACGCCTTACCGCGGGCCGCAAGGAAATGAAAATTAACCACGATGGCGCAACCTATTTACTGCGCGTCACAAAATCCAACAAACTTATTTTGACGAAGGAAGCGGCCGCGGTTCTGGCTGCCGTGACGTCTTAGTCCGTTTACCGCCGACCAGCCAAGCCGGATTCGCACTCCCTGGCACTAGCCACGTCGGCACCCCTTACGAGATGCGATGGGCATCTGTAGGAAAGACTCTGCCGCGACCGTTGATGTTTGCTGTGCAGCGTTGGGTCGCGTCGGGGCCGTTTCTACAACGCATCTCCGCAAGCCGCGCCGCTCGCCCACGCCCACTGAAAGTTATAGCCACCCAGCCATCCGGTCACGTCCATCACTTCCCCGATGAAATGCAGTCCGCCGACGGTTCTCGCTTCCATGGTCTGCTGCGATAACGCCCGCGTATCAACGCCACCTAAAGTCACCTCAGCCTTTTTGTAACCGAGCGTTCCGGAAGGTTTCAGCGGCCATGTATTGAGCAGCGCTGCTACTTGATTGAGTTCGGTCCTGGTCCACTCAGCGAGCGGTGTGGCAGGCGCATGTGCTGCCACCCATGAGTCGCAGAGGCGCTGTGGCACATGCTCGGCCAGTACCTTCGCGAACGACGTCGGAATGGGACGACGCGCACGAAGCTCGTTGAGCCAGTTCGCCGCATCAACGCCTGGAAGCAGGTCGAACAGCACGTCACCACCGGGCTGCCAGTAGTTCGATATCTGTAACACCGCGGGCCCGGAAAGTCCGCGATGCGTCATCAAAGCCGCTTCGCGAAACTCTGCGTCTGAGTCATCGCAACGTGCGACCGTATCGAACGCCACGCCCGAGAGCATGCCGTAGCGTTCCATCGCGGGCGCATCGAGCGCCAGCGGTACGAGGCCCGCACGCAGCGATGTGACTGGCACGCCAAATTGCTTTGCCACTTCATAGCCAAACGCCGTTGCCCCAGTCGCAGGAATAGAGAGCCCGCCGGTCGCTACCACGAGCTTCGGCGCGCTAATCGATCCTCGGGAAGTGTCTACAACAAAACCGTCACTTTGACGAATCTGCTGCACCGTCACCGGATGCATCAAGCTCACGCGCCCCTTGGCGCATTCATCGAGCAGCATGTCGATGATCTGCTGCGAGGACTCATCGCAGAACAATTGCCCGAGCGTCTTCTCGTGATACGAAATGCGATGTTTTGTCACCAGCGCGACGAAATCCTGTGGCGTAAAGCGGGCGAGCGCGGAGCGACAAAAGTGCGGATTCTGCGACAAAAAGTTCGCGGGACTGGTGCCAATATTCGTGAAATTGCAACGCCCGCCGCCTGAGATGCGAATCTTTTCGCCCATCGCGTTCGCATGATCAATCAGCGCCACGCGTCGACCACGCTGGCCCGCCCGCGCTGCGCAAAATAGCCCGGCGGCACCGGCTCCAATAATGATTGCGTCAAAGTTTTGCTGCATGCTGCAAATGTAGCGGTGCGCCGTCGCTGACTACCCGGTGGGATTGGGCGATGATGAACCGCCAGAGCGCCACCGATTAGCAAGATTTCCCTAATTTGTTGAACCCTGTTGGCATGTTCGCCTGTTGCCAGACGGGGTTATCGGGCTTCGCAGTTAAAGGCACTCCTATAAATTGGATGTTCGGCTAATTGCTTCATTGCGGGGTGCTCGCAATTCTCCTGTACCAGAGCGGTAATGAAGGTTGCTGCGTGCCCCACGCCTCACACGTCATCCCGAAAAACGAATTTCTGGAAGTGCTTGATTGGCGCCGTGTTTTCGCAGGATTATTTGGTTGTCGATAGCGCAGTGCCGCTGTCTTCCTGAGCGTCGCGACGGAACAGGGGGCAAGCGAGCGGCGCGTGCCAAAAATCCCGCGCAACAATCTGATCCTTTCCTGTCGTTCAGGATGACAGCAGCAACTTTTTTCTGAAAACCCCATTTTCTCTGGGCTAAAGGACGATTAAAGCACTAATCGACTATGGGCAATAATACGGCGCAACCCTCATAAAATAAGCATTTCGGCCAAAAGTTGTATTTGCAGCAACTACACTTGCGATTTATGCATACAGGCCCCGAAACTCCGGTTCGAACCAATCACCTGCGCTGCGTCGGCTACGCCATCCGCACGATTTTTCGAGTATTACCCGCTTTGGGCCGCGCGACTGACCATGCCGATCCGCCGCCGGGACTCGCGCTCACGCACTTTGCCATCGGCGGCGTGATCTGCGCGGTGCTTTTGGTGGGGACGATCATCACGATTGTTCGCCTGGTGATCAACGCGGTGGTGTGACACACTCGACCTGTCGTGCCAGTCAATTACCTCTCAAATCTCACCGCGTCCGTTCGCACGCAGCGGGCGAATCTGCATCTCGGCGTCGCACTGACTTTTGTCGCAGGTGCGCTGAATGCGGGAGGCTTTCTCGCAATTGGGCAGTACACCTCGCACATGACGGGAATTGTCTCCTCGGCTGCGGATGATCTGGTGCTGGGCAAGACGGCGCATGCGATTGCGGGGATGTTGTCGCTGGCGGCGTTCGTGGTCGGTGCGATGACCACGGCGCTGATGGTGAATTTCGCCAGGCGTTCGGCGTCCAGCATGACCTATACCGCGCCGCTGTTGCTGGAAGCCTTGCTGCTGCTGATGTTCGGGTTGGTCGGTGCGACCTTGCAGTTGCAGACGCTGGTCAGTGTGTCGCTGACGGCGATCCTGCTTTGCTTTGTGATGGGATTGCAGAATGCGCTCGTCACCAAAATTTCAAACGCGGAAATTCGCACCACGCACATCACGGGGCTGGTCACCGATATTGGCATTGAGTTGGGGCGACTGGTTTACTGGAACCGCACACAAGACGCGACGGCACCGCTGGTTCGCGCGAACCGCACCAAACTGCGCGTTCTTGGCTCGTTGATTTTTTCGTTCACACTCGGGGCATTGATCGGCGCGCTGGGCTTCAAATACGTGGGATATTTGTCGACCGTGCCGCTGGCCATCGTGCTGGTTGTGGTGTCGATTGCCCCGTTTTTCCGGCGTGTACCGAACCCAAGGCACTAGCGCGACGTGCGGGTGTTGAGCAATCGCTCAACAAGCGTTTTTGTAGGGGCTATCTTTTTGCGCTGCAACATGCGACAATTCATGGTTGTTTGAAAAAGCATCGCACGTTCGCTGATTAGTGCATCGCCCCGCATAACTTCCTGAATGCACACCGAAAGGTGTCAGCCATTTAGCGATTGACCTTAAAAAGCTCTAGCCTTCATTGGCTCATCAAGCTTCTCAAGTTCCGAGTGTTGGTCGACGCGTTTCTCTTCGTCTTCCACAACATTCGTCCTAAATTTTTAAAAAGGTTGCGCCTCACGGTGTGAGCGTCCGCATTTGCTTGTTGCATTTGTGTTCACGCTTGATGCAGTGTGCCGGCGCAAGAGCATATGAGTTTGCATACTGATAATCAAAACAACGACGCGGCATTTGAGTCCGCTACTGTCAACTTTGCTGAAAACGATTCCGCCGCGTCTTTTGACGATGTAGTTGACACGGCTGCCGATTCCGAAGTCGCCGCCGACGGTTTCGCCGCCCTCCACCTGAATTCCGCACTTCTGCAAGCGGTAGAAGCGCTCGGCTACACCGAGCCTACGGGGGTTCAAGCCGAAACCATTCCCGCAGCTTTGGCGGGAGGCGACTGGATGGTCTCCGCACAAACCGGCAGCGGCAAAACCGCCGCCTTCCTGCTGCCTGCGATTCACGCGTTGCTGGAGACGCCGCCGATGTCTAAAGGCGAGCAGGCCGCGCGCAATCGTCGCGCCGGTGCCAGCCCACGCGTGCTGATTCTTTGCCCAACGCGCGAACTGGCGCAACAAGTGGGCGCAGAGGCGATCAGCCTCGTGCGTTTTTGCCGTGGCATTCGCATCGCGAACGTCGTCGGCGGCACACCTTTCGGCAAGCAGCTGATGGACCTGCGCGGCGCTAACCTCGTGGTCGCGACGCCGGGCCGTTTGCTTGACTTAAACCGTAATGGTCAGATCGATCTCGAAGCCGTGCAAACGCTCGTCGTTGACGAAGCTGACCGCATGCTGGATCTCGGCTTCTCGGAGGATCTGGAAGCCATTCATGTCGCCACAATCAAGCGCGACCGCACGCTCATGTTCAGCGCCACCTTCGCGCCGCGCATCATGCAGCTCGCGTCGAACGTGATGCGCAGCCCGAAGAAAATCGAGCTCGCCAGCGCGCAGGACATGCATCAAAACATCGAGCAACGTCTGCATTGGTACGACGACATGTCGCACAAAAATGCGATTCTCGAACACTACCTTCAAGACGAATCGATGGGACAAGCCGTCGTGTTCACCGCGACGCAGATCGAAACCGATGAGCTGGCCGATGAGCTGCGGCAGTCGGGCTACGCCGCTGCTGGTTTGCACGGCGCGATGCCACAAGTCGTGCGCAACCGTCGCCTGCAATCGCTGCGTGATGGCTCGACCAAAATTTTGATCGCAACGGACGTTGCCGCGCGCGGCATCGACGTCCCCGGCATCACGCACGTCATCAACTATGGCCTGCCGATGAAGCCGGAGGATTACATCCATCGTATCGGCCGCACTGGTCGCGCTGGCAAGCAGGGTCTTGCCATCACGCTCGCGGGTTTCCGTGATCGTTTCAAGATCAGGAACATCGAGCGCTTCACCGAGAATCGCATCAACGAGGCCGTGGTCGAAGGCCATGAGCCGAAGACGCAACACAGCCGTCCGCAAGGCGGCGGTTATGGCGGTGGGGGTTACGCAGGTAACGGCGGTGGTGGCGGCGGTCGCTTTGACCGCGGCGCACCTCGTCAGTCTTATGGCGATCGCGCTCCGCGTTCTTATGGTGACTCTGCTCCCCGTGCTGATGCCTATCCACGCGCCGAAGCGGCACCAAGCCCTTACCCAGGCCGCTCGGAGCAACCCGCACGTCCATCCTATGGTCGAGACAATGGCGGCTACAACGATGATCGCGCTCCACGGACTGGCGGTTACGCTGGTAATAACGCTGGCGGCAACTTTGGTGGTGGCGAAGAACGTCGTCCAGCGTTTGCTGATCGTGGTCGTTCGGATTCGCGCTTTAACGCCCCACGCGCTGATGCGTATCCGCGCGCCGACGCGGCTTCACTCGCCGAGACGGCACCCCGTTCCTACGAGGGCCGCGAAGAGCGTCGCCCGTACGGCGGTGACCGCGCACATGCTGGCGCCTCTGCTGGCTATGGCGACCGTACTGATCGCCCGGCGCGTTCTTTCGGCGACCGTGACTCACGTCCGTTTGCTGATCGCGCACCCCGCGCTTATCCGGATCGCGGTGATCGCGAACAACGTGGTTTTGGCGCAACATCGCCGCGCGGCGAATACGCACCACGTCCACGCACCGAGCGTTCGGAGCCATTCGAGCGCAACGAACGCACAGAGCGTGCGGAATATTCGCCACGTCCCGCGCGTGCTTTCGAGCATGAAGCTCGCACACCACGTCACGTGGAACGCACGGCAGGGCCGGCTGTAACAGCGCCCGCCGACGGTGGCAACCGCGCCGCACGTCGCGCTGCCAAACAGGCTGAATACGCGGCGACTTTGGCGGCGCAGGGCGGCGAATAGTCGCTTAGCCAGTCGCTGGGCAAACGTCTTCCCGGGTTTGCGTGGTGCGACAGGTCAAACGGGACGTCGGCTGAGCATTTTTTGCCCGGGCAACGTTCTGTTTAATTTCTCACGTCCCCCGACTCTGCGCGACGAGTCTGCGCGACAATTGCGACTTGTTCAATGATTCGACGCCGGTGAAATCATCGTCATCCAGAACACGTGGTATGCGCGTCTCCTCGCTCCGTTCTCTGACCCGTCTTTGCGCAGCCGTCGCAATGTTCGCGCTAGCCGCTGCCGCAAGCGCGCAAACTTTCCCAAGCAAACCGATTCGCATCATCGTGCCGAACGCGGCAGGCGGCGCTGCTGACATCACGGCACGCACCGTCGGCCAGAAGCTCGCCGAAGCATTGGGTCAACCGGTTATCGTCGAAAACAAGCCCAGCGCAGGCGGCATCATCGCTGCCGAGCAGGTCGCCAAGTCTGATCCGGACGGTCACACAATACTCCTCATCTCCAGCGGCACGGCCGCGAGCGCTGCGCTTTTTAAATCACTCTCGTTCGACACGCGCAAGGACTTCGCTCCGGTCTCAAAGCTCGCATCATTCGAACTCGTGATCGTCGTCGCAGACAACAGCCGCTTCAAAACCTTGAACGACATGATGGCTTTCGCAAAAGCCAACCCCGGCAAACTGAACATCGGAACGCCGCAAGTTGGCACCACACAAAATCTCGCCACAGAATATTTCAAGCGCGCTGCGGGCGTGGACATGCAGGTCGTTCCGTTCAACGGCACGCCACCAGTGATCAGCGCACTTCGCGGCGGCAATCTCGATGCGATGGTGGATATCCTCGGCCCGCTGATGCCTCAGATTGCGTCGCAAGCACTCCGTCCTCTCGCGTTGTTAGGAGATGGACACACCACCCAGTTGCCGGGAATTCCCGCAGCTCATCAGGCAGGCGGTTCGCTCAAAAAATTCAGCGCAGCGTCGTGGAACGGATTGGCGGTTCCTGCGAACACACCGAAGGAAATTGTCACTAAACTCAATCGCGAAATCACCCGCATCCTCGCGCTACCCGAAGTAAAACAACGGCTCGCCGATCTCACGCTCGTCGCGCAAAGCAGCACGCCTGAGCAACTCGCAACGCTCCTCGACAGCGACATCAAACGCTGGGCCGAGGTAATCGAGCGCGCGAAAATTCCGAAGCAATAATCAACAGGAGCGCCCATGATGAATCTCGACGTTGGCTTGATCGGCTATGGCGAAGTTGGCAAGATTTTTTCGAATGGCCTGAAGGCAAAAGGCCTCGCCTGGGTGGGTGCGTGGGACATCGTTTTTGGGGATGCATTGCTGGGCGGTGCACAACGCTTGCACGCCACCGCGCACGGCGTAGAGGCTTGCGAATCTGCGAGCTTTGTGTGTGCAAAAGCAACGCTCATCATGTCTGCCGTCACGGCGTCAAATACGCTCGCCGTCGCGAAGGAAATCTCGCGTACGCTCCGTCCTGGCACGGTGTTTCTCGATCTCAACTCCGCCTCACCCGGCACCAGGCAAAAGGCCGCAGCGCAGATCGAAGCCGCAGGCGGAAAGTATGTTGAGGCGGGCATTATGACCTCGGTGCCGCA
>JAYUWL010000172.1:0-4320 GCA_043753585.1 Burkholderiales bacterium
TTCTTGTCGTCCAGCGCAGATTTGGCAGCGGCTATCAGCGCGTGATCCAGCGCGCCAGTCAGGCCGTGATCCTGCTCCTCAACGTGATAACGAGCGACCGACGCGGGCATACGCGGTGTGTAGAACACCTTTGAGAAATCAAGCCCACGCGCCTTCCAGTGGTCAATGCCCGATTGCATATCGAGCCAGTCGCTATGCCCGATCAGTTCGTCGAACGTGCGCACGCCCAGCCTGGCCATCAACTCACGCGCTTCTTCCGCGACGAAGAAGAAATAGTTGACTACGTGCTCCGGCTGACCATTGAATTTCTTGCGCAGCTCGGCATCTTGCGTCGCGACACCGACCGGGCAGGTGTTCAGATGGCATTTGCGCATCATGATGCAACCTTCGACCACCAGCGGTGCCGTGGCGAAACCAAACTCATCGGCACCCAACAACGCGCCAATCACCACGTCCCGCCCAGTCTTCATCTGACCATCGGCCTGAACGCGAATACGACCACGCAACTGGTTCAATACGAGCGTTTGCTGAGTCTCGGCCAGGCCCAACTCCCAGGGCGTTCCGCAATGTTTGATCGACGAGATCGGCGAAGCGCCCGTCCCGCCGTCATGGCCCGCAACGACGACGTGATCGGCCTTGCATTTGGTCACACCCGCAGCGACCGTGCCGATGCCGACTTCGCTCACCAGCTTGACGCTGATGCTTGCCTTCGGATTCGAATTTTTCAGGTCATGAATGAGCTGCGCGAGATCTTCAATCGAATAAATATCGTGGTGTGGCGGTGGCGAAATCAGACCGACACCCGGCACCGAGAAGCGCAGTTGCGCGATGTACTCGGACACTTTGTGGCCGGGCAGCTGGCCACCTTCACCCGGCTTCGCGCCCTGTGCCATCTTGATCTGGATTTGATCGGCGCTGGCGAGATACTCCGCCGTCACTCCGAAACGGCCCGACGCGACTTGCTTGATTTTTGAGCGCAGCGAATCGCCTTCAATCGCTGCCACGGTATCGCCGACGCGATGTGCGCCCAAACGCGATTGCAGCGTCTCGCCCTTTGCCAGCGGGATATAGCGTTTGGCGTCTTCGCCGCCTTCGCCGGTGTTCGATTTGCCGCCGATGCGGTTCATCGCGATGGCAAGAGTGGCGTGCGCTTCGGTGGAAATCGAGCCGAGCGACATTGCGCCTGTCGCGAAGCGTTTGACGATCTCTTTCGCGGGTTCAACTTCCTCCAGTGGCACCGGCGTGCGTTGGTCGAATTTGAATTCAAACAGGCCGCGCAGTGTTTTCAGCTTGCCGGATTGATCGTTGATCAGTGCGGCGTATTCTTTGTAAGTGGCCGCATTGTTGGCGCGAGTTGCGTGTTGCAACTTGGTGATGACTTCGGGCGTCCACATATGCTCTTCGCCGCGCGTACGCACAGCGTATTCGCCACCTGCGTCGAGCATTTCGGCGAGCACGGGGTCATTGCCAAATGCGAGCTGGTGCAAGCGCAACTGCTCTTCGGCGACTTCAAAAATGCCGATGCCTTCAATGCTTGAACTCGTACCGGTAAAGTACTGATCGAGGAAAGCGGCGTTCAGGCCAATCGACTCAAAAATCTGTGCACCGCAGTAGCTTTGATAGGTCGAAATGCCCATCTTCGACATCACTTTATTCAAGCCTTTGCAGATCGCTTTGACGAAGCGCTTTTCGCTTTCGTACGCAGAGATTTGCGGAACGATGTCGGAGAGCTGCGTCAGCGTTTCGAGCGCGAGGTACGGGTGAATCGCTTCCGCGCCGTAACCGCCCAAAAGTGCAAAGTGATGTACTTCGCGTGCAGAGCCGGTTTCAACGACGAGACCCGCCGACGTGCGCATGCCGGTCTTCACCAGATGCTGATGTACTGCAGAGGTGGCGAGCAACGCAGGAATCGGCACGCGATCTGCGGCCACCGCTCGATCCGAAAGGATGAGCACGTTCACACCGAGTTTGATGTTGTCTACGGCGGCGGCGCACAGGCTTGCCACGGCCGCTTCAATGCCTTCTTTGCCCCAACTCGCGGGGTAAGTGATGTCAAGCTCCTTCGCACGGAACGCACCGCTGGAGAACAGCTCAATATGGCGAATGCGCTCCATGTTCTGACTGGTCAGAATTGGCTGCTGCGCTTCGAGGCGCGCCTGCGGTTCCGTCGCGTCATGGCCAAGCAAATTCGGGCGCGGGCCGACGAAGGTGACGAGCGACATCACCAGTTCTTCACGAATCGGATCGATCGGCGGATTGGTCACCTGCGCAAACAGCTGGCGGAAATAGTTGAATAGCGGCTTCGCTTTGTTCGACAGCACGGTCAGCGCGGCGTCGTTGCCCATCGAGCCTGTGGCTTCTTCGCTATTTGCGACCATTGGCGTCAAGATGACTTTAATGTCTTCCTGGGTGTAGCCAAACGCCTGCTGGCGATCAAGCAGTGACACCGCTGATTTCTCGGCGGGTGCGGGCTCCGGCAGGTCTTCAAGCGAAACGCGTGATTGTTCGATCCATTCGCGGTACGGCTTGGCGCCGGCAAGATCGCTCTTGAGCGTTTCGTCATCAATGATGCGGCCCTGCTCCAGATCCAGGAGCAGCATCTTGCCAGGCTGTAAACGCCATTTCTTGACGATTTTTTCTTCAGGAATTTCGAGCACGCCGACCTCGGACGCCATGACGATCATGTCGTCGTCGGTGACCACGTATCGCGCCGGCCGCAAACCATTGCGATCCAGCGTTGCGCCGATCTGACGACCATCAGTGAAGGCCATCGCAGCCGGGCCGTCCCACGGCTCCATGAGTGCGGCGTTGTACTCATAAAACGCACGGCGATCCTCGTCCATAGCGGTGTTACCCGCCCAAGCCTCAGGAATCATCATCATCGCGGCATGCGCCAGCGAGTAGCCGCTCATCACCAGAAGTTCAAGGCAGTTATCGAACGAGGCGGTGTCCGACTGACCGTCGTAGATCAACGGCCACAATTTCGGCAAATCTTCGCCCAGTACAGAGGACGCTATGGCGCCTTCGCGGGCACGAATCCAGTTGGCGTTACCGCGCAGGGTGTTGATTTCGCCGTTGTGGCAGACCATGCGAAACGGATGCGCCAGATCCCACGTCGGGAAGGTGTTGGTCGAAAAGCGCTGATGCACCATTGCCAACGCCGTCACCAGCATCGGGTCCTTCAGGTCAAGGTAGAACGCGCCAACCTGATCAGCCAGCAGCATGCCCTTGTAAACAATGGTGCGTGTTGACATCGACGGCACGTAAAACTCTTTGCCGTGGCGCAGTTTGAGCGCCTGAATGGCATGCCCGGAGCTCTTTCTGATGATGTAGAGCTTGCGTTCCAGGTCGTCCTGATTCATGCTTTTGGAGCCGCGACCGATAAACACCTGACGAATGATCGGTTCAATCGCGCGCACGCCGTCGCTGAAGCCCGAGTCGTCCACAGGAACATTGCGCCAACCCAGGAGCACTTGGCCCTCTGACGCAATTGCGCGCTCGATTTCCTGCTCGCAGGCCATGCGCGACGCCGGTTCCTGCGGCAGAAACACCATGCCAACGCCGTACTGACCCACGGCGGGCAGCGTAATTTTCAGCTTCCCACATTCGCGCCGGAAAAATGTATCTGGCACCTGAATCAGGATTCCCGCGCCGTCACCCTGCAATTTATCCGCACCGACCGCACCGCGGTGAGTCAAGTTCTCCAGAACCTTCAAGCCTTTCTCGACAATATCGTGGCTTTTGCGACCTTTAATGTTCGCCACGAAGCCCATGCCGCAGGCATCATGTTCGTGCTTGGGGTCATATAGACCCTGGGCGGCGGGCTTGTAGGCCAAGTCAGTAGCGGTGGCTGGCTGCATTTCGGTATCCACGGTAAGGAAATCTTTGAAGCGCTGCATTGACTGTGCCAACCTGGCACCCCGCAAAAGCTAGGTTAAGCCAATCAATGCAGAAACGGTATAGTTCTATTCACGGGCTGCATAGTTTATCGAATAAAGCCTATTGCTGCAACGCGCCAAATGTTGTTTTGCCGCTCCCCGATGCGTATTTTGCAAGACTTACTTCTTGCGCTATGCCATTGTCTTGCGGTTAAATCTAGAAATTGCGTATAACGCATTGATTGCGTGCCGGTTTTGTCTGTCGGATGCGCTACTTCCAGAGTTTGAAAGGCCCCACCGTGGTTACATCCAGAACGTCAATTAAATCGGTACTCGCTTTGGCAGCTTTCGGGCTCGCCTCGCTGATTGCGGGCTGTGGCGGTGGGGGTGCAACCGCTCCGAGCTGTGCCGATAACAACAGTTGCCCTGTGGTCGTACCGCC
>JAYUWL010000173.1:0-12955 GCA_043753585.1 Burkholderiales bacterium
TAATCATCATTCAACAGGAGCACCCGATACATTGGAGGCGGTTTGGTGCTGACGCGCTCCGCTTCGAGCACTGTGCTGTCGTTGTCGTTGGGGCGAGGTGAGTGGACTGCCATGCTGTGTTTGTTTTCTGACTAACAAGGAATATCGGTTGCAAATCCCTAATTTCAAGAGCATACGGCATGCCAATCCGGCAGAGATACCCGCCCCTAATTGCAGCAAAGCCTCACTCTCGGCAACGCATTTCCGTTTAAAGGCGATTATCCGCTTGACTAACAGGGTTGTATAACTGTACAAAGGCATTCGGCAGACACACTAGAGTCGGATACGGGGGTTCCTTTCCGGAGCTGAATGTGTGTCACCCACCAAAAACAAGCTTTATGCAGTAGGGAGTATTTTTATGACGACAGGCACAGTGAAATGGTTTAACGACGCCAAGGGATTTGGCTTTATTAAGCCGGACGACGGCACCGATGACGTGTTCGCGCATTTCTCCGCGATTCAGATGGACGGTTTCCGTTCGTTGAAAGAAGGCCAGAAAGTTGCCTTTGAGGTAGTGCCAGGCCCAAAAGGCAAGCAAGCATCCAACATTCAAAACCCACCACAGTAACGCCGTGGGAGGCGCCCGGTTCGATTGATTCGCACTCGGGGCGAGCGTAGAAAAGAAAGGGCCGCAGTAGCGGCCCTTTTTTATTCGGCCACGACCCGAACTTGCATCCGCGCGATCATCGCGTCGCCGAACGCAGAACACGAAACCTCTTTCGCGCCTTCCACTAAACGCACAAAGTCGTACGTCACCACTTTGTCGGCAATCGCGGCTTCCATCGATTTGATGATCGAGTCCGCCGCTGAGGTCCAGCCCATGTGCCGCAGCATCATTTCGGCCGGCAGAATTAGTGAACCCGGATTTACTTTGTCCTGACCCGCATACTTCGACGCCGTGCCGTGGGTCGCCTCAAATCAGGCGTATTCGAGCGAAATATTCGGTCCCGGCGCAATGCCGATGCCGCCGACTTGCGCAGCAGCGATTGCCGGGTACGGCAATACCATTCGCAAGCTGGCGGCGGCGAATATTTTTCCCGGCGACAGGTTGTGCAAAAACTTCGGCGTCACGCACTATGACCGCGTGGTTTTCTACGATTACGACGAAATTGAATACTTGACCGATTGCAATTTTTCGCGACATTCCGCCGGCGCCGAGTTTTGAGGCGGAAATGGCCAGCGAGCCCTGGTATTCCATTGGCCGTATCGATGTTTTCCCGGCGAGCTCTCAAAGCCGATTTCTGGCGATAGCGGCAACAGCCTCCGGCACATGATACCCAGGCAGGCGGGTCAGCAGCTTTTTTTCTTATCGCCCATTTTAATTGGGCTGAACCCTGATTTCCGCAGAAGTCGACAATGATTGCCTCTTGGTCTGGGCCCTTATTCAATCTGCGGTTGTAGCGCGAAGTTGTATGGCTTTTCAAGCCGATTGTTCGTCTCTGCGGCATCTACGCGCAGTGTCTGCATTTGTCGTCTGGTCGCAGAGATTTAAGAATATTTAAGGACAAGCACACAGCGCGGCTCATACACTTCTTGAACCGTTTTCATTAACCCACCTGAGGAACTTTCCATGAAACTCAACGTGTCAGCCATCGCCGTCGCCGCAGCGTTTTCCGCATTCGCACCAGCGCCAACTTTCGCCGTGGATTTCGCGTATTTTCAGAAGCAGTCCTGCGAATGATCAGCACAGCGCAAAAAACTTGCAGGTGCGCAGCCTGATCCGACGCTGAGATGGCTGCCTCACCCGCGCATGGTCCAAGCAGGACTGATCTGCGCCACGGCGGCGCAGCTGGACCTGCAGCCGTGTGTCGCGCTAGTAGCGAAAACGCCGTGAGCGGAATAAACTTCTGTTCATGAGCTCATTCTCCGACCTGTTGCAAAAAGACCGCGCTTCGACCGACAGCTTCATCGCGCGTCTCCCCAAAGCCGAACTGCATCTGCACATTGAGGGCACACTTGAGCCCGAGATGATGATCAAGAAAGCGTTTAAGCATGGCATTGAGTTGCCTTACAAAAACGTCGAGGCCCTGCGCGCGGCCTACAACTTTAACAATCTGCAAGCGTTTCTCGATCTCTATTACGCGGGGGCCAACGTGCTGCGTGATCAGGACGATTTTTACGATTTGACCTGGGCGTATTTGCGGCGTGCGAAGGCGGACAACGTTGTTCACGTGGAAATTTTCTTCGACCCGCAAACTCACACCGCGCGCGGAATTGATCTCGAAGTCGTGGTCGAGGGCATCGTGCAGGCGCTGCACGACGGCGAGGCGGAGCTAGGCATTACATGGCGATTGATCCCGAATTTTCTGCGTCATCTCAGCGAGCAGGACGCAATTGACACGTTGGCCGAGCTTGAGCCCTACATGGAGAATTTTCACGGCTTCGGGCTCGACTCCAGCGAGGTTGGACATCCGCCTTCGAAGTTCGCGCGCGTGTTCGCCGAGATTCGTTCGCGCGGCTTGCCGGTCGTCGCGCATGCGGGTGAAGAAGGGCCGCCCGAGTACATCGTTGAGGCGCTCGACATCCTGAAGGTCTCCCGCATCGACCATGGTATTCGCGCAATAGAAGACGAAGCGCTGGTCTCACGCCTCGCCCGCGCGCAGATGCCGTTAACGGTCTGCCCGCTATCCAACGTCAAGCTATGCGCGGTGCCGTCGCTCGAAGTTCACCCGATCAAAAAACTCATGAAGGCTGGCGTTGTTGTCTCCATTAACAGCGATGACCCCGCTTACTTTGGCGGCTACATTGGTGAAAACTACCGCGCCACAGCGAAAGCGCTAGACCTCACCAACGACGAGCTGAAGTCGCTCGCCGCCATGAGCATTCGCGGCAGCTGGCTGCACGAAGTGCAGAAGGTGCGACATCTTGCAGTGATTGATCGGCTTTAGGCTGAAAAAGCCACTGATGAAGGGCTGAAGCTTGATTCAGCCAATAGTCGACTATTTGACAAAGTTGCGTCTAGCCTTCACCAAATAGACATCTTAGCGAAAAGTCATTGCTGACAATCACAGCGGTGACCAAGATTTTTGCCGTCGCGCGGCCCATGCCTGCATGGCGGTTGCAATCGTTGCCATGTTCGCGGCCTGCCACTCGTGACGAAAGGCGCGGTTGATGAGCCATCCGATGGATGGCAATAGCACCGCGCCGTAGAACATGAACAGCACTGAGGTCAGGTGCTCGTCACCCGTCGAGATTCGCAGCGGCGAGCCGGTAGGCAGCCAAACGACTGCCACGCTCAGCAGAGAAAATAGCGCAACGAAAATCATCGGTAACAGGTTGAGAAGCGTTGCGTTGGTCATCAGGCGGGGCGACGCACTACAGAGCCAGCAGATTGCCCGCGCCGCGCCGTAAAGACCCACGGCATGCGCAAGTGGCCCCCAAAGCAGCGCCGTGAGCGAGTCCGGCGCTGCGAACGCGGGCGAATGCATCAAGGGCAGCATCTCCAGCCGCCACAGCAGCGCGCGCACCACCATGCCGCAGAGCACGCCGACAACGAGTCGAAAGTGCACGTCTTGCATCCAGACATCCATCAGCAACCGGCCGATATCGCCGCGATCCACACCGACAGGCACGACGAGGATCGTAGTCATCGGAATTGGCGTGGGCGTAGCGAGCAACGCCACCACCATAAACGCGAAGAACCACCCCAACGTGGGACGATCAAAAACAGCGGGAGCGACCGAAAAATAAAATACGGTCGCGAAGACTGCCACCAGCGTGAAGAGCGCTCTGGGCCGAGTGCCGATGAGCGCACGGGCTGCTGCGAACTTGTTGCCGGCGGCGCGCATGCGCGCGGCACGGCGCATGCGCAGTGTTCGATATCGCTCCCATAGCTGCACCGATCCGCTCGCGGACGGCTTGCTCGCTTGCGACGAAGCGACGCTAGCAAAATCTGTTCGCAACCAGATTCGATGGCCAATCACGATGAGCACGCACACCACGAGCGTCATCCATTGCCACTTCCACGAATTCATCTGCGCCGCGATGAAATAAGTCGGCGTCATCGCGAATCGCATGGGCGCGCGTAACCAGCCGAAAGTGACGAGCATTGCAATCGCACCTACGACGAGCACCACCGAAGCGCTCACCCAGCCGTGCAGCGGCACGTCGGCAAACGAAATGGTGTCAAGCATGCTGCGGCGATCCAACGCGGCCAGCGCTCTAAGCATCACCGCAGGCGGAACACAGACTATGGCCATCAGCGCGATGCGCGTCATCAAGGCGGAGAGTTGCACATTCATGTTGGGCACCAGACGCAGCAGCACATGCTGTTGGCGCTGTTGCGTCACGATGATGATCGCCACGAAGCATGCGAGAAAAAGAACCGCCGCGATCATCGCGGCAACGCTCACCAACGCCTGGCCGCGACTGTAAATTGCCATCGGCCGAAACCAGGCGTAGACCAAAACACTCCAGGAAAACACCAGCGCCGCCATCGCGATGTGAAGCGTGCCACCGCCACCGAGCAATCCCTTGGCCATGCGCAAATGGTTGTGCTCCGTCCGTATCCACGCGTTCATGCGTTGAGCGCCACAAATAGATCCGACAACCCAAGCGCATTCATACGGGCTGCAACCGGCAATGCAGTTGGCGAATATGCGCGCAAATCAATCACGCTTTGCCACGTGCCATCGTTGAGTCTTTTCGAATGAATCAGGCCTGCTCCGCGTGCCAGCGCAGCATCGCTAAACACTGTGCGAATCTGCTCGGTCAATTCATCCCGCGCACCCATCAGCTGAATGCGCCCACCATCCAGAAATAAAAGATGCGTTGCGACGCGTTCAAGGTCTTCGAGCAGATGGCTGGAAATCACCACGGTAACCGCCTCGCCATTGAGTGACTCCTGTTCAAACAACGCGCGCAAAAAATCGCGCCGCCCCACCGGATCAAGGCTCGATACAGGCTCATCAAACACCAGGAGTTCTGGCTGATGCGCCAGCGCCAATACGATCGCAAGGCGCTGCTTTTCGCCGGGCGAAAGGGTCCTGACGCGCAGGTCATCCGGGAGATCGAAGCGTCGGCACAACGCCGTCGCGCGCACCTCCGACCAGCCGGGGTAGAGCCCACCGATCAGCGAGATTTGTTCGTGCACGCGCAGCCAGTCGAATAGCTCTGGTGTTTGCGCGACATAGCCGAGGCGCGCCTTCACATCGTCGGTGAGCGCGAGGCTCGGGCAGCCCAATAAATTTGCCGTTCCCGTCTGCGGCACCGTGAGCCCCAGCATGCACTGCAAGAGCGACGATTTTCCCGCACCATTGCGCCCCACAATGCCGAGCACCGAACCCGGCGCGACCGAAAAACTCACGTCGTTCACCACGGTGACACCACCGTAGGCAAGACTCAAATGATCGACGTTGATCGCAGCGGCGGTGGCTACCGTGGTTACACTGGCTTTCGGCTCATTCATCGGGGGGTGCCTTATCAAGAGATTCGAGCGTAAGTTTCATAGCGGCGATGGCATGCTTCGGCGTGATGCCGAGCTGACGACTGACTGCCGCCACGTGATTCAGCGCGGGTTGCAGCAGTAGCAGCCGCTCGTCAAGCGCGGACGCCTCGCCCGCGCGAACGATCATGCCGAGCCCGCGACGGCGCTCGACGGTGCTCCGCTGTTCGAGCAGCGCGTACGCCTTTGAGACCGTCATCGGGTTCACCACATGCTGCTGCGCAACGGCGCGAACGGACGGCAATACGTCGCCCTCCTGCAACGTGCCGGACGCCACCGCGCGCGCGACCTGATCAACGATCTGACGATAGATCGGCGTTGACGACGAAGGCGAAAGGTCGAGGCGAAACACGTTTGCGTTGCGGATTTGCGTTTGTCTACTGTACTACTACTGTAATACAGTTAGGGATTTTTTGCAATCGCCCGTGTGCGTGAAAAACACGAGCGGGGGTAGCCTGAGCAGACTGTCCACATGCGCAACGTCCGAAGAACGAATCGCGTTTTACGGATGTAAAGTTGGCTTGAACCCGTGGGCGCGGCGTGCCCATATTACTTCTATCAGTTTTTCCGTAAAACAGCTCCCATTCAATCGCTACACAGCGATTAATCCACTTTTCGACTTAGGCACTATTGTCCCTTCAGCCCCTGTGTCAAGCTGGTTTCAGAGAAAAGCTGACGCCTACATGACGCAAGCCAAAGTCGCCGCTGCGACTGGATTTTCACGCGCGTCTTCGGCGATAACGTGCAGCAGACTTGCGCTACGACGCATTTCACGGGGGACGCGAATGGTGGCGGTGAACGCACCCGAAGCATCGGCGGAGAGCAACCCGTAAGCACGCTCAAGACGCCACCAACGTCAAATTAGCAACTCTAATTGCGAAGCCTTGTTTCACGCGAGCTAAGCGGGCTTTATGCTTAACGTCGGGTTTACATCGGGCTCCTGTTCTATCGGGCGCGGTATTTTGATCCGGTGATTAAACGGTTTGTATCCGGAGACCCGCTCGGAATGGCGGGAGGCACCAACATGTACGCCTACGTCAACGCCAGCCCACTGGCCTTTAGGACACCTCTATAAAGCGTTGGGGTCGGATGAGCCCACGCGCAGCAAACACTACCGCTCGCTATTTCGATCACAACCTGAACGCGATCCGATCAACGACATTCGGATGGCGTTGCAGCAAAGTCAGCCGTTAGGCAACAGCCGTTAGGCAACAGCCGTTTTGCCGATAAGATTGAAAAGATGAACGGACAGCGTCCTGAGTTGAAGCCATTGCGGATATCAGGTGCAAATGAAAGATTCAGCAATCCGGGTTGAGGTACGTCTCACCGACTATTTTTTCGGCTCGACGCTCTGCGTTGAGGCGACTTTGCTCTTGACCGATACGGTGCCGTCGGCCTTCACGTTGAACTCGTAGGTCAGCAAATCTATACGCTCTTCTTGCGGTAGCGAGACGACGTAGGACGTTGACGACGCGGCATTGATCGATGAGATTCCGCCGCCACCGACGCCGCCGTAGCTGGTGGTGATGTCTTCGAGGATAAGCTCAATCATGCAGCGGTTTCGATACAGATTGCTGTTGGTGTTTTGCTTTGCGGGTGCCATGGTCTTGCGATCCTTTTTCGGTACGGACTTGGGGGTCGTCGGGTGAGCGCAAACCGCTGCATCGGCCCGCACGGGCGTTGACGTCAAGCCGCTCATCGCGATGACGCCGACGGAAATTGCAGTGAAGAGAATTTTCATAATTTGTCGTTGATCGTGACAACAATCGTGCCCGCTGCGCGTTGCACTGGATGTTGCGTCGCGATTGTCACCGGGATTTGATAATCGTGCCAGCTTCGAGTTCAGCCGGTGTGCGCGGGTAAATACGCGCCATCGACGGCGGAAACGGAACCAGCCTGTCCAGCGCACGCCGAGGCATCTGCATCAAAGTCGCCGGCGGGATGGTGTACGCCCTGGATGCGGGCTCCACTTTTACAAACTGGTTCATCGCCGACGTCCACGGTGCCGCGTGCTCAAGGCGCAATTGCATACCCTGGCCCATCACCGAATTCTTGTCAACGTCGGCGATGCCGTAGCAGGCACCCGCATTGGTGTTGCCAGCGACCGGGCAGTGCCCCTTGCCTTCGTCGACGTGGCCAAGACCGAGCAAATGGCCAACTTCGTGCACATGCGCCTGCTGCATGATCGGTTTTCCCGCCGCGTCGGTGCCTTTCTGTACCGAGCGCGTGTCGAGGCTGTCATACAGTTTCGAGTGGGAGCCGAACCAGTTTTCAGTGCGGTTTAGCCGGACGACGTCAATGACCTGATGATGAAGACCGGCGGAAGCTTCGCTGCCTACCAGATCAAACCGACACCAGATGTTGGGGAGATAGATCTGCTTCCCGACGGTGTAACCGAAGTAGCCCAGATTGTTCGAAAGCCAGAATTTGCCGTGCCAGTAACGCTCGGCTGAGCGCACGAAGTTGGCTTTCCACAAAGACCATTCGCCGGGGGTCCACTTGATAATCTTGCGCGGCGTCCCGGTGGCGGAACCATAGTCGTTGTAGTTTCCGCTGGCGGCACCACCGGCTGGATTGATCTGGCGAAATCCCATCTTGAGCTTCAGCGTGAGTTCGGCGTTGTTGCGGCTGTCGCACACGTCGGTGTTGCGCGTGGCATCAAATTTGGCAAGGTTCAGCGTCTTTTTCATGATGTTTTGGCAACCTAAGGTGTCAGTCGCGGCGGGCAGTCGAAAGCGGCACTGCGTTGCGCGACCCTCATTGAGGGGTGGCAGTCCATGAGAGGGACGGATATCGGCGCATAAAAGTGACATCGCACCAATACGCGTTGAACCCAATGCAGCCGCACTTGCAGTGATGCATTTCCTTCTAGCTGTACCGGGTTACTCCCCAGCAGCGCAGGCTGCAGGGGGCTTAAACGAGGGGTGCGCCGTGCTTGCAAATGTCGCCGGGCGCGAATTGATGCCTCGGGACTGCGCAGTTTTTACCTGCTCAGCTCAGGTTCAAGGATCATGTCAACCGTCTGCGGTGCCGTCCGCCCGAGCCGCGAAATCGGCACAGTAACCCATCGCGCCTCGCGCCCACTCACACAAGCGCGCCAGCTACGGCAGCCAAACAACGCCTTCCCCCAACGCAACCACCCGTCCACACACGCGAACGCGTTTGTCTGCGGTCAATGAAAGTTGCAACACATTTAGGCGATTGATGAACTCACCCTGCGTCACGGTAAATTGCGACGGCGTCGGCTCGCCTGCGTCGAGCAGGAAGCCTCCGAGGCAGGCGCAGGCGGAACCGGTGCCAGGATCTTCAGCCATTATGTCGCCATCTTTCGGGAAGAAAAAGCGCACCTGAAAGCGATCCGCCGCGCCCCGTGCGGCCCCGCCGGCAGGGACGCGCGCGACGACATAGACGAGATAACGCTCCAGCGTGTTGCGCACAAATTTCGACAGCAGTGCAGCGCTCGGTTTGACGCGCGCAAGTGCTTCGACTGAGGCAACAGGAATCACCAGTTGCTCGCTGCCGTTATCGATGTAGCGGGCCTCCTGGGCGAGATCGGTCTCTGCAACGCCCAGCATTTCCGCTGTATCAGCACGAGAAATTTCGCTGCTGCGACTGGTATGCGCGTTGGCGGTCAGCGTCCAGCCGCCAGCCTCCAGCGTTACCGGAATGGCGCCCGCCTTCATGTTGAGCGTGAGCGACTTGCCGGTGCAGCCGGGCAGGCCAATGGCGTTGACAACGAATGCGGTGCCGACGGTTGGATGCCCGGCAAATGGCATCTCGAACGCGGGCGTAAAGATTCGCACTTGCGGCGGCGCGTTGTCGCGCGGCAGCACGAACGTCGTTTCCGACAGATTGAACTGTGCCGCCAGCGCCTGCATTTCGCGCTCAGTCATGCCCTGCGCGTTCTCGAACACACAGAGCGGATTGCCGCCAAAGGTTGCGGAATCTGATTCGACGAAGACGTTAACGAGGTGATAGCGATAGGTGCGCATGATGAGCTTGTCCTGGTTATGCAAAGAACTGGTTATGATCCAGCATCGTAACTGCTCAAGCAGATAGCCCCGCGCACCTTCACTGATTGATGGCCACACACCCCGCTACCGACAGCCTTTTCGACCTGCTCGCAATTGGTGCCTATCGGTCAACCATTGATGGCCGTCAGGTGCGTACCAACCTTGCGTTGGCACATCTAAACGGTTACGCGAGCGAAGCGGAGGCGTTGGCTGCGGCGGACGACTTGAGCCAGTGGTATGTGGAGCCAACGCGCCGCGATGAATTTCTCACGCAAATGCGGGAGATTGGCCACATCACCCATTTCATCTCGGAGGTGTATCGCGCCAAAACGCGGGAGCGCATCTGGGTGTCAGAAACCGCGCATGTCATCCGTAACGCCTCTGGTGAGATTTTGCTGTTCGAAGGCACAGTGGAAGACATCACCGACCGGCTGCGCACCGAAGAGCTTTTGCGCGAGAGCGAACGTAGGTTCCGCGCGCTTACCGAGCGTGCGCAGGTCGCCACAGTGATTGTCGAGGCCGACGGTCGCGTGCTCTATGCGAGCGCCGGCGTGTTGCCGCTGTTTGGCGTAACGCCGGAGGCTTTGATCGGCAGCAATGTGTTCGCCACCATGCACGAGGACGATCTCGCCGAGCATCGCGCAGAGTTCTACAACGTGACACAACACAAAAATACTGGCCGCGAAAGCATCGCTCGCCATCGCCACAGCGACGGCTCGTATCGGTACCTTGCCGCAGTCGCCAATGACTGCTCGGACGATCCAGCCGTCGGCGGCATTGTGGTGAACTGGCGCGACGTCACTGAGCGCATGCACGATCAGGAGGTATTGAAGGATCTGGCGAAAACCGATGCGCTGACCGGGCTCAATAACCGCAGGCATTTTGAGCAGTTGTGCGAAGCCCTGCTGAGCGCTGGCGCTACTTCCGCACAGCGATTTGCGATGCTGTTTATCGATTTGAATCGCTTCAAACTGGTCAACGATGCGCATGGGCATCGGGTCGGTGATGCGGTGCTGCGCGAAGTCGCGAAACGCCTGCAAATGGCCGTCAATCCCGAAGACACGCTGGCGCGCTTGGGTGGCGATGAATTTGGATTGATGGTGCCGCTGTTGGCCGAGGGTGACGATGCCGCCAAAGCCGCATGCCTTCTCGCGGCGCTGGTAGACCCGCTGCAAATTCTGGGTATGAGCTTTGACCTCGGTGCCAGCATCGGCATCGCGCTCTACCCGGACGACGCGCAACGCTTCAACGAACTTTTGGCGAACGCCGATTTGGCCATGTTTGCGGCCAAGGCGAAGGGCACCAGTCATGCCGAGCGCTTCGCGCCCGCGCTAGCAGAAAGAGCGCGGCACCAGCTGATGGTCGCGACCGATTTGCGTATGGCCATTGAACGCAATGAGTTGTTCACCTGTTATCAGCCGATAGTTGACATGCAGGTCGGACATTGGCGCGGCATTGAGGCGCTGGCGCGCTGGCAGCATCCGACACGCGGGTTGTTGATGCCGCAAGAATTTATTGCCACTGCGGAAGAGCAAGGGCTGATCGGTCGCGTCGGGCGAACCATTGCCGCACAGGCGATTGAGCAGGCAGGGCAGTGGTCGCGCCAATTTCGCGCGCCGCTGCGGCTGACGATCAATGTGTCGGCGCATCAGTTGCGTGAAGTCAATTTCGTCGATTTCATTGACGCGACACTGAGAGCGAACGAGCTCCCCGCGAAGCGATTGTTCGTCGAGCTGACCGAGAGTGTGCTGGTCGACGCCGATGTCGCCAGCGTGACCACGGTGAATGGACTGCGGGCTCTCGGTGCGCGTGTCGTGCTCGACGATCTCGGCGCCGGTTATTCGTCGCTGGCGTATTTCAAGCGGTTGCGCATTGATATGGTCAAACTGGATCGCAGTTTTGTGCAGGGCGTGCCGGACCGGCGCGTCGATGTGGCCATCATCCGCGCGCTGTCAACGCTGGCCAACAGCCTCGGGATTCATGTTATAGCCGAGGGCATTGAGACGACTGAACAGATGCAGTTTTTGCTTAATGAAGGCGTGGTTTACGGGCAGGGATTCCTGTTTGATGGCCCGCTGACAGCCACCGAGGTGGAAGCTCGGCTGACCAGCGGCCACTCTTGCATCTCGCCCGAATGGAGCGGGCTGAGATAATTGATGGTTACGGCGCAAAAAGTCGCCCCTCTCTCTCCGCAGGCTAGCCAGACATATGCAATACATCTACACCATGAACGGCGTGAGCAAAATTGTTCCGCCGAAACGCCAGATCATCAAGGACATCACGCTCTCGTTTTTCCCCGGAGCAAAGATTGGCCTGCTGGGCATGAACGGCGCGGGGAAATCGACCGTGCTCAAAATCATGGCCGGAGTCGACAAGGATTTCACCGGCGAAGCGCGCCCGAATCCCGGCACTAAAGTCGGTTATCTCCCTCAGGAACCACTGGTCGACGGCGACAAAACCGTGCGCGAAGTTGTTGAAGAGGGCCTGGGCGGAGTCAAAGCGGCGCAAGCGCGTCTCGATGAGGTTTACGCCGCGTATGGCGAAGAAGACGCTGATTTCGACGCGCTCGCCAAAGAACAGGCTGAGCTTGAGGCCATCATCGCGTCAGGCGATGGTCACAACACCGAGGCGCAACTGGACGTAGCCGCAGATGCATTGCGTCTGCCGCCGTGGGACGCCAAAGTCGGCAACCTGTCGGGTGGTGAGAAGCGACGCGTCGCACTGTGTCGCTTGCTACTGTCCAAGCCCGACATGCTGCTGCTAGACGAACCGACCAACCACCTTGATGCGGAAAGCGTCGAATGGCTGGAGCAATTTTTGTCGCGCTACGCCGGTACCGTCGTTGCCGTCACCCATGATCGGTACTTTTTGGACAATGCCGCTGAGTGGATTCTCGAACTTGACCGCGGCCACGGCATTCCGTACAAGGGCAATTACAGCGCGTGGCTTGAGCAAAAAGGCGACCGCCTGAAGAAGGAAGAATCGAGCGAATCTGCGCGCCAGAAGGCGCTCAAGAAAGAGCTGGAATGGGTTCGCCAGAACCCGAAAGGCCGCCAGGCCAAGAGCAAGGCGCGTTTGACCCGATTCGATGAATTGTCGAGCCACGAATATCAGACACGCAACGAAACCAACGAGATTTTTATCCCGGTGGCCGAGCGTTTGGGCAATCAGGTCATCGAATTCAAGAACGTCAGCAAAAGCTTCGGCGACCGTATGCTGATCGACGATTTGTCGTTCGCGATTCCGCCGGGTGCGATTGTCGGCATCATTGGGCCGAACGGCGCCGGTAAGTCGACGATCTTCAAAATGATTCAAGGTGTCGAAAAGCCGGACAAGGGCGAAGTCGTCATCGGCCAGACCGTACAAATGTCGTTCGTCGATCAGTCGCGCGAAAGCCTCACCAACGACAAAACCGTGTGGCAGGACGTCTCCGGCGGTGCCGACATTCTGCAAGTCGGAC
>JAYUWL010000174.1:0-12869 GCA_043753585.1 Burkholderiales bacterium
GCTGAGTTGACTACTTATCATATGCATATTCTACCAAAGAATATAAAGAGAAGCTAGTGATTAAATCTGTGTTTCCCTAGTGATTAAATCTGTGTTTCCCTAACGTCCGGCCCGCGCTGGACATCGACGGCAATGGTCAGGCCGACGCCGCCACCGACGGGGTGCTGATTTTGCGATATCTGTTTGGATTTCGCGGCGCAGCGCTCATCGCGGGACCAGTATTCGGAGTCAACGCGACCCGGCAGTTGGCCACTGATATACAAGCGCGAATACTCAGCTTGTGCACGAGCTTTCCGCCGAATTATTCGTTGACAGCTGCTGTATCGGGAGCCGGGACCGGCACCATCAGCAGTGGAGCCAGCACGCCGGGAATTTCGTGCGGGACCGACTGCACGCAAAACTACATTGCCGGTGCGTCGGTCACTCTGACCCCGTCGCCAAGCGCCGGGTCCTATTTTGCGGGTTGGGGAGGCGCATGTACCGGCACCGGTGCATGCGTTGTGTCGATGACGGCAGCAAACAGCGTCGCCGCGGTTTTCACCCAAGTCGCGCCAGGCTGCATTGGATCTGCCGATGTGCCAGATCTCGGTTTTGTGGATTCGAATTGCGACGGCATCGATGGCGACATTTCGACTTCGTTCTTTGTCAGCAAACTTGGCTCGGACAGCAACAACGGCACCATCGCACCCCCGTTTCTTACCGTGCAAAAAGGGGTTGACAGCGCATTCGCCGATGCGACCCGCAAGCAAGTGCTTATTGCAACGGGTGTTTACGACGAGGGCGGCGGCGCGGGATTGCAGCTCAGGCAGGGCGTTGGTTTGTACGGTGCATACAACACTAACTGGCAACGGTTCGGCAGTCTGGTTAACACGACGGTGATCCGAGGATCGCCGCAAGCGGTACTGGCCAACGGTGTGATGGGCGCCACACTGCAGCTTTTGTCAGTGAACGGACTGGCGAGCGCGGTGCCGGGCAGCAGCGTATACGGCGTACGCGCAATCAATGGCGCTGACGTCGGCTTGTCATCGGTCAACGTCACGGTGTCAAATGCGGCGGCCGGAAGCAACGGCGCGCCTGGTCTCAACGGTGCGAACGGCCCCGCAGCTAACGGTGGTGGCGCTGGTAGCTGCGACTCCGCCGCAGGGCCTGGCGGCGCTGGCGGCGCTGGCCCCACGGTACAGGCGGGAGGCGCCGGCGGTGCCGGTGGGCCAGAAGCCTCTTCGACGCAGTCAGGTTCGAACGGCCTCAATGGAGGGGGTGGTGCCTTGGGTGGGTTTGGCAATGGCGGCGGTAATCCTGGATTTCCAGGTCTTTATGGCTACAACGGTGCTTCGGGAAATAGCGGCGCCGCGGGGGCCGGTGCTTCCAGCACTTTAGCAAACGCAGGTGTGGTGTGGAACGGCGCCAACGCAACGTCGGGCGGGGGTGGCAATGCGGGCGGAGGTGGTGGAGGCGGCGGTGGCGGCGGCAATCAATATTGCTTATTCTGCAATAGCGGCGGTGGAAATGGCGGCGGGGGCGGCGGTGCCGGCGGCGGCAGCAGCGGAGCCGGTCAGGCGGGCAGCAGCGGCGGGGGCGCGTTCGCGGTTTACCTTTTCAATTCGACCGCGACCGTGAATGCCGGTACGCTCACCGCCGGCAACGGGGGCAAAGGCGGCGACGGTGGTGCCGGCGGGCTGGCGGGGTTAGGCGGCAGTGGTGGTGTCGGTGGGTCGGTATGTACAAGCGAGGTGGGTCCTGGTGGCGGGGGGGGGAAAGGCGGAAATGGCGGCGCCGGCGGGGCCGGTGGCGGCGGGGCAGGTGGCCCCTCCATTGGCGTGTTTCAAGGCGGTACGAGCACGGTGACCCAGCTCAATAGCCCGACGTTCATCCTCGGTGGATCGGGCGCGGGAGGTTCTGGCGGCGGTGCGGTGGGTGTCTCTGGAAACGTGATCCCGTAGTCGTTGCGAGGGTAACGCGGGGCGGGAAGTAGGTGCTGGATAGCGGGGAGTTTTTGCACCAGCTCAGTTACGCGAGCTCGGGCTCCCGTTTCTTAACTTCGACGCCTTGTTTTACGGCATCACTGAATAGCCACGCACCAATCACCAACGGGTCGTTGATGGTGCGCAAGGCGGCATACGCTGCCTCCGCCTCAGGGTAACGTCGGCGCAAAAAATTGAGCCACTGTTTAAATCGACCAGCGCGATGTTTTTTTTCGACGCGCGTGCTGACCGATGCCCAGAAATCGTTGAGTAGCGGGCGCAGCGATTGCCACGGCACATGCGGTTCGCTGAAGCCCGGTTCGTCAACGTTCGCAAATGTGGCCGCGCGCACTGCCCACGCTAATCCCGGATCAACCACCATGCCGCGTCCGAGCATGATGTCCTGACAGCCGCTTACAGCGCGGCAGCGCAGCGCATCCGCAACCGTCCAGATTTCGCCGTTGGCGATGACGGGAATACTGACTGCCGATCGAACATCGGCAACGCGCTCCCAGTAGGCCGGGGGGCGGTAGCCGTGCGCTTTGGTACGGGCATGCACGACGAGTTCGGAGGCGCCCGCATCGGCAATGGCTTGCGCACACTCCTCGGCGCGGGTGTCGTCGTTGAAGCCAAGGCGCATCTTGGCGGAAACGGGGACGTGTGCGGGCACGGCGCGACGTACAGCGGAGACGATCTGGCTCAACAACCGCGGGTCTTCCAAGAGCATCGCGCCGCCACCGTGACGATTAACGACTTTCGCCGGGCAGCCGAAATTCAAATCGATGCCGGGTGACCCGAGTTCGGCCAGACGCGCTGCGTTTTCAGCCAGGCAAACTGGGTCGGAGCCGAGCAATTGTCCGCGTACTGGCACGCCCGCAAAGGTGCAACCACCATTCAAAAGCTCTGGCATGATACGGATGAAGGTGCGCGCTGGCATCAGCCGTTCGGTGATGCGGATGAACTCCGAAACGCACCGATCCACGCCGCCGACGCGCGTCAGAATGTCGCGCAACACGAAGTCCAGCAGGCCCTCCATTGGGGCGAGCAGGATACGTCCGCCGGCTTTTGTTGCTGCGTCGATCACACGTTAGCTAAAGCACGCGCCAGCGGCCTGATGGCACGTCACCGAGCACGATTTCGCCGCGCCGGATGCGTGTTAAGTCCGCGCGCCAGTCGTGACCATCGCAGATTGAGGAAAGGATACCTTTAGCGAGCGATGGTGTGGTGAGCAGCAGCGCGTTTGCATTGTCATGATCGTTCGCGACCTGCACGGCGTTGTGCAATGCGCTCGAAATGACTTCGACCGCATCGTCAGGCGGCGGCGCACGGAAATCGATCCGCCAGGTTTCTTCGATGTCGGCGGCGGCAAGGCGGCGCGCGAGGGCGGTGTCAGTGGTGAAAACGACGAGCCCCATCTCGCGTGTGGACAGGCGACCGGCAACGCGTAAGCCGCTACCGGGGAGACGCGGCGCTTGTAGCGCATCGGGAGCGCTCGATGTCGTCGTGAAATGGTTTTGAGGCGTGAGCAAACTCATCGCAGGCGCGCCACCGAATTCGTCTGCCGCCGACGTAAATCCGCGCGGTTTGTTCATTATCACGGTCAGCCTGTCGTCCAGTTGCGCATGCGCTTCGGCCGCCAGCGTGATCTCCGCGTCCGGCGCGGCACGATCACCGGGAATCGCCACAAAACCATTTACCGCCACCCAGCCTTTTGCGATCATGCGATCGGCTTCGCTACGCGACGCAATGCCGCGCTGCGCGAGGATTTTGGAGATGCGGATGGATTCGCCGCCAACGGCGTTGTTTGAGGTCAAAAAGAACTTTCTTAAGAACAAAGCACATCGCGGACAAGGAACAGAGAGGTTTTTGCTAACCCCGCCGTTTACGTGCAGCCAGCTGTCGGAAGAACTCAGCCACACCCATTTCCCCCATTTTCCTCGCATCCGCTAATTCGCCACCGTTAGTTGCGTACACCAACTGGTTCGCAGGCGTCGTGATCACGATAGACGGAATGCCCTTCTTGATCACTTCGCCGTACGGTTTCACGATATCAAGATTCTTGTTGAAGCGGTTGACATCCACTTTCACGACCACGTAATTGGCGTCGAGCAGTGGCTTTAGCGCGGGCTTCTTGAATTCACCGTCGAGCATCTTGCAATCGCCGCACCAGTTCGCTCCGAAAACGAGCATTACCTGTTTGTTATCTGCCCTGGCCTCGGCAAATGCCTGCGAAACCTGCGCCATCGCGTCGGCCGATTCGTCGTAGGCGGGCGCATCGGCGGCGAAGGCGCTAAGGCACAGAACTGCGGAAAACAGGAAGGCAAAGATGGTCTTCATGGCGCGTAAAGCGAATTTTGCGGAACGCGAAGATTACCGCACCGATGCGCGCGAGAGCAAAGTTGACATAATTGCGGCAACGCGGGTGTAGCTCAATGGCAGAGCTGTTGCTTCCCAAGCAACTGACGAGGGTTCGATTCCCTTCACCCGCTCCAGAACGCCCTGCGGGCGTTTTTTTGTTTGTGAAGCCATGCGTCGCTGCTTTTTAAGGGCCCTTCATGAAATCTTCCCGTCGAACATTTCTGCAAACCGCGAGCGCGCTCGGAGTCGCGACGTTCTTCGGACACGACCTAATGGCAGCTACTCAATCCGGCAGTCAATTAAACATAGTCGAAGCGCCCACAGTGATTTGGACGCGATGATGATCGGCAGCGCAACCAATGCCATTGGCATTTTTTAGATGCCCAAAAGATATCGAACTCAGTTAAAGTAATAGGCTTTGTTGCGCGACTTATCAGTCAACTATATGAAATGGGAAATCCAGCCAAGCGTTAAGACTTGATGATGTCATAAATCGTATTTACTCTAAATTGGCGGTTTTGCCCGTGAACACGGCAACCAATTCAAGTCCGGCCGCTCAACATATCCAGTAGAAATCGAATCACATGAAATTGAAACTCTCCGTTATTGCTGCAGCCTTGTCACTTCTCTCTGGGTGGGCTGACGCGAGGCCCGTCTGTGTCGGTGAAAAGGACACACCGCCAATTTATGTCTATGGCGCCGACGACGGAACACTGTTCACGATTGACGCGACCACTCAGCCGACGGGTGAGTTGACGGCCAAGGGCGAAGGAGCGGCTAAGAATGCTTTGGAACTGCGTAAGCGCGTCGTTACAAGTGATGAAGCACAAGCAATTTGCAGGCTGGGATATTCGGTTTCATTATTGGACGTTGATCTCGAGGCTTCAACGGGTTCGGCGAAACGTGGCGTTGACAGGCGAAAGTTCGGCCCCACCAGCAGCCTGCCGTCCTCGTTCTCGATAGCGCAGTTGGATATTCCGGTACCCGGTGTCGGCAGTTACGCTGTTGTTGTCGGGAGTTTTTGGGTTCCAGGAGCCATGCCCGCCGGTCGGACCAATCAATGGGCTGCCTTTGACGTGGTGGCGGGTGGCTTTACGAGTACACCCCCGACTACTCATCTGGTTCACGCGGTGCTGTGGGACACCACGTTCCCGGCTACGACTTGGAACAACGGAAAAGGTGTAATCGCCGGCCCGTATGCGAACGCGTGTGCTCTCGGAGTATTCGCCCCGACGGCGGTTATGGAAAGTTGGTCACCTGCGCCGTCCACTGAGGTTTGGGGGCCGGTTGCGGGACACGGCGCAACTCCTTTACGAAACAGTTGTTCCAATAACTTCTCTGACGGTGTGTCCTACGGCTTCGTTATGGGTGCGAACAATGTGTCGCAGTGGCAGAGCTACAGTCAGTACTACTCGGGGGCGAGTACGCCGTTCTACAGTGCGGCCTTTAGCACCTATCAGCCAAGTTTTCTGACAGCCGCAGCGGGTGTTGTGTTCCTTGTTGCTGGGCCTCCGCCAGTTCCCGGCCGGACGTGGTTGCTGAGTTTTACTGGCGTTTCGTCAGGTACGTACTAGCTAGGAATAAGAAACATGTTTGCAAACAATATCTTCACCGCCATCTCTCGCGGACTGTTGCCACTCGTGCAAATTTGTCTGGTCGCCTTGGCGATTCCAGCGAGCGCACATGCACTCACCGTGAGCACGCAACCCGCGAACCCCGCTGCCTTTGAACCCTTTGATGTTGTGGTGCAGTTCTCCCAAGCGTATTGCTTGCCGCGAGCTAGCCCTATCGTTGCTCAGACCGTGAGCTCAGACTCAGCAAGTGGCCGATCAATCACTGTTTTGCTGTCACATCTCGACGTGGTCGATCCCTCCGTCTGCGTCATGCGAACATCGTCACGGTTTAAGTTACCTGGTCTCGCACCGGGACTGACGACACTGGAGATTGGACTGACACAGACGTACCAGCCTACGTTCCTTGTCTATCGCTCACAGGTGGTCGAGAGGGGCAGCGTTCAGTGGACTGTGCTTCCAACTGCCAACAGACAGCAGCGTGTCTACACCATCAACGGCCCCAACGGCGCCCCCTTTTACTTGTCAACGACCGACGCGCAGAACCTTTCAGGCTCAGGCTCATTGGTGCCTGTTGCCGACGTTAGCGGAGCAGCGCCGTCGATGTTCGGATGGACGCTTGATCGCGTTGCTGTTCCGAGCGTTGCAACGCCGCTGTACAGATTGCACTTTTTGAATCCGAGTCGTCACTTCTACACGACGTCTGCGATCGAAAGAGATACCTTGTTGCGAGGAGGACAATTTGAGCAATTTCCGTGGAACCTCTACGTGGTTCCGGCGACAAATGGAGCATGTCCGTTGGGGACTTTACCAGTGCGACGAGTATTCAATCAAGCCGACCTGCTTCATCGCTACGAAATCAGCATGGACACTGTCGCCGTTCTCACCGCCAATGGCTACGTCGACGAAAATATTGCATTCTGTTCGCCGCCAGCACCATAACGCGTCGGGCCGATGTGAATGGCGCGGTCAGAGAGGTTGTCGGCGACAAACCGCACGTATCCTTCGGTTTGCCCGTTGGTGTCGCACATCAGTGGATTTTGCAACGTGTTCTTCTGATCATTGAAGAACGACAGCAGATCGATATTCCGCGATTCATCGAAAATGTGTTGCCGCCGACCGAAAACTGAGCCACTAATTGATGTGATGCCGATTCAAAACTGAGCCAGGTGTTTAACTCGCTCTGCCTAATTTAGGGCAGGAGCAAAAAGAGGTAATCACCATGGAAATGTTAGGCAAGGTACGGCGCATGCGTGCGCGCGACAAGCTCTCGGTGCGAGAGATAGCCAAGCGTACGGATCTGTCTCGGAATACGCTGCAAAAATGGCTTCGGAATGCCGAGGAAGTGAGCGCGCCGAAGTACGTTTGGGCAAAGAGTTTTTGCAAGCTGGGGGCGTTTGCGCAGGAGTTGGAGCGAGCTCTTAAAGCTGACGCCGGTCGCAATAAACAAGACCGACGCACGGGCGAAGCGCTGTTCATTCAAATCAAGCAGAGTGGCTACGTTGCTATTACATCCGAGTCACCGATTTCATTCGAGCGTGGCGAGCTGGCGCGAGTAAGGAAATTAAGGCCTTCGTGCCATTGAAGTTTGATCTCGGCGAAGCATGATTAGCCGCGACGGCATTGTGCCGCTTGCCCATTCGCAGGACACCGCCGGGCCGATGGCGCGAACGGTCGCCGATGCCGCCGTGCTGCTCAGCGTGCTTGCGGGCACCGATGCGCGTGATGCCGTCACGAAAGAAGGCACGTCGCGAGCGACTGATTACACAAAATTTCTGGATCGCGACGGCCTGAAGGGCAAGCGAATCGGCGTCGTGCGCAGCCAGTTCGGCGGACGCAACGATCTCGCGTCAGCCGTCGTCGAGTAAGCGCTGGACGTATTGAAGGCGCAGGGCGCAACGCTCATCGAGCTTGCCGAGCTGCCAAACGCCAGCAATACGGGCAGAGCGAATACGATGCGCTGCTCTACGAATTCAAGGCGGACATGGCGGCGTATTTTGCGGAGTTTGCGCCGAATCTGCCGATCAAAGCGCTCGCCGACCTCATGGCGTTCAACGAGAAAAATCGTGACCGCGTGATGCCGCATTTTGCGCAGGAACACATGATGCGCGCCGCTGCGAAGGTGGGCTGGACAGCAAGGAATATCTCGATGCGCTCGCCAACAACCTGAAGTTCTCCCGCGAAGCCGGCATCGACAAAGCCTTGCTGGACCACAAGCTCGATGCGCTGGTGGCAACGAGCGGCAGCCCGGCTTGGCTTACGGACTTCATTCGCGGCGACAACAGTGGTGGCGGCTTCTCTTCCCCGGCAGCGGTCGCCGGTTATCCGCACATCACTGTGCCCGCCGGATTCGTGAGCGGATTGCCGGTCGGGATTTCGTTTGTCGGAACAGCGTGGAGCAAGCCGGAGTTGATCGGTATGGCTTATGCGTTTGAGCAAGCGACGAAACATCGGCGTCCGCCGGGATATTTGAAGTCAGCACCGCGGTAAAAATCGTCCACGCTGGGATATGACTTCAGGCTAAAAGCGCCGCTGCGGCAGGGCTAAATCTAGATATTGGTATAAGTCGACTCTAGGTATAACGACGTTACAGCCCCAATTAAATAAAGCGTGCACAGAAAAGCTGATGACTAATTGACGCTCGCGACGACTACGCTAAAAGTTCGATCACAGGCCGCTCTGGAACGACAAATGCATGTTTGTGCGGCGCACCATTTGCGCCACAAACTTGTGTCAAACCCAGCATTTACGCACCCGCATCGGGAAAGGCCATGCTCAACCGCACCGAAACGAGCCTTTCTCACGTTAAGCCCGCCGACACGCAATTTGTCTCCGGTGGCTCGCGCGATTTTTCCTTTATCGTGATTCAGGGATTGCCGAAACGACCAATGGCAAGGTCATCGCGCACCTTGTCAAGGCGAACATGGCGCCAGAAACGGGAACCGGCTGGCACAAACATGTGGCGGATTTCCAGATCGTGATCAGGACTAAGGGCTGGACAAAGTTCATGTGTGAAGACAAAGAGACGCTGGTTGAGGCCGGCGATGTGGTGACAACTGGGGCGTACATCGCATCGGCTGCGCACGGTTTCTCGCCGAAAAGGAACGGTCCGCCATAAGTCTTGAAACAGAGCGCCCAGATTTCCGCGATACGGTCAATGTCGGCTTGCGCGCGCGACCACACTTTGTATTTCGCAAATTTGCCTTTGATATGCATCGGCAACGCGGAGCGCAGTGAGGTTTAGCCCGAATGCATTTCGCCGCAGATCGCGCGGCGATGGGCGCGGGCTCTGGCGTCAGCGGGTAGAAGTCCCGCTGTCGGTTTCAGTTCATTCAAATATTCGCCGATGGCCAGCGTGTCCTACACCTTGATACCGTCGTGCATGAGCGAAGGGACAGGCATCGATGATGACAACAACAACATCTCTGCCTTCATATCCGGGTCGTCTGGCGCAGCGCCAGGGCATACGGAAGGGCAACGCGTGCTGTTGCTGCCGAATCGCTGACGCATGCAGCATCGAAGCACGTTGTGATCTGACGCCAAACGCCTTTCGCGAGATCGCAAGTCTGAAACACCTTCTCCACCGTTTCCAGATAGAACTCGGCGGGTAGATCGTTCACTGCCAGATATTCGTCGTAAAAAGTACGAATCGTGTCGGCCTTGTCCATTTCGTCGTTGGCGAGAAATGGGTGCAAGTCGCAGAAGGGCTCAGCGCGTGCCGCAGCTCTTCAACAAGTGCGATGCGCTCTTGCGCGACGACGGCAAGCGACGACTGAAAAACGCGAAATGCGTTTCGCTGCACCACCTTGGCGTTGAGCATGGCAAGATCGGCGTAGCGCAGCATAAGTTCAAATGAATCGGCATGATCCGGAAACAGACTGACCTCAATGCTGGCGGTCACCGAGAACGTCATGTCATCGACGTGAATAGTTGCAGCAAGGGCCAAAATGAGTTCCGCCGCCACTCTCTCGGCCTGACGATCCGAGGAGAGGCACTGCAGCAACATGCCGAATTCGTCGCCACCGAGCCGGCCAATCAAAGCGTTTTCGGGAGCATGGCCATCAAGCCGCTGACCGATGACGCGCAGCACCTGGTCGCCAGCGGCATGCCCCACAGAGTCATTGATCAGTTTGAAGCGATCAAGGTCGATGAAAAACAGAGCCGCACCGGTGCCGTCAGATGCCCGCGCGGAATCAAGCGCTGCCACAGCGGAATTTTCGAAGGCACTACGATTTTTCAAACCGGTCAGCATGTCCACGGTGGCCAGCACTCTCAAGCGTTCCTGCACTAGCCGTGACTCAGTGACGTCGCGGCAATTGAGGATGATGCTACGCACCGCGTCGTCCGCAAGCGCATTACTGCCAACGGCCGCCAGATAGCGCCACGAGCCATCCGAATGCCGAAAACGTGTCACAGTTTCGGTACCCGGATTTTTTTGCGTTAGCACGACGTTCGAATCTGGAAAGCAGCGGGTAATTTTTGCCGGTCGACCGGCACAGATTCATGTGTTGGGAACTTTTCGAGTCGTTCTCGTCTTTCCTGGGTGAAGACCACTAAATTGCGCTTTTATGGCCGCTGTAAATTGGGTGCGCGAGTGATTGCTGCGCTCAAGTAGTCCGACCTTGCGATCAATCACGTTTCCCGGAATGTCAATAACTTTCAGTCGACTATCGCGTTGCCACTGCACATTGTCGAGCTTGGGCACGATGGCGACGCCGAAGCCCTGACGTACCAGTGCGACGATGGTTTCGACTGAATTGACCTCCAATCCTTCGTTCACCGTCACTCGCGCGCCCGCGAGGACCCGGGTCACCAGATCCCCGGTCCAGGTTGAACGATCAAAGCGCAAAAATGGCGCGGTGCGCAGTATTGCAAATGGATCACTCGACAATGCGAAATGCGGGCGCGTCGGCACGATGAGCACCATTGGCTCGGCGTAGAGCGGGGTCCACTTCAGCGCCGCTGGCAAGACGCGTGGCGGCAGCGTGGTCACGGCTGCATCCAGCTCACCGCGCTCCACGCGAGGCACAAAATCGGCCGACAAGCCAGCGAACAGCTTGATATCAAGCGTCGGGTAGTCGCGCTTCATTTGCCACAGCGCTCCGGCGAACGCCCCCATCAGGGCTGATACCAGCGCCCCCATTACGACGGTGCCGGACAACCCGTTGGGCGCTGCATTGGCTGCCGCTTCGTAGCGGATCACCAGATCACTGGCAACAGTCACGAACTCTCGCCCCTGCGTATTGAGAATGATTGAACGACCGATCCGGTCGAACAGCAGGCGACCGATAGCCGCCTCAAGCAAACGAATTTGCAGCCCCACCGCAGCCGGCGTCAAACTTACCTCATCGCCAGCCGCCGCAAAGCTGCCAACTCGTGCAACGACGAGAAATGTTTTCAAAACGCGAAAAGACGGCATGCTTAGATCAAATCCCTGATTACATAGTTTTTCTTGTTAGCAAACTAACTATAAATCGCTTTTACTATGGAATCAGGCCACCCATAATGTGCTGATGATGAGGTGCCCATGAATACCGAGACGCTGAACGTGAGCATTTGGCGCGGAAAGACGGACGGCCAGTTCGTGAGTTACAGCGTGCCAAGGCTTGATAGCCAAACGGTGCTCGATGTGGTGACTTATGTGCAGCGTACGCTGGATGCGAGCCTGAGCTATCGCTTTTCTTGCCGGGTTGGCATGTGCGGATCCTGTGCGATGACTGTCAATGGCGTCGCGCGCTGGACCTGCCGCACGCACGTGTCGAAAGTGGCGGTGGATGGTGTGCTGGAGTTGGCTCCGTTGTCTAACCTGCCGATGATTAAAGATCTGGCGTCGGACATGGCTCCGTTCTTCGACAAGTGGGCGGGCGCGAAAGGCCAGTTTAGGGGTGAGCGAACCCGCCATGACGAGTTTGCGTCAGTGCCGCCAGATTCGGTCAAACGAAAAGCGGCCGACGCCGGAATCGAGTGTATCGGCTGCGGCGTTTGTTACGCCTCATGCGACACCGTGACCTGGCGACCTGATTACCTCGGACCCGCCGCGCTGAATCGCGCCTGGACGCTGGTCAACGACGAGCGTGACATTGCTGGAATAGAGCGTTTGCGCGCGATAGCTGGCGACGCTGGCTGCCATGCCTGCCATACCCACACCAGTTGTTCCGAACGCTGCCCGAAAGGCATCGCGCCAACACTTGGCATCAGTGCGCTGAAACGCCTCACAGCTCGTGCTGCCATGCGCGGAGAACTCGATTGAGTGCGGCAACCCAGGCGCGGCTCTGGTACTTGCAGCGTATTAGCGCGATGGTTCTCGCGCTCTGCGTCATTGTGCATATTGTGACCATTGTTTATGCGGTGCGCGGTGGTTTGACGGGCGCAGAAATTCTTGGGCGCACCCGCGGCAATGCAGTGTTCGCGGCTTTCTATGTGCTGTTCGTCGTCTCCGCCGCAATCCATGCGCCGATCGGTCTCGCGCGTATCGCCGAGGAATGGTTGCAATGGCGGGGTCGATTGTTAAATGGGCTGCTTCTCATTTTTGCCGTGGTGCTTGTGGCCGTTGGCCTGTCGGCTGTGTGGGGGCTTTATGGCGGTTAGCTTAAGCGGAATGCGCCGCAATGACCGGCGCGCGCGCGGGCTTCCGGGATATTGGGCGTTTGTGCTGCATCGCGTCTCAGGGGTCGGTCTCGCGTTATTTCTTCCCATACATTTCTGGGCGTTGTCGCGAAGCCTTCAGGGTGAGGTCGCGCTGAATGCTTTTTTGCGCTGGACAGACTCATTTCTTTTCAAGTTTGCCGAGTGGGGGTTGGTGTGTTTGCTTGCGGCGCATCTGGTGGGCGGCCTGCGTTTGCTGCTGATTGAATTTGGATCGTGGCGCGGGATGCGAATGGGATGGATTCTGGGGATGGTGGGGACAACCCTGTCGGTCGGAATCCTGCTTGCGGCGATGATGATGAATTGAGGCCACTCCCATAAATCCGTTTTTCGG
>JAYUWL010000175.1:0-4277 GCA_043753585.1 Burkholderiales bacterium
CTCAGCGGATACGTAGAGCGCCTGCTCTTTGTTGTGCGCCGGGGCCTGCAATCGTTCGCGTAAATCGTCTTCCACCCCATTCACGGTGAAGGTGATGCAGTCCATCGGGCAGATGTCGACGCAGGCGTCGCATTCGATGCACGCGGACTCCGTAAACACGGTCTGAACGTCACAGTTCAGGCACCGGTGCGCCTCTTTCAACGCGGTCGCAACATCAAATCCCAGTTCCACCTCAACCTTGATGCTGGCGAGTGCCATCTCGGCCTTGGCCCACGGCACTTTGAAGCGCAAATCATTCGACGTATCGTTGTCGTAACTCCACTCGTGAATGCCCATCTTCTGTGACATCAAATTGGTCAGCGGATCAGGACGCAGATGAATATCCTCACCGTTTAAAAAACGATCAATCGACACGGCGGCTTCATGCCCGTGCGCGACGGCGGTGATGATGTTTTTCGGCCCGAACGCCGCGTCGCCGCCAAAGTAGACATTCGGCACGGTAGACTGATGCGTCTCTTTGCCGAGCGTTGGTAAGCCCCATTTGTCGAACTCGATCCCGCAATCGGCTTCGATCCACGGGAACGCGTTTTCCTGACCGACGGCAACAATGACATCATCGCATTTAATCAATGCATCAGGCTCACCCGTCGGAACGAGCGTTCGACCCCCCTTGTCGTCGTACACAGCTTTGACGATCGCAAACGTCATGCCTGTTAGTTTGCCGCCGTCGTGGATGAACGCTTTCGGGACATGAAAGTTGATGATCGGAATGCCCTCATGCATCGCGTCTTCTTTCTCCCAGGGCGAGGCTTTCATTTCCTCGAACCCGCTGCGCACGATTACCTTAACTTCATCGCCGCCCAGACGGCGCGAAGAACGGCAGCAATCCATCGCCGTGTTACCGCCACCGAGCACGATCACGCGCCTGCCGATTTTGGTGATGTGACCGAAAGAAACGGACGCTAACCAGTCGATTCCGATATGAACGTTCGCCGCGGCTTCCTTGCGGCCCGGCAACACCAGATCGCGTCCGCGCGGCGCACCGCAGCCGACGAACACCGCGTCGTAGTTTTCGGCGAGCAGAGCGTTCATCGAATCGATGCGTTGCCCGCTTTTGAACGTTACACCGAGATCAAGGATGTAGCCTGTCTCTTCGTCAATTACCGATTCCGGTAAACGAAAGCGCGGAATCTGCGTGCGGATGAAACCGCCCGCTTTTGCCTCGCCGTCGAACACCGTGACGTCATAGCCAAGCGGCGCGAGGTCTCGCGCAACGGTGAGCGACGCGGGGCCTGCGCCAATGCAGGCGATACGTTTGCCGTTCTTCGGCGAAAGCGACGGCATGCGATTCTTGACGTCGTCCTTCATGTCGGCCGCGACGCGCTTCAGGCGACAAATGGCGACCGGTTCCGGATCGGCTCCGTTGTTCTCTTCCACGCGACCGCGCCTGCATGCCGGTTCGCACGGACGATCGCAGGTGCGACCGAGAATTCCAGGGAACACGTTCGATGTCCAGTTGATCATGTAGGCATCGCTGTAGCGACCCTGCGCGATCAGGCGGATGTATTCAGGGACGGGGGTGTGAGCCGGACAGGCCCATTGACAATCTACGACCTTGTGAAAATAGGTCGGATTTGAAATATCCGTTCGCTGCAAGCTGCCTCCTTTGGTTTCGGGGGCACCGCGCACATCCGACCGTAACAACTGACTACCGCGCCAAATGTGTGCAGGGTCTCCGTCGGCTGCGGCAGGTACTAATGCACCCTATCCGCAGTCATGCAATGAGTCTATGCCAAGCGCTCGCAAAAGTGCATCGGGTTAATGCGAAATCAGAACGCAATGCGCCATATTTAAGTGCGTTGCACCGCTACCCGTTCCGTTCCTAGAACCGCAGTTCCGCCGGCAAATGTTTCGCCAGCAAATCTTCGTAATAAGGCTTCACATCGGTAAGCTTTGTCCGATTCGGGTTCTTGGAATACAGATCGTACGGATTGAACCGTTGCACCCACGGCTTCATCTCGTCGTCCTGTGCGTTGCACAGATGCTGATACTCGTTCTCGCGATGCCAGGCGTAAAAGCTGTGAAAACGAATCATGTAGAGCGCTGGCAATGGCAGATATGGCTGCATCATGTGATACAGATACTCGTCGTGTCCCCAGCTCATGTGCACTTTTTCCAGCCCGCATTTCGCGCTGTAGACACCGAGCGGCGTCTGCAACTCAGCGCGCTGTGAATCCGGGTTCAGCGCGAAAAATTCGCAGTACACATTCTTCTCGGAGTAGGCGCAGCCGGTCGGGAACGTGTCACCCACCACCGCCCATTGCGGCTCGCCGAACAGGCAGAGCACCTTGCCCAGATCGTGGATGAAGCCTGTGAGCACCATCCACTCCGGCTCGTTATTGGCGCGCATCGCCTCGGCGGTTTGAATCAAGTGATCAATCTGCGGCAACGCGATGTCTGGGTCGCTGTCGTCGACTAACGTATTGAGAAAGTCGAGCGCAGCCCACGGCGTCAGCGTCGTGCGATTAAAGCCAAGGTATTCCGCTTTTTTCTTGAGTACGAAATTATGGGTCTGATTCTGGTGATTCAGGCGATAGAACTCGCGAACCGTATCAACCGAATCAACGCGCTGCGGCGCTGCGTAATCGCGATAGGTGGACTTCTTTTCTTCAGCAACGATCATCATGCGCTCTCCGCTAAGTTCTTTAAATTCTTGAGCCCGGCTTCAAAATCCGGACCAATCATTTTGTCCGTAAAGACTCTGAACCAGCGAAACACCGGGTTGATGCCAGCGTTGCCGCTGATGTCCCAGCTGACCTTTGTTCCTGTGCCCTCGGGCGTGAACTTGAGGTCGCCCGTTGCAGGTGGCATGTCTTCCATGGTCAGGATGTACCCGACGCGTTTGTTCGGCTCGACGGCGGAAAATTCCATGCCTCCGTTACCCTCGGATTTGCTCTTCCATGACCATTTCGAGCCCGCTGCCATTTCGGGGCCGGAGTAGGTCATCACCATGTTCGGATCACGCTGATTCCACACGCTCCAGCGTTTCCACTCCTTGAGGTTTGCCACCAGCGGAAACACCTTCTCGGCGGGCGCATTGATAGTGATGCTGCGTTGCGCAGAATACGCCGCTGGCAAAAGAAACCCAGCCGCAAGCAACACGACCACGATGCCGATCAGATATTTGAGAATTTTCAGAGCCAACTTCATGTGCACTCCTGTATGCGAACTAGTTGTCGCATTTTCTCTCACTTTCGGCGAATGCGATACATTGCCTCGTTGCAACAACTCTGTGTAAACCGGCGGTCCGCTGCTCTCGTTATCGACACGGCCCATCTCGGGTCACACTGATCCAACAGGAATTCTGATGAAACGCACCCTCCTTGCCGTGTCACTTTCCGTCCTTGCCGTCAGCGCAAGCTTTGCCCAGGCGACGATCAAAATCGGCGAAATCAACAGCTACAAAGCGCAGCCCGCCTTTCTGGAGCCCTACAAAAAAGGCTGGGAGCTAGCTCAGGAAGAGATCAACAAGGCTGGTGGCGTTAATGGCCAGAAGCTTGAAACCGTTTTCCGCGACGACAACGCGAATCCAGGCGATGCTGTGCGCGTTGCCGAAGAGCTCGTCGCGCGGGAAAAGGTCGCGCTTATTGCCGGCACCTTCCTGTCGAACATTGGTCTCGCCGTGGGCGATTTCGCCAAGCAGCGAAAAGTGCTTTTCATCGCCAGCGAACCGCTGTCTGACAAAGTAACCTGGGGCAACGGCAACGCTTATACGTATCGCCTGCGCGCATCCACGTCCATGCAGACGACCATGCTGGTGCCCGAAGCGGCGAAGCTCAACAAGAAGCGCTGGGGCATCGTGTATCCAAACTACGAATACGGCCAGTCTGCGGCAACGTCGTTCAAGAAGCTTTTGATCGCAGCGCAACCAGCAGGTGGCGTTGAGTTCGTCGAGCAGGCTGCACCTCTGGGCAAGATCGACGCAGGCGCGGTGGCACAAGCCCTGATCGACGCAAAGGTCGATGCCATCTTCAACGTGACCTTCGGCGCGGACCTGCAAAAGTTCGTACGCGAAGGCAACACGCGCGGCTTGTTCAAGGATCGGCCTGTGGTGAGTCTGCTTTCTGGCGAACCTGAATATCTGGACACGTTGAAGGAGGAAACGCCGACCGGCTGGCTGGTCACCGGCTACCCATGGGAGCAGATCAACACGCCGGAGCACAAAGCGTTCCGCGAGGCGTATCTCGCCAAGTACAAGGACCATCCCCGCCTCGGCT
>JAYUWL010000176.1:0-4272 GCA_043753585.1 Burkholderiales bacterium
GAGACTATGACCGCCATATCTACAAGCAGCGTCACCTTGTTGAAAATGCCTTCCTGCGAATCAAGGCCTGGCGTGGCGTTGCCACGCGATACGCCAAAACTTTGTCCTCATTTGTCGCTGCCGTACAGATTCGATGCATGGTACTGTGGCTCAATATCTCGTGACGACACTGTCTAGGCGCACTTTCAGCAATTGACGAATTCAGACGGGGGATCGCGAATTGCTTCGTTGTGGGGTGCTCGCAACCCTCATGTACCAGGGCGTATATGGCGGTTGCTGCACGCCCCACTGATGTTGCCAAATTCGGCACTTCATCCCGAAAAACGCATTTCTAGAAGCGTCCAAAACTGAAGCCCGACCATTGGCACTAGTGAGGGCTGTGATGTCAGATTCAACGACCGAGCTTCTACATGAGCCGAATTCCGATTCGCCTTCAACCGCCACGACATCGCGGTCAATAAATGACCACCTGCGGGCGCTGCTCCTGGGCTGTTGCATATCAGGTCAACGATCACGCCGTCCGTAGCGTTCCGTCAGGCCACACTTGCAATCCCTCAGGTAAGACCAATATCATAGGCGGCCATGGGATAATAATGGCGTTTGACGATGCGACCTCGACCCAAATGCGACCACCTGTGACCCGCGCTTAGCGGCCTACCGTGGCAAATCAGGGCAGAGGTTGACTTAGCAAGGGTTGGGTGCGGTCCATTAATTGCACCTGGTTTAAGTTGGGTTAACTTTTCCTGAAACGGTCTGGAGCCATGACGCGTCCCTTCACCGCTGCGGAGTTGTCCGTACCGGTTTCACAATTGCCACCTGCTGCCTATTTCGACGACGCGCTGTTGCGTCGCGAACGCGAACTGCTGTTCGCCAAAGACGGCCCCGGTTATGTCGGCCACGAGCTGATGGTTCCGAACTTGAGCGATTACGCCGTGCTCGCCACCCGGAACAACGCTCAAGCCCTCACCCGAACCGGTCGCGGGGTCAATCTCATTTCAAATATCTGCCGCCACCGTCAGGCCATGATGCTCGACGGCCGCGGATCGCTCACGCAAAACGGCGGTAATGTCGTGTGCCCGCTGCACCGCTGGACCTATTCCGGCGAGGGCGAGTTGATCGGCGCGCCGCATTTTCCGTGCAATCCGGCGCTTAATCTCGCGAGCAAAGGGCTCAAATCGTGGAATGGTTTGTTGTTCGACGGACCACGCGATCCGGTCGTTGATCTGGCGAAATTGTCGACACAAACGCGGCAGACGCTGGACTTTTCAGGCTTCGTGTTCGACCGCGCCGTGACCCACGAATGCAGCTACAACTGGAAGACCTTCGTTGAGGTTTATCTGGAGGACTACCACGTTGGTCCGTTCCATCCGGGCCTTGGGCAATTCGTCACTTGTGATGATCTGGCGTGGGAATGGGGCAATGAGTTTTCTGTGCAAACGGTGGGTTTGTCGCGCGGCTTTGACAAGCCCGGTTCGCCGACGTACAAACGCTGGCACGATCAGGTGATGCAGTTCCGCCGTGGCGTGCCGCCTCCGCATGGCGCGATCTGGCTGACTTATTACCCGAACATCACGGTTGAGTGGTATCCGCACACGCTCGTCGTGTCGTCGTTGTGGCCGCAGGCGGTCGACAAAACGATCAATGTGGTCGAGTTTTATTACGCCGAGGAAGTAGCGTTGTTCGAGCGCGAATTCATCGAGGCGCAGCAGGCCGCCTACATGGAAACCTGTGTCGAAGACGACGAGATTGCGCTGCGTATGGACGCCGGTCGCAAGGCGCTGTTCGAGCAGGATCGCGTGGAAGTCGGCCCGTATCAAAGTCCAATGGAAGACGGCATGCAGCACTTCCATGAGTGGTATCGCGGCAAGCTGGGCGATAACGTTTGTCCGTAACGGCTTTTGCAGGAACGAACCGTTGCACTTGGGCTAAATCGTCAAAATAGTCGAAGTCGACTTTCGCATATTTTCACTGAAATACAGTGTCAGCCTCAATAAAACAAAGGCTCGAATGATAAAGTCGCAAAAGTTGTTTCTGGACGGCCAGCCAGTAACGCCACATCGCGCCCATCATTTGACCTTTTGTCATAAATTCCACCTTCCCGACAGCATGCTCGGCTAGGCTCTCAAAAAATTCTGTACCGGTTCATCGAGTAGGGCGAAAAAAGAGGAGACGCATTTATGAATATGCTGAAACTGCGGTGGAAGGCCTACACGTTGGCGCTGTGCCTGGCGACGTGTCTGACGGGTCGCGCCACCGCACAAATCATCGTAGGTCAAACCGCAGGCTTCACCGGCGCGGTCGCCGCCACGGTCAAGGAAGCAACCGATGGCGCAAAGCTCTATTTTGATGCGGTCAATGCCAAAGGCGGTGTCAATGGCCAGCAGATCGAACTGGTGTCGCTCGACGACAAGTTCGATCCTAAAACAGCGGCTGCCAATGCGCGCACACTGATCACCGAAAAGGGCGCGGTCGCGCTGTTCCTGACCCGCGGCACACCGCACAACGAGCTGATCATTCCGGTGCTCGATGAGCTCAAGGTGCCGCTGCTCGGGCCGTCCACGGGTGCGATGCTGCTGCACAATCCGGTGCGCAAATATGTGTTCAATGTCCGCTCCACCTACCAGCGTGAGGCGGAAAAGGCCATTGGCTTGCTGAGCTCGATTGGCATTACCAGCATCGGCGTTTTGCATGTGGCCGACAGCTTTGGTGCGGACGCCTTTGTCGGCGTCAAAGCGGGTTTCGACGCGACCAAATTGACGCCGGTTTTCATCGGCAAATACGACCGCGCCAAACCTGATTTCATGCCGCTCGCCGCCGACGTCAAGCGCACCAGCCCGCAAGCGGTAATGGTGGTTGGTTCGGGCACGCACGTGATTGATGCGCTCAAGGCCATACGCGCCACCGGCTCGCGGGCGCAGCTGGTAACGCTGTCGAACAACGCCTCAGGCGGATTCGTCAAGGCACTGGGCGAAAACGCGCGCGGCACCATCATCACCCAGGTATTTCCGAATGAGCGCTCGATTGCCTCGCCGCTGGTGAAAGAGGCGCTGGCGCTGGCCAGAGCAAAAAATATCGCCGAAGTGTCCCCAGCGATGCTCGAAGGATTTGCTTCGGCCAAAGTGCTGACGGAAGGGTTGCGCCGCGCCGGTTCCAATCCTTCTGGAGAAAAGGTGCGCGCCGGGCTGGAGGCGATTCGTGGGTTTGACGTTGGCGGCCTTGACGTAACCTATTCGCCCACCGACCACACGGGGCTCGACTTCGTTGATCTGTCAATCATCAACAAGGACGGCAAATTCACGCGCTGATCCAGTGCGCTGTTGCGCCAGCCAGCGACGCAGTCTTCGGTGCGTTGCAAAGCGCACGCCAACACTCGACCGCTGAAAGCCACTCCAAGGCTGCCGATGCTCATGGCAGGTGCTACCACGCGCTGTTCAAACTACTTCGTGCGAAACAGGCGGTGCCAGACACGGTGTGTGCCACGCTCGTCATCTTCCGCGCCGGGGCCATCAAAGCTACGCTCACAGCGGTCAACAACTTCGACGCAGCCCGCGTTAGCGTCGCTGCGCTGCAACCTGTGAAAGCCAGCAAGCCCGATCAGATGGCCACAACGCTGGCGTTGTCGGTAAAGTGACGCTGGCGTTGCCCGTAAAGTGACGCTAGCTTTGTCACTGAAGTAGAAATTGTTATCCTGAGCCGCGCAAAGCATCATGCTGATTGCAGTAATGTTTGTGACGTACAGCAGTGACGGCGCATAACCTGATCTTTCAGCTGCGCCTCAGGATGACAGCGGAATCGCCGCCGTTTTGGCACTCGTTTGATGTAATTTTTTAGGAATTCCCGTGCCCCCCCAATCCATCTCCGTCCGCATTCCCGATGCCCAACAACCGCTCAAATCGCAAGCGAAGTGGAAGCGCGTCACTATTGCCGTTCTTGCGATGCTCTACATCATTTCGCCGCTGGATTTGATCCCTGACTTCATCCCCGTCATCGGCTGGCTGGACGACCTCGGCCTGCTTGTTTGGGCCGCGAGGCAGGTGTTTTTTAACAAGGATGTTTGACGGCAAATTTGAGACAAGCTACGCAATCAACTTTCTCATGAGCGCCTTATCTTACATAGGCTTCGTCTACTTTTCGGCAATAGTCGATAACTAACTCTTTGTCGCCCTAGCCGACGTTATTACTCAGTCACCAAAATAAGACCGGAATGAGGCAGCTACGCGGCGTATCGAACATGTTTTGCTTTGAAGAAGTTGCGCACCACCTGAGGCTGCT
>JAYUWL010000177.1:0-12808 GCA_043753585.1 Burkholderiales bacterium
CGCCAAGAACATTCTGGCGCGTATTGCGGGCGAAGAAACCAAAGCGTTTCGCTACATGGACTACGGCCTGCTTGCCACCATCGGCCGCAAGTCAGCCGTAGTTGATGTCGTCGTCCCGCTGTTCGGCCACGTCCGCTTCAGCGGCCTCCTCGCCTGGCTGTTCTGGCTATTCATCCACGTCTATTTTTTGATCGGCTTCCGCAACCGCATGATCGTACTCATGGACTGGGCCTGGGCCTACGTCTCGTTCAATCGAACGGCGCGGGTAGTGGTGGGCAATGAGAAGTTTGAGGCGAAACAATCGCCCAAACTGTAGGAGCGGCATGCCGCGACCTCCGTGCATATTTGATGTGGTCGCGGCAGCGCCGATCCTACAAACGGTCACTTCGACTGGATTGAAAATCCGGCGTGAGAACAAATCCTATTTTTTAGCAAGCCAATTATCCAGCGTCTTCATATCGACGAGTGCTTCTGTCGCCACTTGTGAAGCCAACGACGCGCCGTTTAACACTTCGTTGACTTTTGTCGGCGATGCAAGCTCCCGCGCAAACTCAGACATTTCGGCGAGCATTACTTCGATCTCGCTGAAAGACAGTTTCCCACGTCCACTCTCCAAGCCCTCGTTCGTTATCCAAACCGCTCCAGTGGCCTCATCGGGAAACTTGCCTCCACTGATCATCAAGTCCATATGTTTTGAATCGACATAAAGCGTCTGAAGTCTTTGATACACACTGCCGTCATCCTTCTGAAATAATTTCTGGCCCACGGACGTAGAAAGTAACTCCAAGCCTTGATAGCACTGCGCAATGGCAACTTCAAAATTCAGTAAGGATCTGAAGTAAGGCGATAGTTCGCTTCGAGGTGTTTCTACATACTCGATCAGAGCAGTTCGCGCTTCTCTATACGCATTCAGCGCGCCCTCGGCTCGACGAATGATGTTGAACATGTACGCACGGTCTTTGGAAGGCGTATTGGCCAAAAAGACGCTTCGTGAAATGAAACTTCCAAGCCAATTTTTACTGATGGGCATCTCGCTTGCCCCGCAACGAGCTAGCAAAGAAAGGTTGTGTGCCGCAAAATTATCAAGTGCGTAGTCTGTAAGTTGCATGTCTGAGATCGAAAGCACGTAATTTCGCTTGATGCTCCCACAGGCAGCACATGGCGTCGCTTGTCCAGAATCATCCGCAATCTGATCTACGCACGCTCCGCAATCGTGGCAGGTCACTGGGAGAGCCGATAAAGTCATGCAAGAACTTATTCGATTATTTTCATGACTATAGCTCAGCGTTCAGTGGCGCCACATGGGTCACGACACGTCGCGCGAAAAGCAAACTGGAAGTGTCGTGTCATCCAGAGATAATTCGTAAATGAACGCCCTCCACACCTCCAGCATCACCTCCCTCCCCCTCCTCGCCCGCGGCAAGGTGCGGGACAACTACGCCGTGGGTGCTGACCGTCTGCTGATGGTCGCGTCCGACCGCATCAGTGCTTTTGACGTCATCATGGGTGAGCCGATTACGGGCAAGGGGGAGTTGCTGACGCAGATGGCGCTGTTCTGGTTTGACAAGTTGACTGACATCGTGCCGAATCATTTGACGGGGGATGCGCCTGAGGGCGTGGTGACGGAGGTCGAAAAGGCGCAGGTGGTGGGGCGCTCAATGCTGGTGAAACGGTTGAAGCCGTTGCCGGTGGAGGCTGTGGTGCGTGGCTATCTGGCGGGATCGGGCTGGGTTGAATACCAGCAGTCGCAGTCGGTTTGCGGTGTGCCGTTGCCTGCGGGATTGAAGAACGCGAGCAAACTGCCATCGCCGATTTTTACGCCAGCGACCAAGGCCGAAATGGGTGACCATGACGAGAATATTTCGTTTACGCGCATGGTAGAAATCATCGGCGAGCCGCTGGCAATCAAGGTGCGCGAGGCAGCAATTGCGCTCTACACGCGCGCTGCCGACCATGCGCTGACGAAGGGCATCATCATCGCGGATACCAAGTTTGAATTCGGCCTCGATGCGAACGGTACGCTCACGCTGATGGATGAGGTACTCACGCCGGATTCGTCGCGCTACTGGCCGATTGAGGGCTATGAGGCGGCCTTCGCAGCAGGCAAGAATCCGCCGAGTTTTGACAAGCAGTTCTTGCGTGACTGGCTTGAGAACGTTCGCATCGATGGCCAGCCGTGGAGAAAAAAAGCTCCGGCACCGACCTTGCCCCCCCAGGTGATCGCGGAGACTGCGGCGAAATATCAGGAAGCGTTTGACCGTCTCGCGAAGACTTAGAGACTAGTCACTCTTCAAACAATTGCCGGCGCGCGCCGGGTCAAGGTACCTGTCGTTGACGCGTCCCACGTAGCCCGCTTGCGCTACAGCTTTCGCCTGTAAAGCTTATTTTATAGGGGCTAAAGCTCTAAAATTGATCAATTCGACTTTGCGCGATTAATAGGTTACGCCTCGATAGAGTGACGCTTTCAGCGCAAAGCTGAATCTACGCGAGGGATACGTTTTGCGTGAGCCATGCGCGTAATGCGGCCACTGGCTCCGCATCAACAAACAGCGCCACCGCGTCGTTTTGAATGTGGATGCGAAGCGCGTTGAGCGCATCGCAGTTGCCGAGAAGACCCGTCGCTTGCCGCACAAAATCTGATTCCTCCCTCGCGAAGTATTGTCCGACCGTGCATTCGCGTACATGTTTTGGGGCGAAGGCGACCCGGATTCGTTGGCCGTGATAAGCGAGCCGGAATGCAGTGTGGCGCACGAGCGCCAGTCGCTCATCATTCCTTTTTTCCAGAGGTATTGCCGCAGTCGCGCGGACGATCTCCGCGCGCAGCGCAGGATCCGGCTCTTCGCGCGTACACAATCGATTGCTCTCGGTGATGACCGGCAACACGTTGCTTAGCGCCCGGCTACCGGCCAGCGCAAAGCTCAGCACGTAGAGCGCATTGATGACATTGTTCAAGCAGAATTACAACGCCACGATCGTCGCCGCAGCCGATGACGTGCCTGGCAACGGCCTTGCGCTCAACGCGTCCGCATCAAAACACGTCGGGCCGGATCAGGTGATTTACTAAATTGCAGAGCGGCGGATTGCCGAAGCCGATATGTAGAAGATGCGTCCTCTGTACGCCCCGTGATCTACGCCGCTTTCGAGCGCTGATAATTGAACGGCCCGCCGGTGAACGGGGCGAACCCGCAACCGAAGATCGCACCCGCGTCGGCAAGATCGCTGTCGGTCACCACACCTTCGGCCAGCGCCTTGTTTGCCTCAACGAGCATCGGCGCGATCAGGCGCTCGGTGAAACCTGCGGGAACCGCGCCCGCGGTGCCTTTTTGCGGTTTTCCGTCAACCCAAATGTAGAAACCTTTGCCGACTTTCTTGCCGAGTTCTTTCGCTTCGAGTTTTGCGGCCAACTTTTTGGGCGCATTCCGCAGCGCCTCTTCGCCACCCACCACCTGACCGACAGCGGCGCAGACATCAAGTCCCACGACATCAGCGAGCTCGACGGGCCCCATCGGCATCCCGAATTGCAGCGCGGCTTCATCGAGCGTTTCTGGTGTGATGCCTTCATCCAGGCAACGCATTGCCTCGGTCAAATACGGCGCGAGAATTCGATTCACCCAGAAGCCGGGCGCGCTTTTGCAGGCGAGCGGCAGCTTGTCGATCTGATCGACGAAGGCGGTGGCTTTGCGCGCGATTTCGGCATCGGTTTGCGCACCGCTGATGATCTCGACGAGCATCATCTGCGCGACGGGATTGAAGAAGTGAATGCCGACCATACGTGACGGGTCTTTCAGCGCCGTGGCGATTTGTTCTAACGGGATGCTTGACGTGTTGGTGGCGAGCACGGCGTAGGGCTTGGCTTTAGCTTCGAGTTCGGCGAAAACCTTTTGCTTGACTGCGAGGTTCTCAACGATGGCTTCGATGATGATGTCAGCGGTTTTCGCGCCGTCGCCCGCGACGTCCGGTTGCAGGCGATCCATTGCATCGCGAATGCGACGCTCGTCACGCAAACGCTTCTTGTACATGTCCGCCGCGCGCTTGATCGCAGGCGCAATTTTCGATGCGTCCAGATCTTGCAGTGTGACGTTGATGCCGCGCAGCGCGCACCACGCTGCGATATCGCCACCCATGACGCCTGCGCCAACCACATGGACATGCATCGCTTTGAAGTCGATACCTTTGGCCTGCGCCTTCAATTTTTCGCGCAGAGTGAACACGCGGATCAGATTTTTCGCGGTGGAATGCGAGAGCAGCGCCTGCATGGAGCACGACTCGGTTGCGCTTGGCTTGTGCACGTCACCGTTGTACTTTTGCCAGAGATCAATGATGGCGTATGGCGCTGGATAGTGCTCGGGACGCGCGCGTTTCGCGACCTGTTTTCTCGCTTGCGACGCGACGTAACCGCGCAGGAAGCCATTAGTCATCAGGCCCTGAACGAAACTCAACTGACGCGGTGCTGGTAGCGCTTTGAGCAAGCCCGCCACGGTATTGCCCATGATGCGTGGCGGCACGGCTTCATCGACGAGGCCGAGCCTTTTCGCTTTCTTCGCGTCGACGGTTTTTCCGGAAAGCATGAGGTCAAACGCGGCGGGCGCGCCGAGCAATTGCGGCAGACGTTTGACCCCGCCCCATGCGGGAAGAATGCCCAGCATAACCTCAGGCAAGCCCATGCGCGTGCCGGGTTCGTCCACCGCGACCCGGTAGCGGCACGCCATGGCCAGCTCAAGCCCGCCGCCCATGCAAAAGCCCTTGATCAGCGCGAGCGTCGGGTACTTCACGGCGGCGAGGCGTTCGTACAAGTCGTAGCCACGTTTGATGAGCTTTTCAGCGGCAACGACGTCGTTCGTTTTGCCAATCGCTTCGAATTCCTGAATGTTCGCGCCAGCGATGAAGCCGGAAGATTTCAGTGAGTGGAAGACTACGGATTTTGGACTTTCCTTATCGAACTGATCGAGCAATGCGGCGAATTCGTCGAGCACCGGCGTGCCCATCGTGTTGACGTTGCTGCCCGCGATATCGATGCCGACCCAGGTGATCCCGTGTTCGTCGGTCTTGAGTTTGAAGTTTTCGTAGTTCATGATTTGCTCCAGTCCTTGCGCTCCGTGTCCCTCCCCCGCAACGCGGGAGAGGGTGCCCGACAGGGCGGGTGAGGGCGGTGGCTATCTCACCAATTTCGAGTGAAGCGAAACTTTGACCGCCCTCGCCCTAGCCCTCTCCCGCACTGCGGGAGAGGGCATATATCCGCTACGCAGCTTCCAGGAGCATGGCTCCGCCCTGGCCGCCACCTATGCAAATCGTCGCCAGTGCGCGTTTACCGCCGGTACGTTTGAGCACGTTGAGCGCATGCAACACAATTCGTGCGCCCGATGCGCCGACGGGATGGCCGAGCGCGACCGCGCCCCCATCCACGTTTAACTTGGTCATGTCAATCGAACCCATTGCGGCGTCAAGTCCCAGCTCTTCTCTGCAGAACTTTTCGTCTTCCCACGCAGCTTTGCAGGCGAGCACTTGGGCTGCGAAAGCCTCGTTGATTTCGATGGTGTCGAGGTCGTTGAGCGTGAGGCCATTCCTCTTCAGGATCGGCGTCGATGCGTAGACCGGGCCAAGGCCCATTTGCGCCGGGTCGCAACCCGCCCACTGCGTGTCGACGATTTTGCCGAGCACGGGGAGACTGTGTTTTTCGACGGCGGCTTTAGTCGCGAGCACGAGCCACACGCCACCGTCGGTGATTTGCGAGCTGTTGCCAGCGGTAACGTTGCCGTATTTTTTGTCAAAGAAGGGTCTCAGTTTCGCGAGCTTTTCCGGAGTGGAATCGGCTCGTGCGCCGTCGTCATCGTTGTAGACATTGCCCTTGCTGTCGATCAACGGAATCACTTCGTTCTTGTAGGTGCCCGCAGCCTGAGCCGCGAGCACGCGCTTGTGACTTTCCGCTGCAAATGCGTCCATCTCGGTGCGCGTGATGCCAAAGCGGAACGCGATGTTCTCGGCGGTCTGGCCCATGAGCAAACCGACCTTGGGATCGGTGAGCCCCTTCATTAATGCGATGACGGGCGACAGCAACGCCGTCGGCGAGAGCTTCGCAAACGTGCCGACTTTTTGGCCCATCGTCTTCGCGCTGGCCAGTGCGGCGAACCACAGCACCATTTGCTTTGAGTACAACAGCGGTGCGTGCGAAAGCGCGTCGACACCGCCCGCGAGCACCAGCTCCGATCGACCCGCCAGCATGTTGTTGATCGCGGAGTCGAGCGCCTGCATGCCGCTGGCGCAATTCCTCATCACGGTCCACCCGGTTACTTTGTCTCCGCAGCCGAGACGCAGCGCAACGTAGCGGCCAATGTTGACCTCATCCGGCGATGGATTCGCGCAACCGAGGATCACCTCGTCAAATTGGGTTGCTGCAATCGGCAGGCGAGACAGCAATGCGCGACCCGCAGCGACCGACAAATCGGATGCGGAAAAAGGGCCTGGTGCGTTGCGCGCTTTCAGGAACGGCGTGCGTGCGCCGTCAACAACGTAGATCGGTTCACGAAGGGCTGCTGCCATGTAACTCTCCCGGAGGTTTTCTTTCCGCCGCTGTCGACGGATGAATCAATTTATGCGAAAGCGAGAACCGCGCGAATCGCGCTCAGTTGTCCGGCCTGGTTGACTTTAGCGCGCAGGCTTCCGGCGAGGAAGGGCGCAAGGTGCGACAGCACCGCTGCATCTTCTTCGACCACGCTGTCGCTGGTGGCGGCGAGACCCGCCATGAGTTTGCGCGCGTCTTCACTGGCCAGTGTCGACGAGATTGCGTCGAGCATGAAGTGCAGGCGCATTGACAGGTCCTGGTAGGCAAGCTCGGGCAGCGCTTTGGCGAATGCCTGCACAAAGCGGGCGTTTTGCGCAGCGTAGCGCTCATGCAGAAGATCGCGGACAAAAGCCGAAGGATCAGCGTACGCACGGCCCAAAAATTTGAGGAAATCGCTGCCGCCGCGCTCGACGTTACGCGCCAGTTGCAGCGCGGGCAGGAACATCGTGGCAATCAGTTGTTCGACGGTGTTGGCGGCATCGAACCCTTTTGCTTCCAGAACATCGAGCAGCCGGACCCGCTCCAGATTTAGCGTGTCAAGACGGTGGGTCAGCACCAGCGCGAAGAGCTCTTCCTTGCTGCCAAAGTGATAATTCACGGCGGCCAGATTGACCCCAGCTTCGGTCGTAATTGCACGCAGGCTGGTGGCGTCAAAACCGTGAACGATGAAGAGCTTCTCGGTAGCGGCGAGGATGCGCATTTTGGTCGCGGCACGGCCCTCGTTGCGCGGTTCGCGTTCGCGAATTTTTAATGCGGGAAAGTGTGCGCTGAGGTGCATATCGAACGCCATCGGTGCTCCAACTGACTTTAATCGAACGATTCAAACAATTGTTCGATTTTGTACCAAGTTCCGGTTTTTTTGCATTCGGCGACTAGAAGTCTTGCTCTAGCAGCCCGGCCCACGACGGGCCGTCCCCGCGAAAAAGACCCCAGTTTGGTCACCACTCGACGGCTTTTTCAGTGCGCGTGAGGGATATGGAAGAAAAGACGACAAACCAGGGACCCCGCACACTGCCATGTTGAACCGCTTCAGCTTTCTCACTACTCGCTTGTTTTACGTGGGCTAGAGCGGAATTGAACGGATAGTCGAGAAGCAGCGGAAATTTCGTTTAGTCCATACGTAGCAACACTTTCGGCAGTAAGCTGTTGACGTGCGGCTGGATGAATCTGCCGAGCCGTAGCGGGTGACTGCGCTCATACAACACGTCGCCGCCGATGGTCAGGTCGAAACGGCCGAGCGCGGCATTTTCGCGGCCGCAGTTTCCCCGTTTGACATTTGAGCTAAGCAGTTCGGCGAGCCGCAGATTGGCCTTGTCAAAGGTTTCGGCCAGTGGGTGGCGATCGCTCGCCATGATGTCACCGCGTCATGCTGCGTGCCAGCGAGGGATCAGATGACACTCCACGATTTCAATGGCTTGGAACCATCTTTGCAAGCGGACTCGTCCTCAGCAGCTCAGAAGGACATTGATCTGCTTCTAGTTAAGGGCACTTCTATAAATCCGTTGTTTGGGCGAATTGCTTCGTTGTGGGGTGCTCGCAATCCTCATGTACCAGGGCGTACATTGCGGTTGCTGCGCGCCCCACGTCTCGCACCTCATCCCGAAAAACGAATTTCTAGAAGCGCCCTTAAGCGATGGGTGTTCTGCTGGCAGTGGCCGCGGTCAATTCGCTTGCTGCCGCCGCCAGCGGATCGACTTTGGCTTCGGCCAGCTCGCGCGCAATCTCGGCACCAAATAAAAACACCGCCGACGAGTAGTACAGCCACATCAAAATCACAGCCAGGCTTCCGGCAGCACCGAACACATCGGTGGTGCCCATATTGATCAGATACATACTAAACAGGCTTTTGCCAAGCACAAACAACGCGGACGCACACGCTGCGCCAATCAGCGCGGCCCTAAGCGACACCGTGGTGTCGGGCAACACGCGCAGCAGCACGGTGAAACTCACGGTCAACATTGCCAGGCTGAAGCCCTTCTCCAACGCCAGAAATAGACTCTTCGCCTGCGCGTCTGCGGCATCAGCGAACACCGCGTGCTGAAGCGCCACAACGGCCGTATCGACCGCCAGCAAAACGATGAGCAGGAACGCGAGGCCCGAGACCAGCGCAAACGACAAGATTCGCGCCCGCACCAGCGCCAGTGTTGAGTGCAATAACGCAACATCCGTCGACGGCGTTGCAATAAAGATCGTGTTCAACGCCGACTTCAGTTCAGCGAAGGTGACCGACGCGCCGATCACAATGACCACCACCGAAATCCATGTTGCACCCGTGGACGCACGCGATTTCCAGGCGCTTTGCACCGCCACTTGTACAAACGCAGCGGCCTCCGGGCCGACGACCTGACGCAACTGGCCATACAGTTGGCCCGAGGTTGCGTCTGCACCGAAAAAATATCCTGCCAACGCAATAATTACCAACAACATCGGCGCCAGCGAAAACATCGCATAGAACGCGAGCGCGGCCGAAAGTGCGCTGCAACGATGATCAATCCAGCCCATTAGCGCGCGCGAGAGGGTGCCGCCACCGGTCTGCGTTGCACGTCGTGCGCGGGACCACCGTGACGCGGGTGGCCCGAGTGGGTATATTGCTGCGAGGGTGGATTTGCTCATCGCTCGTGAATCGTCCGCCTCAGTTGCGCAACAGGCGTACCGCCCACGTTCCGCCGACAGCCGCCAGCGCCGTAATGAACGTACCCCATGCAATATCGAGCAGCGCAACTTTGACCGGCCAGCCGTTTAACGTCGCAAGATTAGTGAGGTCGTAGGTGCAATACGCGATAAAACCGAGCAGCGCCCCCAAACCCGCGGCACGCAGCAAACTATCGGTCGCTATCGCGGGCATCACGGCGAACACAACAATCCCCACGATGTAAATCAGATAGAACGCGACCGCAGGCACCATCGCCACATCGGTTCTCATCAACGATCCCAATTCGGCCCGATACAAGCGCCCTACTACCAGCCAGAGCCAGAGCACGTCGAGCACCGAGAGCACCAAAGCAGCACCGCCATAGGCGGCGGCGTAAACGGAGAAAGCGGGATTCATGATGATTGGTCGAGAGTTGAGTCAAGGTGAATTATTTTGCTACCGCGAGACTATTTGCATGAATTCGTTGCAACAAATTACCCCCTACACTGAATAAGGCTAAATGAGCGACTCAATGTCGTCTGTCATACCAGACGATAACCCGATGTCGGCGAACGCCTACAGCGGTTGATGAGTTGAAAATGCCGTCCGCCTTCACCCATTGCAGGCGGCAAACTTCGCGAGCACCGCTCCGGAAACAACAGCAAACGCATGATATCCATCATCCAGATTAAACCACTCAGCTTTTTGTGGGAAACCATTGATGGGTTTCTGTTTTGTGCGTATTACGACGACGCCCACCCACAGGCCAATGCAGCGTTGGGGCCGAACGCGCCGCTCGCGGGCCGCGACATCGGGCAAGACTTCAGCCGCAAAGACGGCTGGAGCATGTATCACGGCGCGCAGGTGCCGGGCTTTCCCGCGCATCCGCATCGCGGCTTTGAAACGGTAACGGTGGTGCGCAAAGGACTGATCGATCATTCGGACTCGCTCGGCGCAACCGCGCGCTTCGGTCGCGGTGATGCGCAGTGGCTCACGGCGGGCGCGGGCAACGTGCGTCGTGCATTCGGAGATGTCTCCGCTGCTCGAAGGAAGTGCTTCGAATCCGCTGGAACTGCTTCAGATTTGGCTTAACCTGCCTGCCGCCAACAAGAGGGTGAAGCCGCCTTTCACCATATCCTGGTCGGAGAACATTCCGCGTGGTGTTTAGAGCGATGATCAGGGCAAGGAGACTGAGATCGACATCGTTGCCGGTGCGCTCGCTGACGCTGGCGCACCCGTTGTGCTGGTGAATGGCAACGAGGTCAGCGAATTTCTGATGCTGCAGGGCCGCCCCATTGCTGAACCTGTCGCGCAATACGGCTCGCTCGTGATGAATATTCAAGCTGAAATCGTGCAGACGGTGCAGGACTACCGACGCGCACAATTTGGCGGCTGGCCGTGGCGTGACGACGCACCGGTGCACGGGCGCGACGCCGCGCGATTTGCGAGGCACCCGGGCGGTCGCGAAGAGCGTCCAGAGTAACCGTCAAGTTCACCGAAGCGGGCAACCCATTCAGCAGCCAGTGCGACAAAATTGCTAAAGCTGAAACAATGTCTACGCAAGCTTTCCTGATCCAGCATCCCTACCCGAGCCCGTCATGTCAACCGCCTACACCGAACTTTCCGCAACCTGGAAGCGCCTCCATCATTTCGGCCACCTGCAAGCACTGGCAGGTTGGGATCGGATGTCCTTGATGCCGCCGAACGGCAATGACGCCCGTTCCAATGCGATGGCCGAGATGGATGGTTTGTTGCATAGCATCCGTACCCATCCCGATCTGCGCAACCAGCTTGCGCTGGCCGAGGAAGAAACGTTCGGTGACATTGAACGCGCCAATCTGCGCGAGATCCGGCGCGACTGGCGCAGCGCAAACGCCCTACCGGCCGCGCTGGTACAAAAGCAGTCGCTGGCCAACGCGAAATGTGAGCATGCGTGGCGCACACAGCGCCCAGCCAACGATTGGGCGGGCTTTGTTGTGGGCCTGCGGGACGTGGTGAATTGCTCGCGGGAGCAGGCCCAATTTCTGGCGGCGGAGACAGGTCTGGCACCGTACGACGCGCTGATGGATAACTTTGAGCCGGGGATGACCAGCGCCAGGCTTGATGTCCTGTTTGGCGATTTGCTGACGTGGCTTCCCGATCTGGTGAGCAAGGTACGCGCCAAGCAGTCAAAACGGCACGTCATCGCGCCCAAGGGTCCGTTTCCGCGCGCGGCCCAATCCGCCGTCGGACTCGAAGCGATGAAGCTGCTCGGTTTTGACTTTCAGGCCGGCAGGCTTGACGAGAGTGCGCATCCGTTCTGTGGCGGCGTACCGGAAGATACGCGCCTGACCACACGCTATCGTGAAGACGATTTTGTTGGCAGTCTGATGGGCACCATTCACGAAACCGGCCATGGCCGCTACGAGCAGAACCTGCCGCGTGAGCTGCTCGGTCAACCGGTGGCATGGGCACGCAGCGCCGGCATTCACGAAAGTCAGAGCCTGAGTTTCGAGATGCAAATCGGCTTGTCGCGCGCCTTCATCGGGCTTCTTGCGCCGCATCTGGCGGCGCAGTTTGGCAACCAGCCAGCGTTCGAACCAGAAAATCTGTATCAGTACATGACCCGGGTTCAACCGGGCTACATCCGCGTGGACGCCGATGAGTTGACCTATCCGCTACACGTAATCGTGCGCTATCGCATCGAGCGCGACCTGATCGAAGGGCGGATTGAGGCGGACGACATCCCCGCGCTGTGGGATAAGGGGATGGCGGAATTTCTGGATATCGACACCCACGGCAATTTCACCGACGGCTGCATGCAGGACGTCCACTGGGGCGAAGGGCTGTTCGGCTACTTTCCGAGTTACACGCTGGGCGCGATGTACGCGGCGCAGTGGTTTGCCGGTATCCGGCGCGAGGTGCCCGACCTCGATGCGAAAATGGCGACCGGTAATCTGGCACCGGCACTCGACTGGCTTAGAGCGAACGTATGGCAGCAGGGGAGCCGCTGGACGACCGATGAACTGGTGACGCGAGCAACCGGCAGCGCACTGGACGCCGAGCATTACCGGCGTCATCTTGAATCTCGCTACCTGGCCTGACCCGTCGTCGAGTGGTGGCGCGAAGGCGGCACCGGTTGTGTGCTGTTGCCAACACCCAACCCCGGTTGCGTGCCACTCACTTGATCCACTACTTTGGACAACACAGGAGACCCTATGCCTCGCAATATCATCTTCACGGACCGGGCCGCCAAACCGCCCGCCGTCTACAGCCAGGCCGTCAAAGCTGCCGGGTTGGTGTTTGTCTCCGGCACGGCTCCGATTGATCCGTCAACCGGGGCGTTCGTAGGCTCCACGATTCAGGAGCAGACAAGGCAATGCCTGACCAACATCGAGGCCATTCTGGAAGCAGCCGGTAGCTCGATGGACAAGATTGTCAGCGTCACAATCGTGCTGGCCGACGAAGATGATTTCGCAGGGATGAACGAGGAATACATCAACTGGTTCCCCTCGAACCCACCCGCTCGTCAGGGGGCCAAACTCCCTGCACGCATTCCGGGCCTCAAAGTGTCGATTGCGGCAATCGCTGAGGCCTGATCCATCACCGAAGCGGAGCGCCAGCGGTTCGGGCGTGAC
>JAYUWL010000178.1:0-4208 GCA_043753585.1 Burkholderiales bacterium
AAATAGCGTGACGCCGATAAACATCGCACCAAGGAAATACAACCAATATTCCGGGAACGCAACGGTGAACCAGCTCTTCGCACCGTTCACAAAAAACGCGCCAACGATAGGGCCAATCAGCGTCGCGCGACCGCCGACCGCCGTCCAGATCGCGATCTCGATACTGGCGGCCGGGTTCATTTCTCCGGGGTTGATGATGCCCACTTGTGGCACGTAAAGAGCGCCTGCCACGCCGCACATGATCGCCGAAAACGTCCAGATCGAGAGCTTGTACCAAAGCGTGTTGTAGCCGGTGAACAGCACCCGCGATTCAGCGTCGCGAATCGCCTGCAACACACGGCCATACTTGCTCGCGATGATGGCTTTGGACAACAGGTAGAAGCCGACCAGCACCATGCCGGTCAGCACGCAAAGCGTAACGCGCATCGAAGGTGTGGCAATCGGGATGTTCAGGATTCGCTTGAAATCGGTGAAGCCATTGTTGCCGCCGAAACCAGTTTCGTTACGGAAAAAAAGCAGCATTGCGGCAAAGGTCAGCGCCTGGGTAATGATCGAAAAATACACGCCTTTGATGCGCGAACGGAAGGCGAAATAGCCGAACACAAAGGCCAGCAAACCTGGCACGGCAATCACTAAAAACATCTGGAACAAGAACGAGTCGCTGCCCATCCATTGCCACGGCAGCGTCTTCAAATCAAGGAACACCATGAAGTCGGGAAGATCACTTTTGTACGACCCATCGCGACCAATCTGGCGCATCAAATACATGCCCATGCCATAGCCGCCGAGCGCGAAGAAAAGTCCGTGACCGAGCGACAAAATGCCGGTGTAACCCCAGATCAAATCCATTGCCAGTGCACAGATGGCGTAGCACATGATTTTGCCGAGCAGCGAGACGGCGTAGTCGGATAGGTGCAGTATGCTGTCCGCAGGGACAACGAGGTTGAGGACGGGAATACCAATCAGGATTAGGGCGATGACGATGAGCAGTGCAAGCCGTCCCCAACTGCCGAGCAAGGATGAGTTCGCGGGTATTGGCGGGGAAACGATGGTTGCGGTATTCATCTCAAGCCTCCGCACTTCTGCCCTTCAGGGCGAAGATGCCCTGAGGACGACGTTGAATGAAGACCACGATGAACACCAGTACGATGATTTTTGCGAGCACGGCACCGGTCCAGCCTTCGAGCAATTTATTCAAAACGCCGAGGCCCAAGCCTGCGTACACGGTGCCCGCTAACTGCCCGACACCACCCAGCACCACCACCATGAACGAGTCAACGATGTAGCCTTGTCCGAGGTCGGGGCCGACATTGCCGACTTGTGACAGTGCGCAGCCCGCAAGGCCCGCGATGCCTGCGCCAAGTGCGAAGGCATAGGTGTCAATCCTTGCAGTGTTCACACCCATGCAGGCGGCCATGCTGCGGTTTTGCGTGACCCCGCGCACGAACAGGCCGAGGCGGGTTTTGCTAATGAGGAGCGACACGCCTGCGAGTACGAAAAACGCGAAAAAGATGATCGCGATGCGGTTATACGGTAGGGTTAAATTGGACATCACGTCCACCCCGCCAGAGAGCCACGACGGGTTCTCGACCGGCACGTTTTGCGCGCCGAAAAAGGTGCGCATCAGTTGAATCAGCATCAGCGAAATGCCCCACGTCGCTAGCAAAGTTTCTAGCGGTCGTCCATATAACCAGCGGATGACGGTGCGCTCAAGGATTGCGCCCACCAACGCGGCGGCGAGAAAGGCCAACGGAATGGCCGCGATGATGTAGTAGTCGAACGCGCCAGGCAGGTATTTGCGGAACAGGTTTTGCACCAGATACGTGGCGTACGCACCGATCATCAAGAGCTCGCCGTGCGCCATGTTGATGACGCCCATCAAGCCGTAAGTGATGGCCAGTCCCAGTGCCACCAAAAACAGAATCGAGCCCAAGCTCAGGCCGGTAAAGATCACGCCCAGCCGTTCGCCCCACACCAGTTTGCCCTCAATGGCTTTGATGCCCGCAGTGAGCGCGGCGCGCACCTCAGGGTCGGTCTCGCCGCCCGCGTTTAATCGCTGTTGCATCAGCGAACGTACGCTCGGTTGCCCGCTTCTGGTGAGCGCGGCCACAGCAGTGAGGCGTTTTTGTTTGTCGCTGGAGGCAACGAGCATTGCGGCGCGAAGCTGCTCCAGCTTGGCCTTGAGCGAGGCATCGGTTTCTTGCGCGAGGGCTTTGTCGATCAGCGGCAACTTACTTTCGTCTGCTGAATCTTTGAGTTCGGTGATGGCGTTGTTGCGCTTGGTGACGCTCTCGGAGAACAAGCCGAGCGTTGCTTTGGCACCTTCAATTTCGCGGCGCATTCGGTTGTTGTTGACCACGTCTTCAGCGGTTGCGGGCAACGGCGTATTGACACCGGACACGGCGTTGATCGCTTTGCCGTCGGTCACGATGAACACGGTGTCGCCCACAAACTTTACCGAGTCGGTGAGCAGCGCGTCGATTAAGCGAGACAGCTCGGGATCGGGCTTTTCCAGCGCTACTAAAAGTGCCCTGATCCGGTCATCGTTTTCGCCGACGGAAATGACGCGGGCTGCCGCTGGTGTCAATGCGTGAGCACCAATCACATGCGCAAGCAGCAGTGCGAGACCAAAATTGCGGGCGAAACGTGCAATGGTTTTAGCGAGCGAGCTCATAAGGCGCAGGCAATCCTGTTGGAGCGGCCTTGGCCGCGATAGCGTTGGCAATTTGGCATGATTGCAGGAGCATTGATTGAAGCGGACGCACGATCGTCTGCCAACTTGGGATCGCGGCCAAGGCCGCTTCATCAGGTCTTCAGACAAAAAAACGCCGAGGTTGCAGCCTATGCAGCATACCCCGGCACACGGAGGATTCGACTGTAACGCTTACTTCATAAAACTACATCGACTTGCCGCTCGGCTCGTCCTTCTTCTTGTCGTTGCCGGCAATGAACGGACTCCACGGATTGGCGCGGATGGGGCCGGCTGTTTTCCACACTACGTTGAACTGACCGTCAGCCTTGATCTCACCGATGAACACCGGCTTGTGCAGGTGATGGTTTTTCATGTCCATAGTGGAGGTGAATCCGCCTGGTGCTTTAAACGTTTGACCGGCCATCGCGGCAATCACTTTGTCAGTGTCAGTAGACTTGGCTTTTTCCACCGCTTGCTTCCACATATAGATGCCGATGTAGGTTGCCTCCATCGGGTCGTTGGTCAACGGCTTGTCTTTGTGACCAGCAATTCCCTTGGCTTTGGCGTAATCCGCCCACTTTTTGGTGAACTCGGTGTTGGTCGGATTCTTCAAGCTCATGAAGTAATTCCATGCGGCGAGGTGACCAACCAATGGCTTGGTATCGACGCCGCGCAGCTCTTCTTCACCAACCGAAAACGCAACGACCGGCACATCGGTCGCTTTCAGACCCTGATTGCCGAGCTCTTTGTAGAACGGCACGTTGGAGTCGCCGTTAATGGTGGAAATTACGGCGGTTTTCTTGCCTTCAGCCGCAAATTTCTTGATGTTGGCGATGATGGTTTGATAATCGCTGTGACCGAACGGCGTGTACTCTTCCATGATGTCGGCCTCAACCACACCTTTGGATTTCAGGAACGAACGCAGAATCTTGTTCGTGGTGCGTGGATACACGTAATCGGTGCCGAGCAGCACCCAGCGTTTGGCCGAGCCGCCGTCTTTGCTCATCAAATATTCAACAGCGGGAATGGCTTGCTGATTGGGCGCGGCACCTGTGTAGAACACATTTTTTGAGAGCTCTTCGCCTTCGTATTGCACCGGGTAGAAGAGCAGGCTATTCAACTCTTCGTAAACCGGCAAAACCGACTTGCGCGACACCGACGTCCAGCAACCAAACGTCACAGCGACTTTGTCTTGCGAGATTAGTTGACGTGCTTTTTCAGCGAACAACGGCCAGTTTGAAGCGGGGTCGACGACCACCGGCTCAAGCTTGCGACCCATGACGCCACCTTTGGCGTTGATCTCTTCAATGGCCATCAGGGCCACGTCTTTCAGTACCGTTTCCGAGATTGCCATGGTGCCCGACAGCGAGTGCAGCACTCCGACCTTGATTGGGTCTTTCGACTGGGCAAACGTGACAGAGGCAATGCTGGCTGTGATGATCGCAGCGGTCAGCGACTTCAGCGCTCCGCGACGGGTGATCTGTGACATATCTTTTCTCCCGAGAATTTTTTGATG
>JAYUWL010000179.1:0-12552 GCA_043753585.1 Burkholderiales bacterium
CTCATCTGACGCCAGCAAAGCTGCCTATGACTTTCAGCGAGCTGGCGGAAATGTACGTTGTCCGCGAGCTGCCAAGAAAGGCGCCCGCCAGTCAACGCGGAAACTGGATTGATCTTGCAAACTTGCGTCCGGTATTCGATGCGGTTGCGCTTGAAGACATCTCGCCGGTCGATATCCGGTCATATTTAGATTTACGCGGGCAAGTCACTGAGGTTCGTGCCAATCGTGAAATTGCCTTGTTCTCCCATATGTGGAATCGGGCTCGGGAATGGGGCTTCACGCAGCTGGCGAACCCCTGCGTAGGCGTGCGCAAGTTCAAAGAGAAAGGTCGGGACATTTACGTATCAGACGCTGACCTGAAAGCCGTGTGGAACGCCGCCTGTTGGCCGGTGCAAGACATTCTGGACATTGCCTACCTGTTGGGACAGCGACCCCAGGATGTTTACGCGCTGACGCTCGACAAGATTGACGAAGAACTTGTTTCGATCCAGCAGATTAAAACAGGCCGCAAAATTCGAATTGAGAATGAAGGGGAATTGACGCAGGTACTGGCAAGAATTCGCTCGCGTGCAAGACGTCCGGGCGTACGTGCGCTCGTCGTCAACGAGCAGGGGGAGGCCTTCACGCCCGGGATGTTCAAGAAGCGATTCAATAAGGCGCGAGACGCGGCGGGTGTTCAGTTTCAGCTACGTGATCTCCGGGCAAAGAATGCAACGGATACAGACGATTTGGCTCTCGCACAAAAGCGTCTTGCCCATGCGTCCCGCGCGATGACAGAGCACTATGTTCGGCAGCGACTAGGGGAGAAAGTGAAGCCGCTGAATCGGAAGATTACCGGCGACTAAATGGACCCTAAAAAATCATTTTTGTCTCACGCGTGAGACAAAAAAGTCGACTTTGGGGTCTTTGACTTAGCTCGGATGAGAGCTAAGTCATTGATTTTATTGGTGGCGCTTCAGGGATTCGAACCCCGGACCTGTGGATTATGATTCCATCGCTCTAACCGACTGAGCTAAAGCGCCATTTCACTTGCTGCTTTTGTTTTTCGAGTGAAGCCTCGTATTTTGGCGGAACCGACGCGGCTTGTCAAAGCTGGTCGAGTATTGGTGTTTGTGTACGATTGATTTTTGTATCAGCTTTCGCTTTAAACGCCCATTAATTGCGGGCCGCAAGTCCAATTTGCAATTTATCGACTATCGCATTTTTCTCGCAGTAGCCTTTATTCAATGAGGTGTGCAGCAAATAGTTACTCGTGGCTAACTGGCCGTAAATCTGCTGCGAATCGTTTCGACGCGTTGACGGTTGAAGTCGAAATCCCGCTTGCCCAGTCGCGATGCGGAGCGAACGTGAATCACGTTGGCGGCGGCGTCAACACGGGCCTCAAAGTCGTCGGTGTAGCGCATCGTTTTGCTTCTAAATTCGGCGCACAGATAGGCGTCCTCCGCCGTTATGAGAGTTGCGCCTTCCATTGCTTTCACGATGCTGGTGAGCTTTGTCATTGCGGCGTTCGCGTCGCCGGTGAATGCGATGGGCGCGACATAGGCAGGATGTGTCGGGGCGACGTTATCGCTGACCACGCTGTTGGGTGTTTGTTTGGGGCCGCTCAGTTTGCCGTCTTTGATGCCGAGGGTCGATGGACGACCGCCGTACCACATGGAATCTTCGCGTTTGGTGACGTTAACAACGACGACCCACAGTAAAAAAACGGCGAGGCCGCATAGCAAGGCTAGGGCGAGAACGCGGATGACGAGCATGCTGGATTCCTTGGGTAATTGCGGTTTGGCTAAAAGCGGGCAGCGATCAGACGCTGCGCAAATTCGATAAAACCTGCGCCGCATTCGGCGTCGGTAATGTAGGCGGGTGGCGTGTGGATTTTGTCAAGGCTGCTGCGCACGTTGGCGACGCCAACGGAAACGGGGATGGCGGCGAATAGCGATGCATCATTCGGTGAATCCCCGACGAATGCGGCGCGCACATGCACCGCATGAGAATCCATTGCAAATGCGGCTTGCATGAGCGGGTAGACGCCGTCGGCCTTCTGATTTTCGGGCGTGTAGGCATGGATATGGATGCTGCTGACTGCTGTTTGGTAGCCTTCGCCGCGCATCCATGCGGCAATTTCGGTGACGACTTCGGGGCTTACGCTGCTCGATTGTTCAGCGTAGTCAATGGCTAAGTCGGTAAGGCGGTATGGCTGATCGGCGCTCACGCGGACTTGCGGGTATTTTGCTGCGATGGCGTCACCCAGCGCGCGCAATTTTTCGATATAGCCTGCGCCGCGATGTTCACTGTGGATGACTTGTTGCACGGCAATTCCTGTCGTGCTTTTCCACGCGATGACACCACCGTTTTCCGTCACGCAGGCCTTGATTGGCCACGTTGAGAGCATGACGTTGCCCCAGCCAGAAGGGCGACCCGTCACCGGGACAGCGGTGATGTCGGCGTCTCGCAATGCGAACAATGTCGCGTAGGTTTCGGCATGCATCAAGCCGTGTGTAGTGAAGGTTTCGTCGACGTCGAAGAGGAGGTAGTCGATGCGCTTTAGCGCCGCGTTGGTGAGTGCGGAGAGGGGCTGCAGGCGCTTGTTGCTATCGTGCGCAGAATTCGAAGAATGAGCAGTCGCACCGGGCGCAGTGAATGAGACGGGCAATACCCGCCCTACGGTTGAATTCATCGCGAAGCCAGTGCGGTATTGATCGCAGCGTGAATTCTCGGCAGCGTCGTCGGTGACGCCAACAAATTCGTCTTGGTGCGCCGCTGCAACATGGCTTGCGCAGAACGCGCCCACTCGTGATCGCGCAGGTAGGGGATTTCCGCTTCGCTAAAGGTTTCGTCAAAGATTTCACCCATGTCGGCGGTGGCGATTTGATCGGCTGCAAGTCCATAGCGATTGACCAGACGATGTGCATACCCCGTGCTGATCCCTCGCGCGTGAATTTCTTCGCATAGCGCTATGAGCGACTTCGATGTCGCGCCCGCCTGCAACGGCGTGTCTGTCCATGAGGTTTTCCTGGCGTTCGGGAAGAACGGCAGTAATTTTTCAATCGCGTGCTCGGCGAGCTTGCGGTAGGTTGTGATTTTTCCGCCGTAGATATTAAGGAGCGGGGCACCACCCGCGCTAGCCCCCGAGTCCGCATGGTGGTCGAGCTTTAACGTGTAGTCACGCGTAATCGCCGATGGATCGTCGCCGCCGTCGTCATACAGCGGGCGAACGCCGGCGTAGGTCGAGACGATGTCGTTACGTGTCAGTGGCCTGGCGAGATAGGTGTTGGCGAGGTCAAGCAGGTACTGTGTTTCGTCATCCGTGATCTGCGGCGCGGCGAAATCCGTGACCGGCACATCTGTCGTGCCGATCAATGAAAAGCGCTCGAAATACGGGATAACGAATACGATCCGGCCATCCTTGTTTTGCAGGATATAGGCGTGTAGCTCGTCGTGCACGCGCGGCACGATGATGTGCGAACCCTTGATGTGCTTGACCGTCTCTTTGGTGGCGGGCGTGTCGATGTGCGCGAGCAAATCCTTGACCCACGGACCCGCTGCGTTGACGATGGCGCGGGCGTGGATGGTCTGCGCTTTGCCTGTTTTGCCATCGCGAATAGTTGCGTGCCAGATGTCTCTGGCTCGCTTCGCGCCGACGAAAGCCGTACCAACCCGAATATCAGCACCGCGCGATCGCGCGTCTTTCGCGTTCTCAACGACAAGCCGCGCATCATTCACCTGCGCGTCTGAATACACGAAGCCTTCGCCGAATTGCGGCTTGAGGCCTGCGCCCCAATTCGATGACTTGTTCGCGCCCAGTTTTGCGGCAAACGACTTCGGCAACGTCTGCTTTTGTCCGCTCCAGCCACCGAGATGGTCATACAGAAACAGGCCCGCACGTAGCATCCACTTAGGCCGCAAATGCGGCTCATGCGGCAACACAAATTGCAGCGGTTTGATCAGATGAGGCGCAACGCGAAGGAGCACTTCGCGCTCGGCGAGCGCTTCGCCAACCAGGCGGAATTCGTAGTGTTCAAGATACCGCAGGCCGCCGTGAATCAGTTTCGACGACCACTGCGACGTGTGAGCGGCGAGATCGTCTTTTTCTACCAGCAAAACGGACAGGCCACGCCCGACTGCATCACGCGCGATCCCGGCGCCGTTAATACCGCCGCCGACAACGAGGAGATCAATAGTCGGTTCGGGAGTTTCTGAATGCTGCATGGCTTAATGGTAGCGAAGCCCAGCAAAAGCTTCGCGGCAAACCGCCTTATTGCTGGCGCGCAGCGCTTGTCAGGCGATCACACACAGCACGCGTTACGTCAACCGTGCGGGCGGTACCGCCAAGGTCGCCCGTATGCAGCGCGGGGTTTGCGGTCACGCTTTCTATTACCGCCATGAGTTGCGACGCAGCGGCGAATTCGCCCAGATGTTCAAGCAGCATGACCACCGACCAGAAGGTTCCGACCGGATTGGCGAGACCCTTGCCCATGATGTCGAAGGCCGACCCGTGGATCGGCTCGAACATCGACGGGTAGCGGCGTTCGGGGTCGATGTTGCCGGTCGGCGCGATGCCAAGGCTGCCAGCGAGCGCGGCAGCCAGATCGCTGAGGATGTCGGCGTGCAGGTTGGTGGCGACGATGGTGTCAAGCGTCGCTGGTCGGTTGACCATGCGCGCAGTGGCAGCGTCGACAAGCTCTTTGTCCCACTTCACATCGGAAAATTCTTTGGAGACTTGAACGGCGATCTCGTCCCACATCACCATCGCATGACGTTGCGCGTTGCTCTTGGTGACGACGGTGAGCAGTTTGCGCGGGCGCGACTGTGCGAGTTTGAACGCAAAGCGCATGATGCGCTCGACACCCGCCCGGGTCATGATGGAGACGTCGGTGGCCGCCTCGATCGGATGGCCCTGATGCACCCGACCGCCAACCCCGGCGTATTCGCCTTCGCTGTTCTCGCGCACGATCACCCAGTTCAAATCATCGGGGCCACAGCGCTTTAGCGGGCCGTCAATGCCGGGCAGGATGCGGGTTGGGCGCACGTTGGCGTACTGATCAAAACCCTGGCAAATTTTCAGGCGTAACCCCCACAGCGTGATGTGGTCAGCAATGTGCGGGTCGCCTGCGGAGCCGAACAGAATCGCGTCCTTGTTGCGGAGGGCGTCCAGACCATCGTCGGGCATCATCTTGCCATGCAGGCGGTAGTAATCGCCGCCCCAGTCGAAGGCCTCGAACTCGAAGCAGAATGTTCCACAGGCGTCGGCCAGCGCCTGCATGACTTGCTGTCCAGCGGGGACGACTTCCTTGCCAATGCCGTCGCCGGGGATCGTGGCTATTCGATACGTCTTCATGATTGCAGTGGTTCGCCTTTCGAGTAAAGTGGAGCGAGCGGTAGCCGCGAAATGGGATGCTTTACTGCGCCGCGCAGCAATGCATCGTCCACCACAAGGTTAGCAAGGAACGCAGGCGTTGACCCTCGCGAACTGGACTTTTCGCGGCATTCAATTGATGCGTCGACCTGCCGCCACGGAAACGCGCTAATCACCGTTTGCAAATAAAAAAGGCGACCGAAGTCGCCTCTTGATGCGCCGCAACTACCGTTTATCTCGCGCGCAATTTGCGAATCGCTGCGAGCTGGGCAACGGCAGAGATCAACTCAGCCTGCGCCGCAGCAGCATTGACGTCTGATTTATCGTTACGCAAAGCTTCTTCGGCACGTTGCTTCGCCTCGGTTGCTTTGGCCTCATCAAGGTCCTTGCCGCGAATCGCTGTATCGGCGAGCACGGTCACGATACCGGGCTGCACTTCGAGGATGCCGCCAGCTACGAAGACAAATTCTTCTCCGCCATCGGCCTTTTCGATCCGCACCGCACCCGCGCGGATGCGGGTGATCAGCGGGGTGTGCTTCGGCAGTATTCCAAGCTCGCCCGACTCGCCCGGCAGCGCGACGAATCTAGCCTCACCCGAAAAAATCGAGGCTTCGGCGCTGACAACGTCTACGTGGATGGTTGACATGTTCTACCTCTGCTTAGACCAGGGTCTTCGCTTTTTCGAACGCTTCTTCGATCACGCCGACCATGTAGAACGCCTGCTCTGGCAGGTGATCACATTCGCCATTGACGATCATGCTGAAGCCGCGAATGGTGTCTTTAAGCGACACAATCTTGCCTGGTGAGCCGGTGAAGACTTCGGCCACGTTGAACGGTTGCGACAGATAGCGCTGAATTTTGCGGGCACGGGACACTGCCAGCTTGTCTTCAGGGGCCAGCTCATCCATTCCAAGAATAGCGATGATGTCGCGCAATTCTTTGTAGCGTTGCAGCGTGGCTTGAACGGCGCGGGTGCAGTTGTAATGCACGTCACCAATCACCAGCGGATCAATCTGGCGCGACGTTGAGTCAAGCGGGTCCACAGCCGGGAAAATACCGAGCGATGCGATGTCGCGCGACAACACGACCGTGGCGTCCAGGTGCTGGAAGGTTGTTGCCGGCGACGGATCGGTCAAGTCGTCGGCGGGCACGTACACGGCCTGAATCGATGTGATCGAACCAGTCTTGGTGGACGTGATGCGCTCTTGCAGGCGACCCATTTCTTCGGCCAGCGTTGGCTGGTAGCCCACAGCCGATGGCATGCGGCCAAGCAGGGCGGACACTTCAGTACCGGCCAGCGTATAGCGATAAATATTGTCAACGAAGAACAGAATGTCGAGGCCTTCGTCACGAAACTTTTCAGCCATCGTGAGGCCGGTCAGCGCGACTCGCAGACGGTTGCCTGGCGGTTCGTTCATCTGACCAAACACCATAGCGACCTTGTCGAGCACTTTGGACTCTTCCATCTCGTGGTAGAAGTCGTTGCCCTCGCGAGTGCGCTCGCCCACACCAGCGAACACGGAGAAACCGCCGTAGCTCTTTGCGATGTTGTTGATGAGTTCCATCATGGTTACGGTTTTGCCCACACCGGCACCACCAAACAAGCCAATTTTTCCGCCCTTGGCAAACGGGCAAATGAGGTCGATCACCTTGATGCCCGTTTCCAGAAGTTCAGTGGTCGGCTTCAGGTCTTCCATCAGCGGCGGCTTCTGGTGAATCGCGCGGCGCTCTTCGGTGGCGATGGGGCCTGCGTCGTCGATAGGGCGACCGAGCACATCCATGATGCGGCCGAGCGTGGCCTTACCGACAGGCACCGAAATGCCGATACCGGAGTTGTTGATTTTCATGCCGCGACGCAGGCCGTCGGACGCGCCCATGGCGATGGTACGCACCACGCCGTCGCCCAGCTGCTGCTGCACCTCGAAGGTGAGGCCAGGTTCAACGCCCGCGTGATTCGCGGAGCTGTCGAGCGTGAGTGCGTCGAAAATTTTCGGCATCGCACTGCGTGGGAACTCAATGTCCACCACCGCGCCGATGCACTGAACGATACTGCCTTGATTCGTGCTCATCGTCATATCCTGTTTTTCAATAACTAATCAATTTTTTGGGATCAACCGACGGCCGCAGCGCCGCTGACGATCTCGGAGAGTTCTTTGGTAATGGCGGCCTGACGGGCCTTGTTGTACGAGAGTTGCAGCCCGCCAATCACCTCTTTGGCGTTGTCGGACGCAGCCTTCATCGCCACCATACGCGCTGATTGTTCGGACGCCATATTTTCGGCAACCGCCTGATACACAAGCGCTTCGACGTAGCGAACCAAAAGCTCATCAACCACCGCCTGCGCATCGGGCTCGTAGATGTAGTCCCAGCTGTACGCCTGCTTCTCGGCGTCCGATTGCTCGAATTTGTCGGACGTCAGCGGCAGCAATTGCTGCACAACCGATTCCTGCTTCATCGTGTTGATGAAGCGGGTGTAGGCCAGATAGACGGTGTCGACTTCGCCCTTTTCGTAGGCATCGAGCTGCACTTTGACGGCACCAATCATCTTCTCAAGATGCGGCGTATCCCCCAGTCCGACGATATGCGACACCACCTGAGCGCCAAAGCGGTTCATGAAGCTGAAGCCCTTGGTGCCGATGGCCGTGACCTGTGCCTTAGAACCAGCTGCTTCGAACTCTTTGAACTTGGCAACGACTGCGCGCAGGATGTTGGTATTCAGGCCACCACACAAGCCCTTGTCGGTCGTCACGACAATCATGCCGACTTTTTTCGCACCGGTGCGCTTGATCAGGAAGGGATGACGGTACTCGGGGTTCGCGCCCGACATATGCGCAGCGATGTTCCTCACCTTGTCTGCGTACGGGCGCGCCGCGCGCATCCGTTCCTGCGCTTTGCGCATTTTGGACGCGGCGACCATTTCCATCGCCTTGGTGATCTTCCGGGTGTTTTGAACACTCTTGATCTTGGTTCTTATCTCTTTTGAGCCAGCCATGATTTGCTTTCAGGCTTCTAGTAGGAACCGTTGGCTTTGAAGTCTTTCATTGCGGACGTGAGCGCCGTCTCGTCATCTTTCGGCAAGTCTTTGCTGTCTTCGATGCGCTTGCTCAGGTCGGCGTATTTGGTCTGCATGAATTTATGCAGCGCTTTTTCAGCGGCTAAGGCTTTAGCAACAGGCACGTCGTCGAAGAAACCCCCATTCACACCAAACAACGTGAATGCCATTTCCGATACTGACAACGGTGCGTACTGCGCTTGTTTCATGAGCTCGGTCACCAGGCGACCGCGCTCCAATTGTTTGCGGGTGGCTTCGTCGAGATCAGAGGCGAACTGCGCGAACGCTGCCAATTCACGATACTGCGCAAGTGCCAGACGAACACCGCCGCCGAGCTTTTTGATGATCTTGGTTTGGGCTGCACCGCCGACGCGAGAGACCGAAATGCCGGCGTTGATGGCAGGACGGATACCTGCGTTAAACAGATCGGTCTCAAGGAAGATCTGGCCGTCGGTAATCGAAATCACGTTGGTTGGAACAAACGCGGATACGTCGCCCGCTTGCGTTTCGATGATCGGCAGCGCGGTCAGCGAGCCGGTCTTGCCTTTAACAGCGCCCTTGGTGAATTTTTCGACGTAATCTTCGTTCACACGAGCGGCGCGCTCAAGCAGGCGGCTGTGGAGATAGAACACGTCGCCCGGGAATGCTTCGCGGCCCGGAGGACGGCGTAGCAAGAGCGAGATTTGACGGTAGGCCACGGCCTGTTTCGACAGATCGTCGTAAACGATGAGGGCATCTTCACCGCGATCACGGAAGTATTCGCCCATCGTGCAGCCCGCGTAGGCCGACAGGTATTGCATGGCTGGCGAATCCGACGCCGTCGCAGCAACAACGATGGTGTAGGCCATCGCGCCTTTTTCTTCGAGCTTCTTGACCAGCGTGACGACGGTCGACGCTTTTTGGCCGATTGCGACGTAGACGCAGACGAGGTCTTTGCCCTTCTGGTTGATGATGGTGTCGATAGCGACTGCGGTCTTGCCCGTTTGCCGATCACCAATAATCAATTCGCGTTGACCGCGACCGACTGGCACCATTGCGTCAATCGACTTCAGGCCGGTTTGCACTGGCTGCGATACGGATTTACGGGCGATCACGCCCGGCGCTACCTTTTCGATTACGTCGGTTTCTTTGGCGTTGATCGGGCCTTTGCCGTCGACCGGCTCACCTAGCGCGTTCACGACGCGGCCAATCAGTTCGCGACCGACCGGCACCGACAAAATGCGGCCCGTTGATTTAACCGTGTCGCCTTCGGTGATGTGCTCGTACGACCCCAAAATAACGGCACCGACGGAGTCGCGTTCAAGGTTCAACGCGAGGCCGAACGTGTTGCCCGGAAATTCAAGCATTTCACCTTGCATCACGTCGGCAAGACCATGGACGCGGCAGATACCGTCGGTCACCGAGACCACCGTGCCCTGGGTCCGCACTTCGCTGCCAACATCAAGATTCGCGATCTTGGCTTTAATCAGGTCGCTGATTTCAGAGGGATTCAAATTCATTACTTTTTCTCCAGAGCCGGAGCGAGTTATTTGGGTTCGTTACGCCTTGATTTGGCGTGACATCTTGTTCAATTGGCCGACAACGGTGCGATCAATCACCTGATCGCCGACGATGATCTTGGCACCGCCGATGAGCGTGGGATCAACTTCTTCCACGGTGTCGATCTGGCGGGAGTAGCGCTTTGCGAGCGCGCCCTTCAGCTCTTCGCGCTGCTGATCGGTCAGCGGAAAAGCCGAGACGATAGTGGCGCGAGCCACGTTATCGTTACTGCGCTTCAAAGCCTGAAAATGCTCGTTGATTTGCGGCAGCAGCTTGATGCGATCCGCATTGAGAAGCACGTTGACAAATCTCGTAGTCGCAGTGTCCAGCTTGTCGCCCATCACGGTGGTGAAGAGCGAGTGCTTTTGCTCGACCGAGAGCTTGGGGTTGTCAACCGCTGCCGATACTTTGGCATCAGACGCAACCGCCGCCAGAAGGCTTAACGTGTCGGCCCATTTCGGCAACGCGCCGCCATCGCGGGCAAGCGCGAACGCCGCTTCCGCGTACGGACGGGCGATGGTCGCGAGTTCGGCCATGGTTACAGCTCAGCCTTCAACTGGCCCAACAGTTCCGAATGGACTTGCGGGTTGATTTCGCGCTTGAGGATTCGTTCAGCGCCGGCAACGGCCAGATCAGCGACCCGATCACGCAACTCTGCCTTGGCTTTCACCGAGAGTTGGGCGATTTCGTCGGCAGCCATCTGCTTTTCGCGATCACCGGCTGCTTTTGCCTCGCCTTTGGACGCGTCAATTGTGGCGCTGCGCTGCTTTTCAGCCAGAGCGACGATCTCGGACGCTTTGGCTTTGGCCTCGCCGATGATCTTGTCGACTTCTTTTTGCGCAGTCGCAAGCGATGCTTTGCCTTTTTCGGCTTCGGCCAGGCCGTCGGCGATCTGGCGGCGACGACCATCAACCGCGTCAGCCAATGGTGGCAACACGAACTTGTATACGACGAACAGGAATATGAAAAAGCCAATGCCTTGCAGCAGGAGCGTCATGCCGAGATTCATGCGGCGACTCCGATGTAGAAGGTTGAGATGACGAAATTACTTAACGTTTACGACAGCGTTCAGCAGTGGGTTGTTGGTCGCGAGGAACATTGCGATACCAACACCGATGATGAACGATGCGTCGATCAGGCCGAGCAGCAGAAATACTTTGCCTTGCAGTTGTGGGATCAGTTCTGGCTGACGAGCCGCGGACTCAAGAAACTTCGAGCACATGATGCCGACACCGATACAGGCACCAATGGCACCGAGACCAACGATCAAACCAATAGCGATGGCGGTGTAGCCCTGAACTGAGGCCAGAATTGCGATTTTTTGGAGAGCTTCCATGATTTTTCCTAAATGTAGAAAGTGACAGTATCGAAAGTGAAGTAACGAAAGTAACGAAGAGGGCTAGTGATGTTCGTGCGCCATCGCGAGATACACGGCGGTCAACATCATGAAGATAAACGCTTGCAATGCAACGATCAGAATGTGGAAAATCGCCCAGCCTGCGTGCAACAAGCCCCCGAAGATTGCGCCACCGATGCCAATGCCACCCAACATGGCGATCAGCAAAAAGATGATTTCGCCTGCGTACATGTTGCCGTACAACCGTAGTGCGAGCGACAACGGCTTGGAGACCAGCTCGATTAGTTGAAACAGGAAGTTAAACGGCGCGAGCAGGATGATGGCAAAGATGTTTTTGGCGGAAAACGGCGTGCAGAACAATTCGTGCGCATAGCCACCGAAACCCTTGGCCTTGATGCTGAAGAAAATGACCATGCCGATGACTGACAAGGACAGCGCCAACGTGGTGTTCATGTCGCTGGTGGGCACCGGCTTCCAGTGTTCGAATCCGATGAAATGCATGCCGGCGGCGAACCAGTCAATCGGCAAAAAATCCATCGCGTTCATCAAGATCACCCACACAAAGATGGTGAGCGCCAGGCCGACGACGAATTTGCGGTCGCCCTGGGTAAAGATGTCTTTGACCTGATTATCGACAAAGTCATAAAGCAGTTCAAAGAACGCCTGCGCCTTGCCGGGCACGCCGGTGGTCACTTTGCGCGAAATCATGTAGAGCATGCCAAACGCGATCAAGCCGAGCAACATCGACGTCACTACGGTGTCAACGTGCAGGGTCCACGTATCGTCTCCCAAACGAAATCGGTATACCAGATTGGTCAGATGGTGCTGGATGTATTCGGTGGGCGATTGCGCTACGGTGCTGGCTTCGGACATAAATTATTCTCGCGTTACGTCTGGCTAGTCAGTGGTGGAGTGAGTTGTGTCGCGGTTAGCACGGGAGAACAATGTGAACCGCCACGCTAACAAGGTCACCAAAAATGTTGTGAACATGGCTGGGATCACCAGCGCGTCGTAGAAGACGATGACCACGCCGAGCTGAACGGCAATAAACACCAACTTTACGATTTCCGCCCGCAGAATCGGCCATAAGCCCGCGCCCGTCGAGTGGACCAAACCAAAATTTGCTACGAACACATAAATCAACGAGGCGAACACATTGGTCAACCCGCCCAAAATGGCGGAAACCGCACCATGCTCCCCCGACACAAATCCTGCGATCACAGCGAGAACGGCCGTTATGCCCGACTGCAA
>JAYUWL010000180.1:0-12535 GCA_043753585.1 Burkholderiales bacterium
ATCAGCTGACGGTGCGTCCAGCATGCCGCTCATTCGCTCAGGCCCCGCCCTTTCGCAACCTTCAATTCCTCAGCATCCGGCACCAGCCCTAGTGTGAAATAGCCAGACGCAATCTTCGCGTCCATTTCCACACGTGCATCGGCCGGGATCAGGTCATCCGGGATGTTCACCCGCGTGCCGATTTCGATGCCGGAGTTGGTGATCGCGTCGTACTTCATGTTGCTCATCGACACGAGGCGATGAATTTTTTTCACACCGAGCCAATGCAGCACGTCGGGCATCAGCTCCTGAAAGCGCATGTCCTGTACGCCCGCCACGCATTCGGTACGAGCGAAATATTTGTCGGCGGTGTCGCCCCCGACCTGACGTTTACGCGCGTTGTATACGAGGAATTTGGTCACTTCGCCGAGCGCGCGGCCTTCTTTGCGTGAATACGCCACCAGGCCCACGCCGCCGCGCTGCACGCCCTGAATACATTCTTCGATGGCGTGCGTGAGGTACGGACGGCAGGTGCAAATGTCGGAGCCGAACACGTCGGAACCATTGCATTCGTCGTGCACGCGGGCGGTGAGTTCAATATCGGGATTCGCCAGATCGCGCGGATTGCCGAAGATGTAAACCGTTTGTCCGCCGATCGGCGGCAAGAAAACTTCAAGATCGGAGCGCGTCACCAGCTCCGGATACATGCCGCCGGTTTCTTCGAACAGTACGCGACGCAGATCGGCCTCTGAGCAACCGAAGCGTTTGGCGATGCCCGGTAGAAACCACACCGGCTCAATCGCAGCTTTGGTCACCAGTGCTGCGCCGTTCGCCGTGAGCACTTTGCCGTCCGCGTGCAAGCGCCCTTTTGCCAGCGCATCAATCACCTCTGGCAGGATGACGTGCGCCTTGGTCACGGCGATGGTCGGGCGGATGTCGTAGCCCGCCGCCAGATCGTCGGCGAACTCGGACGACACGGTTGCGCCCCACGGATCGAGCGACACGATGCGGCCCGGTTCACCCCATTGCGGATAAGGGCCGATATTGTCGGTCGGCGAAGTATTGGTGAGGTCCGCGCGGTGTTCGCGGTTCAGCGCGCCTGCAGCCACCGCCAGGGCTCTGTAGACGCTGTACGAGCCGCTGTGGGTGCCGATGACGTTGCGGTGCGCGCGGGTAGTCGTTGTGCCAACCACGGGGCCGCGCTCCAGTGCAGTGGCTGCGTCCCAGTGAATCAATCGTGCGCCGAAGCCGCCTGCGTGCGACGTCAGGCGGATGTGCGACGCCGAGCTCAGCGTATTTGAGGCAGTGGCAGCGCGATCAACGGAGGCAATGTCAGCAGGCATGGATTACGTGATTCATCAGAAGCGATGTAATAGCTTAGCAAGAAGCATGCGCTGATGGGGCCGATATGTCGCAGCATTCGGTCTGTGGGTGGTAATCCTGTGTATCAGGTTGGCTGATGCTGCGCTGCGGCGAAGTTTGTGGAGCGCCTCCACCGCGAATCTTGCCAAGCGCTGGCGCATCGCGGTGGAACCGCTCCCACAGTACGGCGTAGCGTTCGCGGGTAACTAAGCCAACGTCTCCGCAATAAACCGCCCCACATCCTCAGTCTTTGCGGTGCCGCCCATGTCGCCGGTGCGCGGGCCTTCCGCCGTGCAGCGTTCGCATGCAGCCAGCACCGCGTCGTGCGCCGCTTTATAGCCCAGCCATTCGAGCATCATCGCGCCGCACCAGATCTGGCCGATGGGGTTTGCGATGCCTTTGCCCGCGATGTCTGGCGCACTGCCGTGCACAGGTTCGAACAGGCTCGGGAATTTGCGCTCAGGGTTGACGTTGGCGCTTGGCGCGATGCCGATGGTGCCAGTGCAGGCGGGACCTAAATCACTCAGGATGTCGCCGAACAAATTGCTGGCGACTACGACGTCGAAAAACGCGGGACGCTGCACGAAATGCGCGGACAAAATATCGATGTGAAATTTGTCCTGCGTAAGTTCGGGATAGTTTTTGGCCATCTCGGCAACGCGCTCATCCCAGTACGGCATCGAAATGGAAATGCCGTTCGATTTGGTGGCGCTAGTGAGGTGTTTTTTCGGGCGACTCTGCGCGAGATCGAACGCGAATTTCAGGATGCGATCCACGCCGGTGCGTGTGAACACGCTCTCCTGCAATACAAACTCGCGATCCGTGCCGGGAAACATGCGGCCGCCAACGCTTGAGTATTCGCCTTCCGTGTTTTCACGCACGATGTAGAAATCAATTTCACCGGCCTTATACGGCGAGCCGTCTTTTTTGACAACAGGCGCGATTACACCGGGCATCAGCCGCGCTGGACGCAGGTTCACGTATTGATCAAACTCGCGACGAAACAGAATCAGCGAACCCCAAAGCGAGACATGATCGGGAATTTTTTCCGGCCAGCCGACGGCACCGAAATAAATCGCGTCATGGCCGCCAATCTGCGCGTTCCAGTCGTCAGGCATCATCTTCCCGTGCTTTTCGTAGTAGTCCCACGAGGCAAAATCGAAGTGATCGAACTGCAGCGGGATATTGAATTTTTTGGCAGCGGCCTGCATCACGCGAATGCCCTCCGGCATCGTCTCTCTGCCGATGCCGTCACCGGCGATAACTGCAATTCTGTGTGTCATATTTATTCCAGAGTTAAGGGCGCTTCTGTACTTCGTTTTTCGGGATAAAGTGCGAGACGTGGGGCGCGCAGCAACCGCAATGTACGCCCTGGTACATCAGGATTGCGAGCACCCGACAACGAAGCAATTCGCCCGAACAACGGATTTATAGAAGTGCCCTCAAGAAATCAGAAGTGAAGATAGCCCCGTCACCGCGCCGCCCATTCCCATCGCGACGCCGACATAAAACATCAAATTCTGTCGCGACAAAATAGCGGCTGACAAAATCACAATGGCGATTTGCATGAAGAGTGCGCCGAGGTCGCAGCGGTCATTGATTGCGGAGGCAGTGGTTGCCTCTTTGGTCAGCCCTTCAGCCACTTTCTTGATGCCGTCACGCTCGGTCTTGTAGCGCGCGATTTCCTCTCGGGCGGCGGTCTTTGTTCTATCGGCTACTTCGATGTTCAGCGCTCCCGGATTGATCGCACTCAGGATGTTGATTTCCACGTTCAGCGTGTGCTCGCGGATCGCTTTTGCCTGAAACAATGCCCACTGATTCGCGGCTTCGGTCGTCTTTAAACCCGAGTCTGTTTTGGCGTTATCACCACGCATGGAAACGAATGCGAGTAGCGCTGCAAGAATTGCGATGCTGACGGCAACTCGGCGCTCGAACGGGGTAGTGGCTTCAGGAATCTCAGTGACGTCGGACATGTGTACTTTCTGCGCGCCTGGACAAGAATTTGGCGCTTTGCCGGGAGCGGTTCTACCGCGAGTTTTTATGAGCAGGCGAATCGCGTGGAACCGCCATCACAAAACAGGTGCACCTATGATCCGAGTAAAAATGGCAGCGCCGCAGCAAGCAACGCTTCAGGGGCTTCTTCGGGAATGTAATGCCCGCACGGCACCGAGCCGCCGCGTACGTTTATCGCAACGCGTTGCCAGTCGACCAAAGGCTTGAAGCATTTTTCGATCACGCCGTTCGCGCCCCAAAGTACCTGCAACGGCTGCGTCACTTTGCGTCCCGCTTCGCGATCGGCGCGGTCATGGTCGAGATCAATGGTGGCCGCGGCGCGATAGTCCTCACAAATCGAATGAGCAATCCCTGGCAGGCGAATGCAGCGGCGATATTCCGCCAGCACTTCTGGTGTAAACGCCGAAAGCCCGGCGTGACGATTACCCATCATTTTTTCGATAAAGAATTCGGGGTCAGCTTCGATCATCCGTTCCGGCATCGGCTCACGCTGAATCAGAAAAAACCAGTGAAAATACGCCCGCGCAAACTCCATATCCGTCTGCTCATACATCGCGAGTGTCGGCGCAATATCCAGAAGCGTCGCGCGCTCCACCGAGTCTGCGTGATCCACCAGCATGCGATGCGTCACTCGCGCACCGCGATCATGTGCGAGTACTTTGAAGCGCTCGAAACCAAGGCTCGCCATGACCGCAACCATGTCTTTCGCCATCTCGCGTTTGCTGTACGGCACATGATTCATGCTGGCGTCTGAAGGCGGTTTGTCGCTGTCGCCATAGCCACGTAAATCGGCTGCTACCAGGCTGAAATGCTTGCTGAGCTCGGGCTCAACTTTGTGCCAGATCAGATGCGTTTGCGGATGACCGTGCAGCAGCAGCAGTGGTGGCTTGCTGCGGTCATCACTGACGCGCGCGTTGATGGTGATGCCGTTGGCGGCGATGCGGTGAAGGGTGTGATGTTTAAACATACGATGAGTGTAGGCCACCGCCGAAAATTCGCTGCTGTAGCGCGCTGTGTCGTTGCACCATGCTCACCATCCTCGAAAGCGCGACCAGACTGCTTCAACGCGCTGGCCTCCGCGCACGATCTTGTAGTCGTCGTATTGTGCCGCCGTTGCGCAGGCATGATTGGGTAGCACGCGAAAGGTCATTCCCAGGGGGTAGTCAACTGCATTGGTCGGGCCGCCATCCCGGCGACTGACAATGCCATGTTCCTGATTCGCGCTGCTAACGATCAGGTCCTTGACTGGCTCACCGGCCACATCGCACACAACGCCGTAGCCCTGATCAACCACTTGACTCGCGGTGCCACGATCACGCGACATCGCCATCCATCCCGCGTCGGTGATCACCCAGCCGCGATCCAGTTGATGGCCGATCACAGTGGTGACGACCGAGGCCGCGATGTCAGCGGTCGCGCACACGCTGAGCCCCGCCATGACCAGGTCAAAGAACACGTAAACCCCGGCGCGCACTTCGGTCACGCCGTCGAGCCGTTTGCCAAAAGTGGCGGTCGGCGTCGAGCCCAGGCTCACAATGTTGCATGCGAACCCAGCATTGCGCAGCAATTCGGCAGCGCGTGTAATTCCACTGCGCTCCTGCTCGGCCATCGCCTCAATTTGCGCGATGCTTTTGCAGTCATATGAAGCACCGGCATGGGTCATCACGCCAGCGAGAAGCGGTCGGCGGGCATTCAACGCCGCGCCAATGGCGTTGAGCTGGTGCTGGTCGCCGGGTTTAACGCCCGAGCGATGACCATCGCAATCAATTTCGATCAGTGTGGGTAGCGCTACACCCGCCCCGGCACTCGCAGCGCTAACGGCTTCTGCCGCCGCCACATTGTCGGTCACGAGCTTGAGCTCAACGCCCGCTTTGATCAATCGAATGGCGTGATCAAGCTTGTTGGGCGTGATACCCACCGCGTACAGGATGTCGTGAAAGCCGTGCGCCGCAAACTGCTCGGCCTCCTTGAGCGTCGATACAGTAATCGGACCAACCTCGCCGCCGCCCGCCAACAGCGCGACCTCAAGGCACTTGGCTGTCTTCACATGCGGACGCAGCTGCGCGCCCCGAGCCGCGACCGCCTGCCGCATACGCAGGCAGTTCGCGGTAACGATATCTGCGTCAAGCGCGAGGAATGGCGTTTCAAAGTCGGTCAGTGTTGACAAAAATACTTTCCTTTTTTGCGTGCTGCTTGCGTGCGCGAGATTGATGTGCGGATGATCGTCCGTACCGACGCATTTTTACCGCCGCAGTGATCGCGGTCAATGCTTAAATGCGACGATCAGCTTTTTCGTAAAACGCCATACTCTATTTGGGCTATAGAGCATAAAAGCACAAGGTCGACTATCAATAGAATTGGTCGAAAGCCTATAATCATCATGGGTTTCACGTGAAAGCTGATCGCTATCCGACAACGAACTTCAGCTCGGCACGGCCCACGTCGGCAACGTTGTCTACGTCCCAGAGCGTCGCGGTTTCTGCCCAGGGAGTGTTGCTTGCACGGAGGGCGCTGCGTGTCTGCGCCATGACTTCGCTTGTGCCCCAGGCGACTCCAGCGAACGGTTCGGCGCGGGGTGCACTGCTGCCAACCAGCACGTAACCGCCGTCCTCAGCAGGAGTGAACACCCACGAACATGACGCGGTGAGGGCGTTGGCGGCGCGGAGCAAATGCTCGCCCGTAAAGGCGGGGCAGTCGGTGCCGATCAATAGGACACGTTGCTGTTTTGCGCACATCGTTTCCAGGCAGTGCAACATGCGAGCACCCAGGTCGGTGCCGACCTGCTGATGCATCGGCATGTTGAGTTCGTTGCTCCAGCGTTGCACCGTTGCGTGCGTGAGATCGTCGGCAACCCACAGCGACGCACTCACGCCGTACGTGGCGCAAGCCAGACGCACGGTGGCGAGTGTGCGCAGGGCGAGTTGAACGTAGATGTCTTTCGCGCCTTCTGCCCCAAATGCCGGAATGAGCCGAGTTTTTACGTTGCCCGCAACGGGAGCTTTGCAGAAGATGGCGATGTGAAAAGCGGCTCCCACAGCATCGGGTGAACTGTTCACCTCGGGCGGTACCATGAGGCAAGTCTCGCCGGCGAAACGCCGATCCAGTACGCAAAGCGCAGCCACCACATCAGCGCGATCGTTCGCCAGATACCGTGTTTTTGCCAGCGTCGTGCTGATGTGATGACGCGTTCACGGAGGCACGCGGGTGAAGAAATTTTCTTCAGTGCTTTGGACAGCGCGATATCTTCCATAAGTAGAATTTGCGGGAATCCGCCGATCGCATCAAACGTCGATTTACGCACAAAAATACACTGATCGCCAGTGGCAATACCGGTCATTCGCGAGCGAAAATTCATCAGGGTGGCGATCAACCTGAGCATCGGGTGGGGTTGCTGTTCATGGCTGTTGAGCGTTACGTCGAATCGTCCCCACGCAATGCGATGTCGCGCCAGGGCTGCGCTAACAAGCGTGTCAACGTCATGCGGCAGTTGCGTGTCAATGTGCAGGAAAATCAGGGTGTCCCCGCAAGCGATTTGCGCACCTGCATTTTGCTGAGTCGCGCGCCCGCGTGGCGACCGGACTACGCGATCACTGCGCGCGCGTGCCAGCGAGAAGGTGTCGTCACTGCTGCCGCCATCAACCACGATAACCTCCGCTCCGCGCTGGCGTAACGGTTGTAGCGCGAGAAGCGCCGCCGGGATATTCGCAGCTTCATTGAGAACGGGGATGATGATCGAGAGTTTCAACGCGCTGGGTCAGTGCTTGCAGGGGTGGCTCGTCGCGACCATGTCGATTGCAGAATGGCCGATCACTATATGCCCAGCCTGGGTCGCAGCAGGCCGCTCCGCCAAGAGCCTCGCGTAAAGACTAGGCCAGCGCACCGCCACACGAACTGCCTTGCCCCGCTGTGCATCCATAGCAATGATCGCGAATCACAATCGGCCCCTCATTGAGGGCATCTGGCGCAGCCGCCAGCACATCTTTCAAATGCGATCTCGCGCGGCCACCCGTCTTCGTCGCGAGCGCCAGCATCTGGTTGAAATCGCAGTCGTAGAGATAGCCCTGCCAGTCGATGCTGACCTGATCGCGGCACATGACACCGTCGAGGTTTGCATCCTGATGTGCGGCCTTGAGCACACCCATATAGGTGTCAAATGTACCCTTCGAAATCAGCGTCGAACCGAAGCGCTGGATCGGCATGTTGGCGATGGCAAACAGGTGATTAAAGCGGATGTCGAAGGCGTCGCCGAGGATGCGTTTGTAATCGACTTGTAAGCCCACTTGACCCGGTGGCAGCACGGGACCTTGCGGGTTGTAGACGAGGTTCAGCTCAAGTTCGCTACCTGCATCGCCGTAGCCGAGTGAGTTGAGCAACTGCAGCGCGCGAATACTCTTGTCGAACACGCCGTCGCCGCGTTGTTTATCCACGTTTTCTACCGAGTAGCAGGGCAGGGACGCAGTGATCGCGACCTTGTTGTCGGCAAGAAATTGCGCCAGAGTCTCTTGCCCCGGTTCAAAAAGAATGGTGAGATTGCAGCGATCAATCACCTTCACACCCAGCGAGCGGGCTTCGGCAACGAGTGCGCGGAAATAAATATTCAACTCGGGCGCACCGCCCGTAAGATCTAGCGTCGTTGCACCGGTGTGCTTCAGGTAATCGATTACCAGATCCGCCGTTTCCGAATCCATCATCTCGGTGCGCTGCGGGCTCGCCGCGACGTGGCAATGCACGCAGGATTGATTGCATTTGTAACCCAGATTGACCTGCAATGTGCTGACACTGCGACGGTGCAGCTTGGGAAATGTCGTGCGATGAGCGTCGAGCCGGGGGAGTACAGCGTGCATTAGAGTTCAAAAACCTGAAAAAACTTGCGTTAGCCCCAAGCATAGTCGTAGAAAGACGTGGTTGCCTTGCAGACGGAGCTTTGCGCCTACTTCACCCGCATCAAATCGCTATCGGGGCGCACCCCGCAAGCTCCGATGCGCGCCGCGGTCATCGCTTGCTTGACGACATCGACGCCGCCCACGGGGGGCGAATAACGCGATTCGAGATTTACATTGAAACGCGTAGAACGGACGCGGCCGATGGCAAGCCCGGAGAGCGTTTGCCCGGCATCGCATGCATAGGCGAAGCTCAGCATGTCGCCTTGTCCAGGAGAGCTGCCAGGCGGCGGCGGTGTGCGCACAAACCCGCCGCTTGGGCAACGCTCGGCACTGCTGGCCAGGGTTTGCAGCGCGAAGGCGCGTCCGCTCGTGAAGTCCTCTGTCGAGCGGCACGCCGAAAACGTGATGGTTGGGAAATTAATCTGCATGTCCGCAGGCATTAACGCGCGGTCAGTGACGATGGTGTAGCGCCATTCGCCGGGCGTTTGCGCGGTGGCATTTGTGCTAAGCCCCGTGTGCAGCGCTATCGTCAGTGCGAGTGCCAGCGTGCGCGCCACGGCGCGGTCTAGCATCCGCCGGTTCGCCTGGCGCTCATGCTCATGTTCATCTTGCCGCCCATGGCCTTGGTGTTGCCACCGGTCATGGTCATTTTTGAGTCGAACTGTGTGGGTGAAGCTGTCATGTCATACGTCATCACCATCGGCTCAGGCAGGTTTTTGCTGGTGCAGGTTGCGGTGAATTGGTAGCGGTTACCGGTCTGCTTCAAATCCGAATATTTGCAGTCCATGCCCGCGTCTTTTTGCGCGGAGAGATTCCTGCCTTCATCAATATCTTTTTGCGTTACGCACTGGTCAAAACTCATCGGAATGCTGCCCATGCCGGGGATTTCAGTGCGCGTGCTGTAGGTCCATTTTCCGGGCGTGGAGTCAAGCTTGGGCATTTGGGCAGACGCGACATTCACAATGTTGAATGAGGCAAGAAATAGAAATATCAGGCGTTTCATGGTTTCCTCAGAATATTCTCGCGGACAACGACGCTCTCGCGCGCACACCTTGGCAAAGACGGCGCAGTTTAGCGTTTTGCGACATTAACGCCTGAATTGCAGAAAAGGCTGACGATGCATTCGTTCTGAACCTGGCAGCTTTTTTATGAAACCCTGATGTAATAGGGCATAGCGGCTATTTATCGACAAAAGCGACTTTATATAATTTAAGTCGTTAGCCCTTGCAAAATAACACTTTCAAGCTAAAGCTGATGGTCGCGTTGAACATCACCGTTCGTGCCTCGCCTTGATTTGGTTGACCGCAGACTGAGCATGAATATTGCTCCGTTGTGCCTGCTCGCGACGTCGCAGGCGTAGCCGTCCTGCTCCAGCGCGGTGACGAAACCCCCGGCGAACCCGGCGTTGTCCTCTGTGCTCAGAATACGCATGAGGCGTTGAAGGCGTTGCGCTTAAGCGTCATGGTGCAGCACGTTGCCTTCACGGTCGTTGAGCAAATAAGCCACGTTCTCGGTATCGAGAAAATCCTTGGCATCAGGGCCTTTAAGCATCGCGATCGTAGCGAGCGCTCCTGCCAGTACGCATACTGTTCCGACCACGCTTACCGAGCGCCAGTGTGAAACCGGCCATCCCGTTTTCGGATTGAGAATGTGGCAGTAGCGCTTGCCGTTAACCTCGAAAAATCTTTCATAATCTCCACTGGTCGCAATCGCGCCATGAGTCAGCGGCAAGCTGGCAAAGCAGCGATTTTCTTCGTTCACCGGAGCGCGGGGATCGCGAATGCCGATCTGCCATGCCGAGCCGTCAAGCTGTGGCCCAATCGCTCTTACGTCACCCCCGAGATTGATGAGACCATGCCTGACGCCACTTGCTTCAAGCGAAGTCGCAGCGCGATCGACCGCGTACTCCTTGCCAAAGCCACCGAAGTCGAGCTCCATTCCGGGGCGGGTCAGCGCAAAATGTTTGCCATCCCACGCGACGTTCTGCCAGCCCACGAGTGACAGCAATGAATCAAGGGTTTTGTCGTTCGGAAAACGGGCTGTTTTGAAGTCCCATGCACGGCGCAACACGCCGGATGTGCAATCAAATAAACCATCACTCATGGCGAATAAATTCGCCGCAAAATTGAGCATCTGTGCGGTTTCTTCATCGACGGCCACTGCGCAGGCTTTGTGTCCCGCGGCCGCGTTAATCTGCGACAGAACGCTGTCACCCCGGTAGCGCGAATACTTCGCTTCGATACGACGAACCTCAGCAATGCCAGCATGCGCCAAACGCTCCGCGTCCGCGAGCGAAACCCCGGCAAGGCGAATCTCGCACGGGCTGGCCATCGCTGTGAACTCGAAGGCGAATCCTTCGCGTTCAGACACGCGCGCTCCGAAAGCAGGCAGGCGACTCCTGGTGCAGGAATCTAGAACCGACGACTGATCCCGATTTGCGCGAACTGTGCGCGAAACGGCTGGAGACCCGGTGACCCGCCGCCGCCAAGGCGCCACGAAGAGCGCTGTTGATACAGCTCATATTTGAGATCCACGCTCCACAGTTTGTCGATACGCCATTCAAACTTGCTGCCCAGCGTAAGCGCGCCATAGGAAGACAGGCGCGCATCAGCCGAATAGTATGTCGGCGGGTTCTCGGAATATCCCGCAGGATAGGGCGCACCGATCTCGGGGTCATACACCGGATTGAAGTAGAACCGAGCCTGTCGCTGCGTGTAGTAGCGCGCCGACGGCGTGATGAAGAAGCGCTCACTCAGCGGAACGACCCATTCAGCTTGCACCGTGTGTGCCTGGACGCCGAAGCTGTCGTTGTAGAAGCGGTAGCTGCTGCGAACGGTGGTGCTGTTGCCTTCAATAAAGTGATTCCAGCGGATAAGGCCAATCGTCTGGTTCTTGTCGCGCGGGCGCTGGTCGACGAGCTTGTAAGGATCATTGAAATAGCCACGACCGCGAACATGGGTCAGATTGAACTGTGCGAGATCGTTTTTGCTAAGTGCCTGCACGACGCCGATCATGCCCTCGACCGCGTTCTTGCGCTCGTTCTCGACGATCTGGTTCACCGGATTGATCGCGTCGCGTGAAGCGCCGATGCCCGCCACCCAGGTCGTATTGTTGTCGGCACTCGAATAGCGTCCGTCCAGCGCAATCGCATTCGAGCGGTAATCGTTTTCGTCAGAGTAGCTGAAGCGCGCGCCGATGGCGGCGCGCTCGAAGTAACGCGTAAGTTTGACGTCGGATGCGACGCGTCGATCTTCCATGCGCGAAGCGCCGGCAACGCTGGTGTGCCAACGCGGAGAAGCGCCAGAAATGTTGTCCTGAACGACGGAGGCTTCGACCGACCAGACGCCCGCGACGGGAGCCACGATATAAAGCGAAGGCGCAATCACCTTGATACGATCAAGGTTCGGTTGCGAGTCCTTGTACACCTGCAATTTGGCTGAAATCACGCCATCTTCGGGCGCGCTGTCGGCGCGGGCAGCATCCACCATTACGCCGGGTAGCGCCAGCGCCGCCAACGTGATCGCGCTAACCCGTTTCCGGGGCACAGCTGCAGTCGGTTCCGGCTTGACGGTTGGTTGTCGATTAGTTGCAGCCACAACCACCTCCACCCACACCATAACCGCCGGAAGCGCTTTCCTTGCTGAAATAAATGTGTTGCGTGAACGCCTGATCGAGCGGATCGGCGTCCATGGTCATTTCCCTGCGTGCAAGATTGGCCTTTTCCCACGGTTGCGGCGGCTGTATGGCGCAGCCGGACAGCAACGCGATGCTGGTGGCCGCAGGTAGTGCAAGCAGCAAGCACCTGAAATTTGACTTCATCGGGTTACCTTTTTTTTATGGCGTCGAGGGCGGCAACAATCGCAGCCTCGATGGATTTTTGGTCGCTTTCACGGAAGCCCGAGTGCAGGTAAACCACGCGGCCCTCGCCGTCAATCAGGTACGACGTGGGCATCGCTTTCACCGCAAATTGCTTGGGCGTCACGCCTGCCGGATCGAATGCCACCTGGAATTTTGCGGGCACCATTGCCAGAAATTTGTCGGCGTCCGCCTGTTTGCCGTCGACGTTGATCGCGAGCACATGCAGGCCGCGGTTGCCGTACTTCGCGTGCATGTCGTTCATCCACGGGAATGACTGCTTGCAGGGAACACACCACGATGCCCAAAAATCCAGGTAAACCAGCTTGCCTTTGAGGCTTGCCGTGTCGACCTTCCCGGCGGCGGTGGGCAGCGAGTAGGTCGGTGCAAGGCCGCCGACGTCAGCGGCAACCGCTGGCGTGCAGGCGATGCCGATCAGCGAA
>JAYUWL010000181.1:0-4157 GCA_043753585.1 Burkholderiales bacterium
GTTCACGCGCTCATTCGCGATTTGCGAAATGTGCAGCAGCCCGTCACGGCCTGGCAGCAACTGGATCACGGCGCCAAAGTCCATGATGCGGATGATCGGCCCTTCGTAGACGCGGCCCACTTCAACTTCAGCGGTGATACCGTCGATGCGCTTTTTACATTCGGCAAGGTCTTCACCATTCGGCGAGGCGATGGTGATGGTGCCGTCGTCTTCGATGTTGATCTGGCAATGCGTTTCTTCCGACAGGGCACGAATCACTGCGCCGCCTTTGCCGATCACGTCACGGATTTTTTCCGGATTGATCTTGAAGGTGATCATGCGTGGCGCATAGGCGCTCATCTCGGTGCGCTCGTGCGGAACGGCTTCCTGCATGATGTTGAGGATGTGTTTGCGCGCTTCGTAGGCTTGTGCCAGCGCAACGCCCATGATTTCTTTGGTAATGCCCTGGATTTTGATGTCCATTTGCAATGCCGTGATGCCGCGATCCGTACCGGCGACTTTAAAGTCCATGTCGCCCAGGTGATCTTCGTCACCGAGGATGTCGGTCAGCACGGCGAAGCGCGTGCCTTCCTTGATCAGGCCCATGGCGATACCGGCCACGGGTGCTTTCAATGGCACGCCTGCATCCATCATCGCGAGTGCGCCGCCGCAGACCGAAGCCATTGACGACGAACCGTTGGATTCGGTGATTTCCGAGACGACGCGCATCGAGTACGAGAAGTCTTTTTCTGCTGGAAGAACGGCAACCAGTGCACGTTTAGCGAGACGGCCATGGCCGATTTCGCGACGCTTTGGTGTGCCGACGCGACCGGTTTCGCCGGTGGCGTACGGAGGCATGTTGTAGTGCATCATGAAGCGGTCGCGGTACTCACCGGCGAGCGCGTCGATCATCTGCTCGTCCTGCTTGGTGCCGAGCGTAGCAACGACCAGCGCCTGTGTTTCGCCGCGGGTGAACAGCGCCGAGCCGTGGGCGCGTGGCAGCACGCCGGTGCGGATCGAGATCGGGCGAACGGTGCGCGTGTCACGACCATCGATGCGCGGCTCGCCGCGCAGGATTTGCTCACGAACGGTCTTCGCTTCGAGTGCGAACATTTCGTTACGGATGTGGTTTTTGGTGGCGCTGTTGGCGTCGGCCGGGATCAGCACGGCCTCGGCGGCAGCAGCCACTTCTTTGAGCTTCGCGCTACGGGCGCTCTTCGATTTGATTTTGTAGGCTTCGTCGTAGCCGGGACCCGCGATTTCAACAATCTTTGCGACGAGTGCTTCGTCCTTCGCCGGAGGTTGCCAGTCCCATGACGGTTTGCCAGCCACTTCGCCTAGTGCCATGATCATGTCGATCACCGGTTGTTGTTGCGCCTGGCCCCACCAGATTGCTTCGAGCATGACAGCTTCGGGCAGTTCGGTCGCGTCGGATTCCACCATCATCACAGCGGTCTCGGTGGCGGCAACGATCAGATCCATCTCCGAGGTCTTGCGCTCGGTCATCGACGGGTTCAGGATGTACTGACCGTCGGCATAACCGATGCGGGCAGCGGCGATGGGTGCCGCGAACGGCACGCCAGCGAGGTAGAGCGCAGCGGATGCGCCGATGATTGCCGGGATATCGGAATCAATCTCAGGATCGAGCGACATCACGGTCGCAATGACCTGTATTTCGTTGTAGAAACCGTCCGGGAACAGCGGACGAATCGGGCGGTCAATCAGGCGTGAAGTGAGCGTTTCTTTTTCGCTTGGGCGGCCTTCACGCTTGAAGAAACCACCGGGGATTTTGCCAGCGGCGTAGGTCTTTTCCTGATAGTCAACGGTCAGCGGGAAAAAGTCCTGGCCTTCCTTGACGGTGGTCTTGGCGACGGCGGTGACGAGCACAACGGTGTCGCCGTAGCGCACGAGCACCGAGGCGTCGGCCTGACGTCCGATTTCGCCGGTTTCAAGGGTTAAAGTGTGCGCGCCATATTGAATGGACTTGGTGGTTGCGGTCAGCATCGGCTGGTACCTTTCTTTTTAATGCGCCTTTTTGCGCGGTCGTTGGTTCGTCGTGAAACTGTGTCGATGTTTCCGCTTCGCACGGAAACATCGGCTCAGGAAAAAACAAAAGGCCGCACTCTGCGAGAGAGAAGCGGCCTTGTTTGCAACTACAGGTGCGGCAAATTACTTGCGCAGGCCGAGCTTTTCGATCAGCGCTTGATAGCGGGCGCGGTCGGTGTTTTTCAGGTACGCGAGGAGCGCGCGACGGTTATTGACCATCTTGAGCAGGCCGCGACGGCTGTGGTGATCTTTAGTGTGAACTTTGAAGTGGTCGCCGGCCAAAAAGTTGATGTTGGCGGTCAACAGTGCGACTTGCACTTCGGTCGAGCCGGAATCGTTCGCTGAGCGACCGTGCTCTTTGATGATGGCTGCGGATTGTGCTGGCGTCAATGCCATAAAAATGTCCTGTTCTCTTTTTAATCGTCAACCAGAGAAATGGTGTGAACTAAATCAACCACCCCCCGAAAAACGCATGGTTTTATCGAAGTAAGCCCAATATTATAAACCGAACTGACATCGCTGGCGCTCTTCTGGCGGCATGCGAAATCAATCTTGTTATGTACAACTTTTCGCTACGTTCCAGTCTGATTGCGATTTAGTCACGGGAAATCGCTCTTATCAACTTTCGTTTAAATCCGCATTCAGCCCTTAAAAAGCGGCGCTTTCAGTGAAAAGCTACTTCTTCTCCAGCTCTCTGGTTTCTTTCAGTTTCGGTGAGACGAGCCCCGCGCAGTCAATCTTGTTGAAACCAAAGTCTGCGCCGCGATGGCGTCGTACATGGGCATCGCTTCCGAGGTGATGGTTTTGTCATCAAGACAGGTGAGACCGACCCCCACGACGCTGCCGCCGCGGGACGAGAACCACGCTTCGTTGCCCTGCCCGCAACCCGCGAGCCAGGTTAGCTGACCGACCGACCCTTTCGCTGGTTCGGGGGGCGTCGCCGGGACTTGAGAGACTTGTGCTGCGGGTGCTGCGGGTGCTTCGGATAAGAGAGCGGCGGCAACGACGGCGGTAATGCTGCGATGCTTAAAATTTACAGGTAGTCTTTCTCATTTCGTCATCGCAAGGATGAAGCGCAACCAGGTCTCGCGATCTTCAACCTGTTGCGCGGTGGATTTGCCGCTGCCGTGGCCGGAGTCATAGTCCATTTTGAGCATGACCGGATTGGTTTGACCCAGATTCGCCTGAGCCAGTGCTACAAATTTTTTCGCATGCAGCGGATCGACGCGCGTGTCGTTCTCTCCTGCGATCACGAGCATCGTTGGCATGCTCACGCCGACGCGGATGTTGTGATACGGCGAGTAACGCAAGAGCCAGGCGAAATCAGCTGCTTTATCCGGGTCGCCATATTCGGGGATCCAGTAGCGGGCAATGCGGAATTTGTGATAGCGGACCATGTCGAGAAGCGGGACGGTGCAGACAATCGCCCTGAACAAATCAGGCCGTTGCGTCGCTGCCGCGCCGACCAGCAAACCGCCATTACTGCCACCAAATGCGACCAGCTTTTTTGCGTTGGTATAGCCCTCCTTGATCAGCCATTCGGCGCTTGCGTAGAAGTCATCAAACACGTTTTGCTTGTTGCCGAGCATGCCGCCTTCATGCCATGCCTCACCATATTCATCGCCACCGCGCAGGCCGGGCTGGGCGACGACGACGCCACGGTTGATCAGGGTGGCAAACGCACCGAGATAGCCCACGTTGATACCGACGTTGAATCCGCCATAGCCGTAGATCACGGTCGGATTGCCGCCATCGAGTTTGATGCCCTTTTTGTAGCTCAGGAACATGGGCACTTTGGTGCCATCGCGGCTGGTGAAGTTCACCTGCTTCGTCTCAATATCTTTGGTGTCGAGTACCGATTCGTCCTGATACAAAAATTGCCATTGAAGCTTGTCGGCGTCAAGCTTGTAGAGCTTGAACGGTGCGGTGAAGGTGGCGAGTGCGGCGTACAGCGTGTTGCTGTCACGGTCATAGCCAATGTTTGTGACGCTGCCGAACTCGGGCGCTGGCAGATCGCGTACAAATTTACCGTCGAGATCGAGTACGCGCAGGCGTTCCAGCAGTTCGCGCTTTTCGCGCACGATGATATTTTTCTTCGTGACAACGAAGGACTCGAGCACTACGCCCTTCTG
>JAYUWL010000182.1:0-12451 GCA_043753585.1 Burkholderiales bacterium
CCACCCGCTTCGTAGCTTTTCGCAATGTCGGCGGGGATGAAGTTTTCGCGCAGAACGCCTTTGCTGGGGCTCGCCTTTTTTATTTCAGCAATCACCGCACTTTGGCCTGCCGCGATCTTCGCTTCAATCGCCCCTGCAAAGTCACGAAAATCGCCCGCGTCGCGACGGGCCTCTGCTTCGGCGCGCACTGCTGACAGCGGTTTCATCCGCATCGCTGCCGCAATTTCATCGTGCTTGGTCGCGATGATTTTGTTGAGAATATCGCTCATGCAACAAAAGGTTTCGTTCTGAAGGACTGCGTAAACGCAGCAAATTCATCCACTTTCCTGCGTGCAGCCCCATTCTCAATGGCCTTGCGCGCAAGCCCAATACCGTCGCGCAAAGTCGGTGCCACGTTGGCCGTATAGAGCGCAGCACCGGCATTTAGCAGCACGACGTTGCGCGCTGGCGAATCTGCGCCATCGAGTGCCGAGAGCAGCATGGACTTCGACTGCTCGGGCGTATCCACACGCAGGTTACGCGTCGCACTCATGGTGAAGCCGAAGTCCTCAGGATGAATCTCATACTCGGTGATCTTGCCGTCTTTCAATTCTCCAACCAATGTTCCTGCGCCCAGCGAAATTTCGTCCAGCGAATCACGGCCATGTACGACCATCACATGCTGTGCGCCAAGACGCTGCATCACCCGCACCTGAATGCCCACCAGATCAGAGTGAAAAACGCCCATCATGGTGTTCGGAGCGCTGGCCGGATTGGTCAACGGGCCCAGGATGTTGAAGATCGTCTTTACCCCCAGTTCACGGCGAATCGGTGCGACGGCCTTCATCGCCAGATGATGATTGGGTGCGAACATGAAGCCAATACCGGTCTGGCGTATGCATTGCGCGATCTGATCGGACATCAACATGATGTTCACGCCGAGCGACTCCAGCACATCGGCAGCCCCGCTCTTGGACGACACGCCGCGATTACCGTGCTTGGCGACCTTAGCGCCTGCTGCTGCTGCTACGAATGTTGAGGCCGTAGAGATATTGAAGGTGTGCGAAAGGTCGCCACCCGTGCCGACGATATCGACGAGATTGGGCTCGTTGTCTACCGACACTTTGGTCGAGAGTTCGCGCATTACCTTGGCGGCAGCAGCGATTTCACCGATGGTTTCCTTCTTGACGCGCAGGCCGGTGAGCAATGCCCCAGCCTGTGCTGGTGTGAACTCGCCGTTCATGAGTTTGCGCATTAATGACAACATTTCGTCCTCAAAAATTTCGCGGTGATCGACGGTGCGCTGGATCGCTTCTGAAATGGATATTGGCATGATTCGACGGGCCTACAAACTCAGGAAATTTTGCAAAAGATCGTGGCCGTACTCGGTCATGATCGACTCAGGATGAAACTGCACGCCCCAGACCGGCAGCGTTTTGTGACGCACCCCCATGATCTCGCCATCGTCGGACTCGGCCGTGATGGAGAGTTCCGGAGGCAGCGTTGAGCGTTCGATCACGAGCGAGTGATAACGCACCACGGTGTACGGTGTCGGAATGCCGGCGAAACAATCCTGTCGATTGTGGCTGACGGCGGAGGTTTTCCCATGCATCACACGTTGCGCACGAATGATGTTTCCACCAAACGCTGTGCCAATGCTTTGATGACCGAGGCAGACACCGAGAATCGGCAGTTTGCCCGCAAATTCCTTGATCAGCGGCACCGATATTCCCGCTTCGTTCGGTGTGCAGGGGCCTGGAGAAATGACAACGCGTTCGGGCTTCTTGGCAGCGACACCAACGAGATCAATCGCGTCGTTGCGGATGACTTCGACCTCCTGACCCAGCTCCCCGAAATATTGCGCCAGGTTGTAGGTAAAGCTGTCGTAATTGTCGATGAGCAGAATCACGTTGCCGCTCCGGCGAAGTAGTCTTTCACCGCAGCTACAAAGTGATTGACGTCGTCACGCGAGACGTCGAGATGCGTCACGAGACGTGCGGCGTAAACGCCTTGCATCAGCATTCCGCGCGATCTCACGAAGTCTTCCAGTGGCTTCGTGTGTATTTCCGGAATATTCAGAAAAACCACATTTGTCGCCTGCGCAAGCACGGTGATTTCTGCGATCTCGCCTAATCCAGCCGCGAGGGCAGCGGCATTCGCATGATCGTCGTGCAAACCTTCAACGTTGTTCTCAAGGGCGTAGATACACGCTGCGGCGAGATAACCTGACTGCCGCATGCCACCGCCCAGCAGCTTTCTCCAGCGATGCGCGCGCTCGATGAAAGCACGTTGTCCGACAAGGAGCGCACCGACCGGTGCGCCGAGCCCTTTTGAAAGGCACAGCGACGCCGAGTCAAACGGCGCTAGAAGTTCAGCAATCGTCGTTTCGCTCGCAACGGCCGCATTAAACGCACGCGCGCCATCTAGATGAACGTTCAACCCCCTACTGCGAGCGAGCGCCGCCGCCTCCAGCACGTAGGTCTGCGGCAGCACGCGACCGCCCCATGTGTTCTCCAGCGCCAGCAGCCTCGTGCGCGCGAAATGCGTTCCAAGGCCGGGGCCGAACGGCTTGATCGCCGCGGCAATTTTGGCAAGCGGCATCGTGCCATCTGCCTCCTGCTCCAGCGGTTGCGGCTGAATGCTGCCCAGCACCGCAGCGCCGCCGCCTTCCCAGCGATAGGTGTGCGCCATCTGGCCGACGATGTATTCGTCGCCGCGGTCGCAATGCGACATCAATCCAGCGAGGTTGCTTTGCGTGCCGGACGGGAAGAACAGCGCGGCCTCCTTGCCCGTGATCACGGCGGTCATCGCCTGCAAACGATTCACCGTCGGGTCGTCGCCCCAAACGTCATCGCCGACCGGCGCGGCGCTCATGGCCGCGATCATGGCGGGCGTGGGACGGGTGACGGTGTCGCTGCGTAGGTCGACAACTTTCATGATTGGGCTCCATCCAGGCCTTTTTGCACCATCTCCGCTGCGCGCAACACTGAGCGCGCCTTCTGCAGAGTCTCTTCCCACTCCTTGGTCGGCACCGAATCGTGCACGATACCCGCACCCGCCTGCGCATAGAGCTTGCCGTTTTGAATCACAGCCGTGCGAATGGCGATACACATATCCATGTCGCCCTGATAGCTCATGTAACCCACCGCGCCACCGTAAACGCCGCGCTTGACCGGTTCGACTTCGTGGATGATTTCCAGCGCGCGAATCTTCGGCGCGCCGGACAACGTGCCCGCCGGAAATGTGGCGCGCAGCACGTCGATATTGTTGATACCAGGCTTCAGAATACCTTCGACGTTGCTCACGATGTGCATCACATGTGAGTAGCGCTCAATGATCATCTTGTCTTTGACCACGACCGAGCCCGTTTTCGCGATGCGACCGACGTCGTTGCGGCCAAGATCGATCAGCATCAAATGCTCGGCCAGCTCCTTCTCGTCGGCTAAAAGTTCAGCCGCCAACGCGTCATCTTCCGCACGCGTAGCCCCTCGCTTGCGTGTGCCCGCGATCGGGCGCACAGTGACCGTTTCGCCCTCTTTGCGCACCAGAATTTCAGGCGACGCGCCGACGACGTGGAAATCGCCAAAGTTGTAGAAAAACATGTAGGGACTCGGGTTCAACGTCCGCAAGGCCCGATAAAGCGAGATCGGTGGCTCCGGAAAATCCATCACCATGCGTTGCGACGGCACCACCTGCATGCAGTCGCCCGCCGCGATGTAGTCCTTGCAGACTTGCACCGCAGCAACAAAGGCCGCCTGACTCATTTGCGATTGCGCATCAACCACGGTGGACGCGTGTTGCAGGGGCAGTTTCGCGGGTTCGCGCAATTTGGCACGTAGCTCGGCGAGGCGCTCCGTCGCGCGCTGAAACGCGTCAGGCTTCGAAGGATCAGCGTACACAATCAGCGAGATGGTTCCCGACAGACTGTCGACGACGGCCAATTCTTCCGTCAGCAACAGCAGAATGTCCGGCACACCCATCTGGTCAATGCGGGGCTGCTCGGCATACCGCTTGCCCACCCGCGGTTCAATGTAGCCAACGGTTTCAAAACCAAAGTATCCGGTCAAACCACCGCAGAATCGCGGCAAACCGGGAATCGTGGCCACCTTGAACTGAGCCTGATACGCCGCGATGTAATCGAGCGGATCGGCAACCGTCTGCTTGTTGGGTCCCAGCGGCGTGATGTGTGTGATCTCGTTGCCACGCACTTCGATTCGGGTGCGCGTGCGCAACCCGATAAAGCTGTAGCGGCCAAAGCGCTCTCCACCGACTACCGACTCAAGCAGAAAGGTGTAGCGATCGTTCGCGAGTTTCAGGTAAATCGACAGTGGCGTATCGAGGTCGGCAAGCGTTTGCTCAACGAGCGGGATACGCGTGAAGCCTTGTTGAGCAAGCTTCAAAAATTCTTGTTCGGTCATGATGCAACAGTTCCGTAGAGTGTGTCCCGCAGCAGATTACGCGGTGGGACGGGTCAGATTCAGGTTCTTGGTTGCGGCGTTTTGAGCAAGCTCGCGGGGCTTGGGCTGCAAGCTTGCAGTGCTTGGGCTGCAAGCTTGCAGTGCTTGAGTAAAACGCGGGCGCTCGCAACGCGCGCAAAGGCAATATGGGATGGCTAACGCCAACCACCTCCAGAGCCTTGCCACCAAGAACGGACTGACAGGAACATGTTAAGTGCTTTTTTCGCCCGACCTAGGTGTGGAGCAGTGCAGGAATGTCTGTAAATGTACCCACGATTGCGTTTGCGTGCAAATCGACAACGTTTTCGCCTTCGCTGTAGCCATACGTCATGAGCACCACAGGCGAGCCTGCTGCTTGCGCCGCGCGGCTGTCATTGCCCGAATCTCCGATTATCAGCATCTCGCGTGGATGCACCCCAAAGCGCCCCGCCGAATAGAACATCATGCCGGGATCAGGCTTGCCCGTAGTCAAAGTGTCGCCGCAGACGAGATGATCGAAATACGGCGCGAGCTTGAAATACGCAAGCAAAGTTTCGGTATAAACGGTCCATTTGTTGGTCACCACGGACATCCTGAGACCTCGCGCCTTGAAGAGATCGAGCCCTTCCACCACCCCCGGATAAATCCTGGTCTGGTCAGCAATATGCGCGGCGTAATGCTTTTTGTAGAGCGCTATCGCGTGCGCTTTTTCGTCCGCGGTGGGCTCGCGCGTGAGCACCGTGAGTAATGATTTACGCATGTGTTCGCCCAGCCCTTTGCCGACGAACGACTGTACTACTTGCAATGGCAATTCAGCAAAACCCAGCTCCGCTAGCGTGCGATTGACGGCGCTGCAAAGATCAGGAATCGTGTCGAGGAGGGTGCCATCAAGATCGATGGCGATGGCGCGGACGCCAGAAATTGCGATTGTCACTTTGGTCGTGCAAGGGTAATGTCAACCCATTGTAAGGCGCTGACAATTCATCAATCACTGGCGTCTGAGCGCATTACACACATTAAAACGACCCGAAAAACGCCGACTGACAAGCGCGGTGCACGGGCGACATCATCGCCCCGGGCAAACCGCGTTTTCGAGTAACAGCTAGCCGACCCGGCGGCCTGATATGACCTGGAAAATCACCATCACCACGGCGACAACCAAAAGGATGTGCAACAGGCCACCGGCGGTAAATGAGGTCGCCAGACCAAGAGCCCACAGAACCAGAAGTATGACGGCTACCGTATAGAGCATGACGAATATTCCTTTTAACGATTACACAGAGCAAATTGCATCCGCGTTTGGTGCAATGATTATTCGCCCGCATCAGCGCCATTCAGGTCAGGCAAGCGCTAAGCTTTGTGTAGGTACTATCCTACTCTAAGGCTGTGGCAGTATTTCCTCACCAGTCGCAATAAGCTTATCGGCGCCCGCCTGCACGAAAAAAGGCATTTGCCGGTGCGCAAATGTGAATAGTCAAGCAGCGCGCATCAACTCCCACACGCGCATCGCCGTCAGCGGCATTTGCAACAGAGGTGTCTTCGCAGCCATACCATTGCGGGCGAGCGCGTCGGCAACCGCATTGACTGCCGCTGGCGTCGCGCCAATCGTGCCGAGCTCGCCTACGCCTTTCACGCCCAATGGGTTGTTCAGGCATGGCGTCGATTGATCGAGCTCGTGTGTCATCGGGCCCATGATGTCCGTATGCGGCACCGCATAGTCCATCATGCTGCCAGTGACTAATTGCCCGCTTTCGCGATCGTATTGCAGACGTTCGCACAACGCTTGCCCGAGCCCTTGCACCACGCCGCCGTCAAGCTGACCGCGCACGATCATCGGGTTGATGACGAGTCCGACGTCGTTGACTGATGAATATGCGACCACCTCGACATGGCCGGTGTCGGGGTCAATTTCCACTTCACAAATGTGGCAACCGTTCGGCCACGAAGGTCCGGCAACCGTGCTCGTGGATTCCACAAAAATACGTCGGCCCGTTTGCTTCGCAGCCAGCGCAAACAAATCAATCGAAATGTCCGTCCCGGAGACGGTAAACGTCGCGTCGGCATAACTTAAATCGCCCGCCGCAACTTCCAGTTCATCCGCAGCCAATTGCCTGGCGGCATCAATCGTGCGCTCAGAGCCGATACGCACTGCAGAGCCACCGGTAAAGATGGAGCGGGAGCCCGCACTGCCAAAGCCATCGCCGCGATCCGTGTCGCCGAGCACGATGCGCACTTTGTCCATAGGCACACCAAAACTGTCGACCACCAATTGCGCCAGCGTCGTCGCAATCCCCTGCCCCATTGCCTGTACGGCGGAGAACACCTCGATGATGCCTTCAGGCTTCACCGTGACCGTGACGCGCTCTTCAAACGCGTTGCCACCGGTCCACTCCAGAAACGTGGCGATGCCGAGTCCGCGCAGCTTGCCGCGTTGTTTCGACTCGGCTTCGCGCATTGCAAAACCCGCCCAGTCCGCCAGCGCCAGCCCCTGATTCATCACCTGCTCAAACTTGCCGCTGTCGTACACCTGCTTCATCGGGTTCGCGTAGGGCATCTGGCTGGGCTGAATGAAATTGCGACGGCGCAATTCAATGCGGTCCATGCCGATTTGCCGGGCAGCTTCGTCCATCAGCCGCTCCATGATGAAGATGGCCTCTGGCCGCCCCGCGCCACGATAAGCACCAATCGGCGCGGTGTTCGTGAGCACGCCCTTGAAGTGAAAGTCGATGGACGGGACGTCGTACACGCTGGTCTGCACCCAGGGGCCAATCATCAACGCAATCGCCACGGCTACCCCCGTTGCGTAGGCGCCGATATTGGCCTGACTCACCACTCGTAGCGCCAGAATGTTGCCGTGCTCATCAAGCGCCAGTTCAGCTACGGACGCAACATCGCGACCATGCCCCGCCGACACAAACTCTTCGCCGCGCTCACCAATCCATTTCACCGGTTGCTTCAACGACCGGCAGCAAAACGCGACCGCCACGTCTTCTGGATAGGCCCCGGTCTTCATGCCAAAGCCACCGCCGACATCGCCCACCACCACGCGCACCTGCTCCCTGGGAATGTTGAGCGCACCACAGACGGTATCGCGCAAGCCCGACGGCATCTGGCTGCTCATGCGAATCGTCAGTCGTCCGCTGGCCTCATCAAATGTGTGAAGCACGCTGCGCGGTTCCAGCGAGAAAGCGGACACGCGCTGATTCATCAGATTCAATTTGACGACGTGCTTTGCGGCAGCAAACGCTTCAGCCGTAGCCTTCGCATTGCCGTGACGCATTTCAGCCGCGATGTTGTCGCCGAGTTCTTCGCACATCAGCGGCGCGCCAGGCGCGGTCGCGTCCTCCAGATGAACCGCCACCGACAGTGCCTCGTAACTCACGTCAATCGCCTCAGCCGCAAGCCGCGCCTGCTCCAGCGTTTGCGCAACCACAGCTGCCACCGGTTCGCCGACAAAACGAACCCGACCCACGGCAAGCGCATGACGCGGCGCAGATCGCGCGGGCGTCCCATCCGCGCGCATAAACCCCGAGACACCTGGCACAGGCTTCACGTCCGCCGCGACCAGATCAGCCCCGGTGACGATCAGCAGCACACCCGGCATCGCCAGCGCCGCCCGAACGTCGATTGAGGCGATGTCCGCGTGCGCATAGGGAGAGCGCAGAAAGAAAAGTTGCGTCAGCCCGTCAGCCGTCACATCATCTGTAAATTGCCCCAAGCCCTTGAGCAGCAGATCGTCCTCAACGCGGCGAACGTCCTTGCCGCTACCGAAGGCACCCACGCGGTCTGCGCTAGCGGTATCGATGTGATGGGTAGCGGGGGCTTGAGTTACTGCGTTCAAGGTGATGGGCCTCAGGGTTAAAAGGGAGCGGCGAACAGTTGCTTAATGCGCGTCGAAAAACGCGTCAGTGCTGAGCACGGACAACATTATCCTTTCCCGCGCGCGACTCAGCGCAACTCGCCGCCCTATTTTCAAAACGAACAGGGTGGCGGCGGCTGACCTAATCGCGCATTGGCACGGTCGAAGGTTGACCGGAATCGAAACAGAGAGGCGGGGGAAAGCCACCTTTTTTTACTGAATAGGGTGTTTGACTTCGTGAATGACCCGCAAGTGTCGGCAGGTCAACATCGCCCTCACTGCTCTTGCTCAGCGCGCGCGCAATCGGGCTCACCCAACCCACATAACCGCGCTGCGGATCAACCTCGTCCAGGCCGACGATGGAAACGGTGCGTTCTTCGCCGCGAAGATTGACCACCGTCACCGTCGCGCCAAAAAATATCTGGTCAATGTCGCGATTGGCGGGGTCAATCACCTCCGCCGCGTCGAGCCGTTTGATCAAGTAACGGGTGCGCCGATCAATCTCGCGCAGCCGCCGTTTGCCGTAAAGGTAATCGCCGTTTTCGCTGCGGTCGCCATTGCTCGCCGCCCACGACACAATGCGTGTCACCTCTGGACGATCCACCACCGTCAAATGCTCCAGCTCCGCCTTCAAACGACCATGCCCGCCCGGCGTCATGTAATTTTTTGAACCCGCAGGCAACGCAGGCAACACGATGTCATCGACGTCAAGCTCGCCGTCGTCCGGCGCGTCGGGATTTTCTTTGGTGAAAGCTTTACTCATCTGTGCTGCGCCGCAGACCGACGTCGTGGTGGCGGGAGGTGCATGTTAACGGAGTGGAAATTCCAACAACAACGGAGTGCGCTGCCCGGCACCGTTCGTCCTGAGCCTGTCGAAGGGTGTTCGGCGAATTAGCCTCCGGCAATCTGCGCAACGGCACGATCATCGCGCATCTGCGATTGCTTCCGCAGGCAGCAGTCGCCGCCAATGACGAAGCGCTCGCGATGATCGAGCAACACAAACTCATGCGGCGCGGTGTTGGATTTGTTGCCGCTCACCTGGCGTCTGCGAAGCTTTCGAAGGTAACGCTTTGGACGCGAGATATGATTTTGGCTGGTACCGCGGCTGAGTTGGTGCGCAACGACTGCGCATGAACCGCACGAGACGAGCGTGCCTCATTATCGAGCCTGTAACTTGACATTGCGTCAAGTTAACCTTAACTTACGCCCTATGAATACTGAAAAACGCCATTTGGGCACTTGGGCTAACGCACCGCTTGCGTTCGTGCAGGCGGTCGTCGCTTTTCCGCCTTTAATGGACTTAGCTAACCGTATCGGTAAAGCTCACTCGGCGATTTTGGAACGTTTTCCACGGTTTTCTCAGGATTTCAATTTACAAGTCACTGGCGCCGGTAGCGCTCCAAGAGGGACTACTGCATTTGTTTACGCAAGTGCCGACAACACGCTCGGGGTTCGAATCAATGCGAATTCAATTACCTGTCAAACGGTGAAATACGTCGGATCGCAAGATTTTATTTTGGCGTTTGCGGAAACCGCAAAGGACATATTGGCTGCTCTGGAAATAGCGCACGTGGCACAAACTAGTTTTCAAACTATTGATCTGTTTTGTCCGAGCGGAAAACGGGCTGCTTCCCATGTTTTAGTACCAAGCCTACGGCCGTGGCAACCTTCTGCAACCAATGTTGACGGCAAGCTTCAAATGGCACAGGAGGTATATCAGTTTGTCGGTGCCGACCCGCATCATATTGCCGTTGCTCATCTTCACCATGAGGTAGGCAACGTACTCCCGCCTGGCTTTGACCCGATAGCATTGGCTTTGTCGAAACCGCAAGTGGTCGCGCGGGATTTATTACAGGCCGACGCCCGTAACCGATTCACGTTTTTATTGATTAATGCGCTTCACGTCCTTGAGATTCCCGCAAAAGTGGGTGCGTTCGGTCTTGTCGAAGATATGACCAAGCTGCATGCAGCTGGGAAACAAATATTTATGGCAGCCGTCACTACGGATGCAATTAGCGCGTGGTCTGCGCCATGAATGTTTCGCCCGTTAATTTCCCGAAGTCTCAAGGCACGACTGATTCGTTGTCCCCGTTTTTGATACCGGTCCCCTCGCCGTCACAAGCTACTCAGGACAAATGGGTGCAATCGCCTCACGCTAATGACATACGAGGAGCACATGTCATTACGCTGCACATCCCCACTAGTTTCATTACGGGGACAGATTTTGATCCATCAACGCTTCTCAGCGATAGGCCGCTGATAACGTCCATAGATGAACAGCCCAGTCTAAAGGATCGTGCGCTTCCGCTGATCCCAGACTTCGTGATAGCTGAAAAAAATGCCCCGTTTGTATCGTTCGAAGTAAAAAAAGAACGAGCTCGCGGATTAGCTGCGCATCAAGTAAATCTGATCATGGATGCCAGAGACTTTCGGGGTGCTCTGGATGCGTTACTCACATTCGAGCGATTTAGTTTGTATGATCTTCAATACGTTTTAGATGCTACTCGACCAACTTTCTTCCAATGGCGTAAGGCCCCAGTTAAGAAACTGCGAAAGGACAACGCTTCTCGCCTTAGATTGCTTTTTGGAACATGGAAGCAATGGCTGTTCTTAGGCAACGGCGCACCGCTGGGACGATGGATACATGAGTCAACGTCAAAAGGGAGTCTCGCATCGATCTTAAGGTCGCCCGGAAGCACTATGACTACCATTGAAATCGCTATAGAAGAACTGCTACCTGTCGCGAAACGCTCTGACGACACACAGCTCCACTATCGACGATTTGTTGCGGGCCTGCCGCAGACCGTTTCCAACCGTGATTACAACGATGAAACGGCGATGTAGCAACTTTTGATGTCCGAACTGCAGCCGAATAAAAGCACATTGCGCGACTGGCAAACGGGAGCATGTGTCCTTGATTCAGATAGCGAGAGTTTACTCACGGCGAACACGGATTTATCAATCGAAAATTTGCTCGAAGTTTGGCGTGGAACGGAACCCGTCTCTCGGCGCTTAGTTGTAGTCTCGCAGACTTGTGACACGGTTATGAATGACTATGTTGTTGAGCCGTTCGTCGAACTATTGTTACGTGTGGAATCCGAGCAAGACGGCCAATCGGCGAACTTCCTCCGCCGAAAATCAAGCCGCGCTCTTGATATGCCTGTTGATGGAGCAGACGAAAGTTCGGGCAGAGTTCTTCGTGCGCTGTTTCGGCACAAAATATTGGTGCTCAAGGCGTCTCTTTTGCGGTGCCAAGTTGATCTTGCAAAGTCATTGCAACAGGAAAACGCTCGCGTCCTGATGCAGTGGATAGCGCAACGCTACGCGCGAGCGGCGTTTCCCGATGCGTTTAACGAGGCAATTGCGCTATCAACTGACAAGCCTCGGAAATGGCTAAAGACACTAGCGAGCGGGCTTGTATCAATGCGCTTGCAGCTCAATCAAAATAGTGAGCTCGGTGATCCGCAACAGTACTCTGGGAATGTGTACTTGATATTCAGAGCAGGTCGTGAGCTTGCTGAAGCCGAAAGCAGAGCGGCTGGCGAGTTGACGAAATTCATTGAAGCCAAGTTACCTTTGGTCAAAGTAAGTAGGCACGACGAATCGACCTTTTCCCTGCTGCTGTTTAACTCGTCTCAGCTCCTGCCTGTTGAGGACCTGAGCTTCTCTCATCGCAATGGCAGCGCGACCGGGCCAACTACTGCCACTGCATAGACCGAAAAAAGCAAACTGAAATTGTCAATGGGCCAAGCGCGTTTTAGCTCTATGCCGCCAACACGAACGATGCACCTTTGAATCACGTCGAGCGCTGTCTTCGACTCAGTGTGTTGAACTGCCCCGTTAAATCGCACCAGCGACAGCGACGCTGCATCGCGAGCAGAAATAGCCTTATGGCTTTACGCTGAAAAGCCCAATCAATCGGGGCATCGTACTTATTTCCATCAAAAGTCGAGTTTAGATAGAAATACGCTCTTAGCCCAATTTAAATAAGGCTTTCAAGAAAAAGCCATTAGTAAAGCGGAAGAATTTCTGCCGTCCGCTGCGGCAATCAATCGTCAAGCCGCAAGAACACCGTTGGCCTCGTACCCGGCGCGGTTGCAGGGATTACAGCAATCGCCTGATCAAACGCCTCAACCAACGCCGCATGCAGCGCCGCATCGTTGCTATCACCATGCCC
>JAYUWL010000183.1:0-12422 GCA_043753585.1 Burkholderiales bacterium
GTCCTTTTCCCACTTCTCGAGCAGACGCTTGCGCTCAGCCGACGAGCCGTACTTTTTAAAGTCGTACTGAATCAGTTTGATATTCGCAACGCGCGGCGCTTCTGGCGGCTGCGCCGAATTTTTGTTCGACGGCAACTGATATTGCCTGGCCTGTGCGGCGAGCTTTTGCGCGTCCGGCGTCAGCGCCCAATCGTAAAACAGCTTCGCGTTTTCAAGATTGCGCGCGCCCTTAAGGATCGACATCGAGCGGACCTCATAACCCGTGCCTTCGCAAGGTGCCGCCATGCCGACTGGAAAGCCGTTTTTCACCTCCCCTGGCACGTCGTGCATAAACTCGCGATGGTCACGCTCGCCTTTCCTTACGCGATCTGGGTGCTCAAACAGGCGAGCGCCAAGTTGCCATTTGCGCTCGACGACGCCGCGATTATGGATGGCGCGACGCCAATGCAAATTTTCCAGCTGGTGTATCTGCCGCTCATGAAACCGTCGCTTGTTGCGATTGAAACCTACGCGTTGCTGTTGGCGTGGAACGAATATTTATACGCATTCCTGCTGCGTCATGGATATTGGCTGCCAGGAAGCGGCAAACCAGCGCGACCGCAGGCATTTATGGCCTGCATGATCTCGGTCTCATCAAACCGGGCTTCATCGCCGACTTCAACCTGATCGACTATGACAATCTGACGCTGCATTCGCCGCATTTCATTGCCGACCTGCCGGCAGGCGGTCGCCGCATTGTGCAGGAGGCCAGCGACTATCTGGCCACGATCAAGGCGGGCGAGACGATTTTTGAGAACGGACAGGCGACCGGCGCAATGCCCGGAAGACTCATCCGCGGGCCGCAAACGATATAGCTTCAACGCATTACAACGCATTGGGCAGAAGGGCGAATTCCTGATCGAAAGGTCTTGAGTAGCGCAAGTCTTTGCATAGAATCGAAGCAAATACCTACTCACCTCGCATTGCACGCCACCATGTCACTCACCGCCGCTACAGCGTCTGACCGAGCGCAGATTCTTGCTGACTCCCTGCCCTACATCCGGCAGTTTCACGATAAGACCATCGTCATCAAATACGGCGGCAACGCCATGACCGATCCGCTGTTGAAGAAGAGTTTTGCCTTTGATGTGGTGATGTTGAAGCTCGTCGGTATGAACCCCGTGGTCGTGCACGGCGGTGGCCCGCAGATCAACGACATGCTCGGCAAAACCGGAAAAAAGGGAACCTTCGTTCAGGGCATGCGCGTGACCGACGACGAAACGCTGTACGTCGTTGAAGCCGTGCTCGGCGAGTTGAATCAGGAGATCGTTGGCCTGATTAATCAGGCGGGCGGCCAGGCGGTTGGACTCAATGGTCAGGACGCTGGTTTCATTCGCGCGCGCAAGATGATGGTCGAAAGCGAAACCGAAAAGGGCAAGATGCTCGACATCGGCTTTGTCGGCGACATTTACAACATCGATCCGACGCTGATCAATCACCTCGACAAGGCTGATTTCATTCCCGTTATTGCGCCCATTGGCGTTGGCGAAGACGGTCAGGCGTACAACATCAATGCTGATCTGGTTGCCTCTGAACTGGCGCAAACGCTCAAGGCCGAGAAACTAGTTCTGATGACCAACACCCCTGGTGTGCTCGATAAAGGCGGCAAGTTGCTGACCGGATTGACATTCACCGAGATCAACCGGCTGTTTGACGACGGCACAATTAGCGGTGGCATGAAACCAAAGATTCAGGGTGCGCTCGACGCGGTGCAACATGGCGTTAAAACATCTCACATCATTGACGGTCGTGTTGAGCATGCTTTGTTGCTGGAGATTCTTACGTCGGAAGGCGTGGGCACAATGATTCGCGCAGAGTAGTCGACGAAAAATCGTGACGCTAATAGCCGCAGTGCTGTAGAGTTCGAAAAAAGGGGAACGGCTGATGGCACTGAAACCGGGTGAACGTAAGACCCAGATCCTGCAAACGCTGGCCGCCATGCTGGAGCAGCCGCAGAGTGAGAAGATCACGACTGCTGCGCTCGCGGCGAAAGTAGGTGTGTCTGAGGCGGCGCTCTACCGACACTTTGCCAGCAAAGCGCAAATGTTTGAAGCGCTTATCGAATTCATCGAAGAATCGGTTTTCACGCTGGTCAATCAAATCGCACACAGCGAGCGCGATGGTCGCGCGCAGGTGCAACAAATCGTTTCCATGTTGCTCAACTTCGCCGAGAAAAATCCCGGTATGGTGCGCGTATTGATTGGCGATGCGCTGGTGCATGAAGACGCGCGACTGCAAACCCGCATCAACCAACTGCTCGACCGCATCGAGTCTTCACTCAAGCAGGCGCTGCAACTGGTAGTGGCCGCTCCCGGCGCAGGCATGCCTTCGAGCACATTGGCAAGCGCCCAAGCCAACGCCCTGTGCGCATTCGTCATCGGACGCTGGCAGCTATTCGCCAAATCCGGCTTCAAGCGCGCGCCGAGCGAGCATTGGGCGGAGCAGATGGGGTTGTTTCGGCTTTAGACCAAACAAGACGCGCATCGCGCTAGATCACTCAGACTGTCGTGTAGTTAAACATTTGGAACGGATCGGTTTCGAGTTTTAGTTTTTGCCAGTCGAAGTTGTACCGTAGCTGTGGTGGAAAGTTTTGAGGATATCGAACTCGAAAATATCCGCCAATTCCGTTCTCAAATCCGTCATCTGGCCCTTCGCTTAAAAGATATCCCGGTCCAGGCGAAAAGTCGTTAATCGCGAATTGCGATGACAGAACCACTAGCAAGCCGCAAACCGCGTCAATCAGGTGTTCAAAAGTTGCCTGTTGAAACTCGTTCTGACGATTATGCTTTGTCGTGTTGTACGCTTTGTACCAGGGCAACTCACCGCTTGAACTCCACACGGCAAATGGTTTGCGAAGTGCCGCTGCGCCTGTCCAGTTTGGAATTGAAACCTCATATTGCGACAACAAATGCGTTCGCTCTACTTTTTTATAGTCGCGCATATTCCAGTCGCCTGCTTTGGCATAGCCATTTTCCTTGAGTATTGCCTTGCAGTTCGCCTCCACCTCGACGCAAGCGCGTAGCAACAGCGCGTGAATTCGATAAGAGTAGCAGCCCTGATTGTTGTCTGCGGGCTCAACGTAATCGAATAGCTCCTGAACGTCCTTCAACAACAGGAGGAACGCTCGAACATAGTGTTCAGGTGATTGCGCAAATTTAGCGTGCGCCATGTACTGCCACCGGCCACCCTCCAGATATTTACCGTCAACGAACTGGCGACATGTTCTACGAAAAGGTCGATCAACTGGCATACGTAACCGCCGAACCCTTTAGGTAAAGGTACATTCTCAAACTATCTTTGCCGACGTCATGAGCTCGACCCAACCATCGTCGCCTTCATTCCGACAGCACCGGAGAGCCGTATCGGATAACTGCCTCACATAAATAGCTTCACATTAACAACCCGCTGCCCATACGAGCGCCAAACTGCCCCGTCCCGCCTAAGCGCAGCACCACGCACGCAAACCTCATAACCGCCACGCCCAGCCGCTCCAAACTCTGCAACCGCCACCACCGGCGTGTCACCTTCCAGGGGCCGCGTTGATTGCACCACCGGGCCAATCGCCAACGCTGTACCCCCCTTCACAAACACTGGAATGCGTTCCAGATCGTAGTTGAGGGTGATGACCTCTCCGCCGTCTACGTGCATGCCGCTCCATAGGTCATACCAGCCGCCGGGGTGATCGGGCAGATAGCCTTCCACATCGCCTTCGGCGTTAAGAACGGGCATCACGATGAGGTGCGGCCCGCAATAAAACTGTTGCTCAAAGGCGCGCGCGACGCGGTCATCTGGATGCATCAGCGCCATTGAGCGCATGACGGGCAGGCCCGTCTTCACCGCGAGATCGCAGGCGCCGCGCAGGTACGGCAGCAGCTTGTAGCGAATCTCGAAAAACTCGCGCGCGATGCGCTCAACCTCTGCACCAAAACACCACGGCTCGCGAGCACCGATACCGTGAATTCGAATGTGCGAGGCGAAGACCGCTGCCTGCACCCAGCGCAGATACAGCGCAGGCTCGGGCTGTGTCGCGCCGTAGAAACCGCCCGCATCGGTCGCATGAAACGGCGAGCCTGAATGCCCATGATTGAGGCCAGCACGCACGCTTGCGGCAAGCCCTTCCCAATCGCTCTGCGGATCGCCACCCCATTGCAGTGGATGTCGATGGGTACCGATCCAGCCGGAGCGCGCCCAGACACAGGCTTCGTCGCCGTAAGCATTGCGTGACGCTTCATAAACACAGCGGTTATACAGATGCGCGTTGACGTTGTGCACTCGTTCGCCGGTGTCGCCGTTGTGAGCGAGTGAGTCGGTGGGAACCTGTTCACCAAAATCTACTTTGATGGTGTCGACACCCAATGCCCACAATTTTTTGTGCTCGTCGCGCCACCACGCGTACGCAGCGGGGTTGGTGAAGTCGACAAGGCCGGATGGCGGAAGCGGTGTTAGCGTCGGCCCGAACGGTGTCGTCTTTTTGCCGGTGTCCCATTCGTAGATCAGCTCACTGCCGTCGGATTTTTTCAGGAAATAGCCGTTTTGTTCGTACGTTCGGTAATCCGGGTGATGAACGGAGACCAGCGGATATTCCCAGCAGCAAATCTTGTAGTCCAGCGCTTTCAATTCGCCCATCACGCGCGACGGATCAGGATAGCGCGATGGATCGAAATTGAAGTGAAAACGCCTTGGCGTGTCCTGCCAGGCACGACCGTCGAACGTAATCACGTCCACCGGAAATTGCCGATCACGGAACTCGCGTGCGGTCTTCAATGTGTCCGCTTCGTCACGGTAGTACGCCCGGCTGATCCAGACGCCCAGCGACCATAGCGGCACGTTCTCTGGCTTGCCTGTGACCTGGTGATAGAGCGACACAATTTGCGCAGGCGTATCGGCGACAAAGAAAAACAGATCAAGCTGTGGCTCTTCGGCAATGATCACATAGCTGCGGTTGCTCCACTGTGCATAGCCGACGCCATGGGCCACATCGACTGTCGTGTGGGTCAGGATTCCCCAGCATCCATTCGGCGTGATCGCCCACGCAAACGGCGTGTTTTTGTAGCTTAGGTCGGTGTTGACGCCGAGCGCGTCTTCAACGCGTGAGCTGACGAGCTGGCCGCGCTTGTTGAGCGAAGCGCCCTTCTCGCCAAGGCCATAGACAGGCGTATCAGACGACAAGGCGAATGCTGCAATCGCCTGTTTCTCGCTCACCGCGAAAGAAGCGATACGCGTCGCTTCCAGCGGTTTCGCCATACCGCGAAATTGCTCATCGGTGATGCTGGTGAGAAGCATTTTGCCTTTGTGTTGCAAGCTCAAACTCACCGCGTGTGTCGCGTCGCTTGAGAGCGTCAGTGTCGCGCCGTTCGCCGTGATCGAGAGCGACGAATCTCCCTGTTTTACGGTTGCCGCATCGTCATTTGTCACCGACACGAGGCCGTAGTCTGGTTTCGCGATCGGGTTCAAACGCAAGCGAAAAATGCCCTTGCCGCAAATCGCTAGCGAGAACGTAATCTTTGCCCCATCCAGCGAAATACCTGTAGCCTCATGTGGCGCAGCGGCACTTGGTTTGAGCGAAGTCAGGCGATCAAATTGTGGGAAATCCATGAGGCAGCAAAAAATCAATAGGCGGACGTGGGCGCTGTCTGCGTGGGCGGATCGCTCATCGGCGTATCCGACGAGAGCTGGCGAATTCGGGCAATGCCGGTCCTCGCGCTGTTCATCAGCAGACCGACATCACTGGCGTGCGAAACAAAGTTGTAGCCCACCGAATACGCCCATGTAACCATTTCTGGCGTCGGCAAAACCGTACCGAGCGGCACGCCAGCGCGACGACAAAAGCCGCCGACTTCAGCCATCAACTCCTTGACTTGCGGATGTGTCACATCGCCCCCGTGACCCAGCGCAATCGATAGATCGTCAGGCCCGACGAACAGTCCGTCGATGCCCGGCACACCGGCGATTTGCATCGCGTTACCCATCGCTTGCGGTGTCTCGAGTTGTGCGATCACGCACACTTCCTGATTGATACGCTCGAAGTAATCCGGGATCGTGTTGTAGCGGCTCGCTCGGTGCATCCTCGCAAAGCCACGATCACCAAACGGCGGATAACGACAGGCGCGCGCGAGGGCAACGGCCTGATCGACTGTACCGACCATCGGGAAGTAGAGCGATAGCGCGCCCAGATCGAGCGCAAACTTGACCTGAGTTTTGTCATGCGAAGGCATGCGTACAACCGCTGCGGTTTTGCTCTCTGCTGTTGCCTGTAGCAGTCGGTGCAAATCGTGCGTGCTCGCGGTCGAGTGCTCGAGGTCGATGACCATAAAGTCATAACCTGCGTTGGCAATTACCTCGGCCATCACCGTTGATGCCGACATGAACCAGGCACCCACCAGTCGCTCGCGCTTGAGTAACGCGTGCTTGAAAGTGTTGTGAAGCGACATAGGGGCGATCAAAAAATGGTGGGCTCGGGCAGTGGCTCATTGCCTTGAAGAAAATCGAAATCTGCACCTTCATCAGCCTGAGTCACGTGCTGCTGATACAGCGCGGCGTAGCTGCGCTTGTAGCGTAGTGTGGCAGGTTTGGCGAGGGTTCTTTCCGTCCAATCGGCATGGCGGCGCTCCAGCTCCTGCGTGCCAACTTGCAGCGTGATGCTGCGCGCCGTGACGTCGAGCGCAATCATGTCGCCTTCGCGCACTAGCGCGAGCGGCCCGCCTACTGCGGCTTCCGGGCACACATGCAGCACACAGGTTCCGTAGTGAGTGCCGCTCATGCGGGCATCCGAGATGCGCACCATATCACGCACGCCTTCGACCAAAAGCTTTTTCGGGATTGGCAGGTTGCCGGCTTCTGGCATTCCGGGCGCACCAACAGGGCCGACGTTTTTCAGTACAAGGATCGAGTCTTTAGTCACTTTCAGATCAGGCGAATCGATGCGTGCCTGCATGTCGGCGAAATTCTCGAATACAACGGCCGGGCCGGTGTGTTGAAGCAAATGCTTTGAGGCGGCCGATGGCTTCATCACCGCACCCCGCGGCGCGAGATTGCCGGTGACAATAGCGATGGCCTGCTTCGAAACGGGATTGTCGAGCGCACGAATCACGTCATCGTTGAAGACCTGCGCGGTGGCGATGTTTTCGCCGAGCGACTTGCCGTTGACGTTTCCAGTTGAGGGGTCCAGATGCGCCTCAATACGCTTCAGCAACCCGCGCAAACCGCCCGCAAAAAAGAAATCTTCCATCAGCGCATCACCCGCTGGCATGATGTTCGCAAGCACGGGAATCTGCTGGTTGTAGCGCTCCCACACATTGAGCGGCAGCTTGATGCCGAGCCTCCCGGCCATTGCCGGCAAGTGCACGACGGCGTTGGTGGACCCACCAATCGCGAGCACTGTTTTCACCGCGTTGTGAAAGCTTGCTTCGCAGCAAATGTCGGTTGGCTTTAAATCCTCCATCACCATGGCCACAATGCGCTCGCCAACCTGCGAACACATGCGCGGATGATGCGAATCCATCGCTGGAATCGACTGCGCGCCGGGCAGCGAAAAGCCGAGCACTTCGGCCACCGCTGTCATCGTCGTCGCCGTACCTGCCGTGTTGCAAGTGCCGGGGCTACGTGTCATGCAGCTCTCCAGTTCCTGCCAGTCGTCGTCCGGCATCTGACCGGCGCGGCGTTCATTCCAGAACTTCATGGTGTGCGTGCCGGTGCCGACCTTTTGCCCTTTGAACGAGGCGTTCGAAGACGCCCCCGCCGGGATGAAAATTGCGGGCAAGTTCATCGAGAATGCGCCCATCAAGAGCGCTGGTGTCGTCTTGTCACAACCGCCCATGAGGACGACACCGTCAATCGGATGTGACCGGATCAGCTCCTCAGTCTCCATGGCGAGGAAGTTGCGATAGAGCATCGTCGTCGGCTTGACCCAAACCTCGCCCAGACTCATCGCGGGCAGCTCAATTGGCCAGCCACCGGCGCGCAGCACCCCATCGCGCACCTTTAGTGCGCGTTCACGCAGGTGTGAATGGCAGGTGGATATGTCGCTCCAGGTATTGATAATTCCAATGACCGGGCGGCCCATGAAATCAGAGCGATTCCAGCCCGTCTGGGCAAGCCGCGCACGATGCGAGAAAGTGCGCATGCTGTCGCCAGCGAGCCAGCGCTGGCTGCGCAGGGATTCGATTGTTTTCTGTGTGGTGGCCACGCTTACAGTGCTCCCGCGTCAGCGAATTGCGAGAATATCATAAGATTAATCCAAACATATATATCATCTAGATCATCTATATGACTGAGACTTTTAAAGCAGAACTGGCGCTAGACGCTCGCGCAACGCTTGGTGAATGTATCCGTTGGGACGCTCGTGAAGGGCGCATTTACTGGGTCGATATTCCGGGCAAAAAAATGCATCGCTACGACCCCGCAGACGGGCGCGACGATAGCGTCGATTTAGCGCAGGAAATGGGCTGTTTCGCGCAGGACGAACACGGCGGATTCATCGCGGGAATGCGCTCGGGCTACGCTCGCATCAAACGATTTGGCGGCGACACGACATTGCTCACGAGTCCCGATTACGACCCCACAAGGGCGCGCTTCAACGACGGGCGCTGCGACGCGGTGGGACGCTTCTGGGCAGGCACGATGTGGGAGCCGCGAGACAAGGCGGGCGCGTATGTATATTGCCTGGAAACCGATGGTCGTTTTAGCGCCAAAGCTAATCCCGTTGTTCTCGCCAACGGCATCACATTCTCACCGGACAACAAGACGTTTACGCTCGCCGACACGCCCAGCCACGTGCTCTGGGCGTTTGATTACGACATCGATGATGCTGCCGTCAGCAATCAACGTGTATTGCGTACGTTTAATCCGCCGGAAGGCCGACCGGATGGGGCTTGCGTCGATGCTGAGGGTAATGTCTATATCGCAATTTTTGCGGGTGAGCGTGTCGAAAAAATCTCACCGAAAGGCGAATTGCTTGCGGTGATCGAGCTTCCGGTGCCGAACATCACCTGCTGCACGTTCGCAGGTGACGACCTGCAAACGCTCTACATAACGACCGCGAGAACGCGCATGACGGACGTTGAACTTGCCGCGAAACCGCAGGCGGGCGGACTCTTCGCGATCCGAATGCCCAGTCAGCATACGCCGGGTATTCTTGAACCACGGTACGCAGCAAAGCCTGAGGCACCATGAGCCGACTGACCAATCAATATCCCTCACTACGCGGCAAACACGTCTTTATTACGGGTGGGGCCACCGGCATTGGCGCCGCGTTAGTTGAGAATTTTGTCGCACAGGGCGCGAACGTCAGTTTTCTCGACATTGACGATGCGAGCGCCAATGAATTGATGACCCGCATTAACGCCAGTGAGCAACTGCGCTATCAGCACTGCGATATCCGTGACGTGAGTGCGCTGCAAGCTGCCATCAGCGAAGCGGCCAACGCGCGCAACGGACAGCTCGACGTATACATCGGAAACGCCGCTAACGACGTGCGCCACGCCTTCGACGAACTTACGCCTGAATTCTGGGACAACAATCAGGCGATCAATCTGCGGCCTCAAGTGTTCGGCGCACAGGCCGCAGCCCGGATGATGCGCGGCGGCGGATCAATCATCACCACCGGTTCGGTGAGCTGGATGCGGCGGCGGCCCGGTTTCGTGAGCTACACGACCAGTAAGGCAGCGATTCACGGCCTGACGCGCACGCTGGCGCAGGAGCTGGGACCGCGCGGCATACGAGTGAACTGCATCGTGCCCGGTGCGATTGTCACGCCGAAACAGCTGGCGCAGGTGGTCACGCCCGAGCTTGAAAAGCAGTTTCTCGACAATCAGGCGCTGAAATTCCGGCTGGATGCCGACGACGTAGTGGCGATGACGTTATGGCTCGCCAGCAATGACGCCCGTGGCTGTGCGGGGCAGGCGTTTATCGTTGATGGCGGGATTGTTTGATGATCAGCTTTTTTGTTAAATGACCATTTTGCTTGGGCTATATCTTGGAATAGTTAAAAGTCGACTGTTTACATTTCAAGCCTTTAGCCCCAATATAATGGGGCTTACACACCAAAGCTGATACCCGATGACAAACTCAATTCCCGGCCTGCGCTTCGGCGAATTTCAGGGCTTTCCGGCGCTCCTGATCAGCACGCCATTTTCCAAAGCTGCGATCAGTTTGTTCGGCGGTCATGTGCTGTCGTTCGTGCCGACCGGGTTTGACGATTTGCTGTGGATTTCGCCGACCAGCAAACGCCCGCCGGATCCGATTCGCGGCGGCATCCCGGTTTGCTGGCCGTACTTCGCCAGGCAGGGGCAGCCACCGGACGCGCCACAGCACGGGCTGGTGCGCACGCAGCAATGGCAGGTGACGCATGCAGAGCGAACTGAGGATGGCGAAATCGTGCTTGCGCTCGCCGGGCCGGAAGTGCCCGAGGTGCCGATGAATGTAATTCTCACCATGCGCATCGGTCGCGCACTGGAGCAAGCGCTAACGACAGTGAATCTGAGTAAGGAAACGGTGCGGTTTACTCAGGCACTACATACGTACTTTCGCGTGGCCGATGCCGATTGCGTGCATGTGACGGGCCTTGACGGGCTGACTTACGCCGACAAGTTCGACAATTTCAACAAACACACGCAGCGCGGCGACTGGAACTTGCAGGACGCGCGCGACCCGGGTCGCAGTGACCGCATTTATGGCGACACCGGTAGTCAATTCGAGTTAATTGACCCGGCGGGGCACCGAAAAATCAGGCTCGCCACATCGGGCAGCAAAACCCTGGTCGTATGGAATCCGGGTGCGGAATTCATCAAGACGTTCGCTGATTTGCCGCCTGAAGGCTGGCGAAACTACGTGTGTCTTGAGGCGGCGAACTGTGGGGCGGAGGTGATTGAACTCGGCACCGATGATTCGCATGTGCTGCAGCAGACGATCAGCGTGGCCGCGTTGACCGCGCATTGAGCCGGACGGCCTGACGACCCGACGCTGAGGGCCGCATGTTCAGCGCAGCCGCATCGCATCAGGCCTTGGGCGGCATTCCTGATTTGCAGTTACGCGACTAGCGATAACGCCATCCAGCCACTTCGTCGCGCGTCAGGTAGCCATCGCGATTACGATCCATGCGGCCGAAGTTGCGCTGCCAGTGTGGGTACGCGGCCGCCTCTTCGTAGCTGATGTAGCCATCGCCGTTAACGTCGGCGTAGCTGAAGCCGTCAGCGACCGGCGCGGCGTAATTCACGCCGTAGCTCACAGCCGCTGGCGTGTAATACGAAGGCGCGCCGTAGGCCGGTTCGACGTAGGTCGACTGGTTGTAGTAGTACGAACTTCCCGCAATTGACAGTCCACCGATCGCTGCGGCAATGGCCACTGGCGCGATCCAGCGACCGCCGTGCCAGTATCCACCGCGATAGCCGTGGCCGTAATAAGGGCGAACCGGCGCGGATGCAACGTAAGCTGGACGGTAATAACCGTTGCCATGACCATAACCGTGCCCGTAGCTGAAATGCTTGCCACCTTCGGCTGCGCTGGACGTTGTCGCAGCGATGGCCGAGATGATCGCTACGCCGAGAATGAGGATCTTTTTCATGAGTATCTCCTTGATGGCTTGAGCGCCTGAACACTTCGGCGCCGGGTTTGTTGCGTGATTTGGGCACTGCTGCCAATCACTCTGTAACGACATAGACGCACCCTTCGCCGACAAAGTGCCGCCGGATTACAAAAAAATTATAAGTCGTCGATTGGCGACAGTACGGTTCGCCAGCGCGCCCGGAACTCCCTTAAAATCAATGGCTTTCGCGTATGTGAGCTGTTTTCTGTGACCACTTTGCACACCGCCGAAGTCGCGCGTCGCCGCACCTTCGCCATCATCTCCCACCCCGACGCAGGCAAAACCACGCTCACGGAGAAGCTTTTGCTGTTCTCGGGGGCGATTCACGTTGCGGGCAGCGTCAAGGCGCGCAAAGCCAGTCGCCACGCCGCGTCCGACTGGATGGAGATCGAAAAGCAGCGCGGCATTTCCGTGGCGTCGTCGGTGATGCAGATGGAATACCGCGACTGCGTGATCAACCTGCTCGACACGCCGGGCCACCAGGATTTCTCGGAAGACACCTACCGCGTCCTGACGGCGGTGGACGCCGCGCTGATGGTGATCGACGCGGCCAACGGCGTGGAGCCGCAAACGCGGCGCCTGCTGCAGGTGTGCCGCGCCCGCAACACGCCGATCCTGACCTTCGTCAACAAGATGGACCGCGAGGTGAAAGACCCGCTGGCGCTGATGGACGAGATCGAGCGTGAGTTGGGCATGGAGGTCGTGCCGTTCACCTGGCCCGTCGGCATGGGCAAGTTTTTCCATGGCGTGATGGACCTGCGCGAAAAGCAGATGCGCGTGTTCAGCCCCGGCGAAGACCGCA
>JAYUWL010000184.1:0-4141 GCA_043753585.1 Burkholderiales bacterium
AAGCGATCCATCTGGGATTCGGGCAATGGTGACACGCCGACTTGATCGAGTGGATTTTGGGTTGCGATCACGAAGAACGGTGACGGCAGATTTCGGCTCACGCCATCGACGCTGACCTGTCGCTCTTCCATCGCTTCTAACAGCGCACTTTGTGTTTTTGACGGCGCGCGATTGAGCTCATCGGCCAACAAAAGCTGCGCGAAAATCGGGCCCGGAGTGAAGCGCATCGCTTGCGCTGTACTGTCCCAGATCGACAGGCCGAGCAGGTCCGATGGCAACAAGTCGTTGGTACAGGGAACCTTGTTGTAGTCCAGGCCAAATGTCTTTGCAAGCGCAAGCGCCAGTGTCGATTTGCCAAGACCAGGTGCGTCCTCAATCAGCAAATGTCCCTGCGCAAGAAGGCAGCTGACGGCGAGGCGTGTAACCCCGGATTTGCCCAGTACAATCGAATCGAGTTGTTGATGAATCTCGCCAAGAAGTTTGCTGGCGGTGGTGATGTGGGGCGAAGGGGACACGAGAATTTCCTGTACTGCTACGACACGGTTGGTGCCAATTATGCAAACAACATATTAGCGGATGAAGGCTGGCCAGCGATTTCGCCTGCAACCTGACCGCGAACGCAGTGTATTTATGATGCCCACCACCCAATTACTTCATTGTGAACGCGCCGATGTCCTTAGGAGCGCCGCCATCGCTGTGCGCGACCTGAAAAAATCGTACGGAGCGGTAGACGCAGTTCGCGGCATATCGTTCACTGTCGCGCCGGGCCAAACCGTCGGACTGCTCGGTGGTAACGGTGCGGGAAAAACTACGACCATTTCCATGCTGCTCGGCGTTTTGACGCCTTCGGCGGGCAGTATCGAAATACTTGGCTTGCCGCTCGCCACGAAGCGCTATGACATCCTGCCACGAATCAATTTCACCTCACCTTACGTCGATCTTCCCAAACGCTTGTCGGTCACCGAAAATTTGCGTGTATTCGCAGGCCTCTATGGCGTGTCCGACGGCCGCAAGCGCATTACCGAATTGCTCGCTGAGCTTGATTTGACCGAGGTTGCGGAGCGGTCGTACGCCAATCTTTCAGCCGGACAGCGCACCCGCGTGAGCCTGGCAAAGTCATTACTCAATTCGCCTGAACTTTTGCTGCTCGACGAGCCTACGGCTTCGCTCGATCCTGATGTTGGGGACCGCATGCGCACACTGCTTGAGAACTACCGTAAACAATCCGGCTGCGCCATGTTGCTCGCGTCGCACAACATGGCCGAGGTCGAGCGTTTGTGTGATGACGTGATCATGTTGAAGCGTGGCGAAATTGTCGATCAGGGCTCACCCGCCGCGCTGCTAGCAAAGTATGGTCGTGACACGCTGGACGAAGTGTTCCTCGATATTTCTCGAGCGGAAACGCAATGAGTTCTGTTGTGAACCGAAAAGGCAGTTCAGCACGCCGCATCGGTGCCATGTTGTCGCGCCATTTCTTCCTGATTCGCAAGTCATGGCCGCGTCTGTTTTCGTTCGCGTACTACCCGGTCATGCAGCTTCTGATGTGGGGTTTTGTCACGCAGTACCTCGGCCCACAAAGTTCGAGCCAAGGCGTGCTGCAGGCGGTGCCGGGAATCCTGCTGACGGGCGTCTTGTTGTGGGACGTGTTGGTTCGCGGTGAGCTGGGGTTATTTCTATCTTTTCTGGAAGAGATGTACTCGCGCAATCTCGGCAACCTGTTTGTCAGTCCATTGCGTTTGCATGAGTTTGTAATTGCACAGATGTTGATGAGCATCGTGCGGGTGGTGATTGGTTCGGGCGTCGCGTTGCTGGTGGCTGTCCTGTTTTTTGAGCTCAAGGTTGCGCATCAGGCGTTTGCACTATCGCTTTGTTTGGGAAGTCTGCTGATGTTTGGTTGGTCTGTTGGCTTATTGGCCAACGGATTGGTGCTGCGCTTTGGTCTGGGCGCGGAGGAAATTGGCTGGGCGGTCGTGTTCCTGATCGGGCCGCTATCAGGGGCTTACTACCCGATCTCGGTGTTGCCGGCGTGGCTGCAAACGGTGGCCTATGCGCTGCCTACGGCGTGGGCATTTGAGGCCATGCGAGCAGCACTGATCGAGGGGCGTATCGCATGGAATTTGCTCGGAATCTCCACGCTGCTCAACGTCGTTTATTTCGCTGGCTGCGCGTTCTTGTTCTGGCGCTTTGTTGAGTCGGGGCGGAAGCGCGGTTTGCTGTTGCAGATGGGCGAATAGCAGTGATTGGCTGGCTCAATCCCGGAGACCCGTTTCCCTCCGCAGAAACGGCGCTGGTTGACCCCAACGGATTGTTGTGCGCGGGGTTGGAGCTCACGCCTGAACTTGTATTGGCGGCCTATGAACGCGGAATTTTCCCATGGTACAGCGACGGTCAGCCAGTACTCTGGTGGAGCCCGGATCCGCGTATGGTGCTGACGCCACAGGACTTCAATCTGCATCGTAGCCTGCGCAAAACGCTCAAACACGCGAATTTTGAAATTCGCACCGACACCCGCTTCGAAGCCGTCATGCGTGCGTGCGCTGAGCCACGGCCAGAGCAGGGCGGCACCTGGATCGGTGACGCGATAGTTGACGCCTACAGCGCCTTGCATTGGGCTGGGTTGGCGCATTCGGTTGAGACATGGATCGAAGGTGAGCTTGTCGGCGGGCTGTACGGGATTGCACTGGGTCGCGTTTTTTTTGGCGAGAGCATGTTCATGCGGCGCACGGATGCATCAAAGATCGCTTTTGCGCATCTGGTTTCGCAGCTCCGGCGATGGCAATTTGAACTGATTGACTGCCAACAGCAAACAGAGCATCTGGCTTCGTTGGGTGCGGCCCCGATTTCACGGGCAGACTTTGTTCAGCGGCTTTCGCGATTGGTACACTCGAATGCAACGGTGCCGCGTGCCGGTGCCTGGCGGTTTGATCGGGATTTGCTGGATGATTTGCTTGTCTGACTCGTTATGTCGCTGTGGAAGCGGTTCTACCGCGCTTCTTTCCCCAACGACGTATCGCGGTAGAACCGCTCCCACACAGCGGCAAGCACAGCCACGGAGGCGGGCCTGTGAGTAAGCTTAACGACCTCGCGCGGGTGCCGTGGCAGGCACTCCAGTTCTACTCCACGGCGCCCTATCCCTGTAGCTATGTCGACGGTCGCACGGCGCGATCGCAGGTCGCCACACCGAGCCATCTGATTGATTCAAGCGTTTACGGCGAGCTGCTGCGCGTTGGATTTCGTCGTAGCGGCACGTTTATCTACCGTCCGCACTGCGATGGCTGCAACGCCTGCACGCCGTTGCGAGTGCCGCTAGCAACGTTTAAAGCCACGCGGAGCCAGAAGCGCGCGTGGGAGCGCCATCGCCAGCAACTCACCGTCAGTTTTTTGCCGCTCGAGTATCGCGCCGAACACTACGAGCTCTACCTTCAATACCAGCGGCTTCGCCATCACGGCGGCGGCATGGACAGCGACAGCCGGGAACAATACCAGCACTTCCTGCTGCAAAGCCACGTCGAAACTTTGCTGGTGGAATTTCGCGATGAGCACCGAGAACTTGTCATGATTAGTTTGATTGATGTGCTCGGCGATGGACTTTCGGCCGTCTACACCTTCTACGAGCCTTCGGTCAAAGGCAGTCTCGGCACGTTCGGCGTCATGTGGCAAATCGAACAAGCGAAATCGCTTGGACTTGAATACGTCTATCTCGGCTACTGGATTGGCGAGAGCGACAAAATGGCTTACAAGGCCAACTTCGGCCCGAACGAGTTGTTGCGCGACGGCGTTTGGCGGCGTGGCCCAGTCGAAGCTTGACTGGCGGCTTCGACTGGGCAGAGTTGTCGCTTCAATAACGACGATCTGAATCCGACCCGGCAGCGAACCGCATTACCGTACGAAAGTCATACCCAAAAAAAAGGGACTAAGGCACTCAAGCTTAAGTCCCTGATTTTACTGGTGTGTTCTCGCCCACGCCAAATTGAGCCATTTTCGGCCGCTATGCCGACGAACCAGTGAGCCAGTGGACCGGACGCCAAACCCTCATACTCGCTAGTCCTTGGCGCGAATAATGTGGCGCAGTCACAAGTTGGCAGCGTGGCTCAATTCCTCGTTGGCGACAACAGCACTGCTGCCTTCGAACATTGCATTG
>JAYUWL010000185.1:0-12402 GCA_043753585.1 Burkholderiales bacterium
CAAAGGAGGCCGCAGGCTCCCTGGCAGACCGGCTGATTGGCGACGGCCTGGTGCCCCTGCCCAGCGCGCTGGGCCTGCATGATGACCAAGAGCGCAGCCTGCACTTCGTCAAAAAATCGCAACTGATTGCCTATCGCATGAACCACATGCAATTGCTCAGCAGCCCTGCGGTAGCGAAGCAGATGGTGGCTTGGCTGCGGCCTTGACGGGCGTTGCGCTGCGCGTCAAGCACTTGCGCGGCACCCAGGCCTTGAAACCGCCATTCATCGCCCATAATTGAGGGTTGAGCCTGATTCCGTGCGCCCATAATTTTCCCCAACTTCTCCATGACCAAACAAACCCTCAATTTCCAGGCCGAAGTCGCCCAGCTGCTGCATCTTGTCACCCACTCGCTGTACTCCAATAAGGAGATTTTCCTGCGCGAGCTGATCTCCAACGCTTCTGATGCGTGCGACAAGCTGCGCTACGAGGCCATCAACAACACCGCGCTGTACGAAGACGCGCCCAATCTGGAAGTGCGGGTCTCGTTCGACAAAGACGCCAAGACGCTCACCATTACCGACAACGGCATTGGCCTGACCGAACAGGAAGCCATCGACAACCTGGGCACTATCGCCAAGAGCGGCACTAAAGATTTTGTGAGCAAGCTCAGTGGCGACCAGAAGGCAGATTCGCAACTCATCGGCCAGTTTGGCGTTGGGTTTTATTCAGGCTTCATCGTGGCCGACAAGATCACCGTGGAATCGCGCCGCGCGGGCACGCCCGCGGCCGAAGGCGTGCGCTGGGTGAGCGATGGTGGTGCCAGTGGAGGCGGCGCGTTTGAGGTGGAAACCATCACTCGCGAGAAGCGGGGCACCAGCGTCACCCTGCACCTGCGTAACGATGCAGAGGACTATGCCAGCGCCTGGAAGGTCAAGGGCATCATCAACAAATACTCAGACCACATCAGCCTGCCCATTTTGATGGAAAAGGAAGAGTGGAAAGACGGCGAGCTGATCAACCCCAGCGACGAGAAAGGCGGCCGCCAGCCCGGCGCCATGGTGGCCACCGGCGAATGGGAAACCGTCAACAAGGCCAGCGCGATCTGGACTCGGGCCAAGAAAGACATCACGCAAGAGCAGTACGACGAGTTCTACAAAAACATCAGCCACGACTTTGCAGAGCCACTGGCCCACACCCACAACCGGGTCGAGGGCAGCACGGAGTACACGCAGTTGCTGTACATCCCCAGCAAAGCGCCCATGGACTTGTACAACCGGGAAAAGTCGGCAGGCATTAAGCTGTACGTGAAGCGCGTGTTCATCATGGACGACGCTGAGGCGCTGCTGCCCAGCTATTTGCGATTTGTGAAAGGCGTGGTCGATTCCGCCGATTTGCCCTTGAACGTGAGCCGCGAGCTGTTGCAGGAAAGCCGCGACGTGAAAGCCATCCGCGAAGGTTGTACCAAGCGCGTGCTGGGCATGCTGGAAGATTTGGCCAAGCATGACAAGGCCCCTGAGGCAGTCGACGCCAAAGACGCTGAGGGCAATGTCATTACCGACGTGGTTACCGATGTTGTCAGCGAAGAAGACAAGGCCGAAGCCAAAGCTGCCGAAGGCAAATACACCCAGTTCTATGCAGAGTTTGGGGCCGTCCTCAAAGAAGGCCTGGGCGAAGACTTTGCCAACAAGGACCGACTGGCCAAGCTGTTGCGTTTTGCATCCAGCACGACCGACACCGTGAGCGTCAGTTTTGCCGACTACAAAGCCCGCATGAAAGAAGGCCAGGAGGCCATTTACTACATCACCGCCGATAACGCCGCCGCTGCCAAAAACAGCCCGCAGCTTGAAGTCTTCAAGAAAAAGGGCATCGAAGTGTTGCTGATGACGGACCGCGTCGACGAATGGGCGCTGGGCTATCTGCACGAGTTCGACGGCACGCCGTTGCAGTCGGTTGCCAAAGGCGCTGTTGATCTCGGCAAGTTGCAGGACGACGCTGAGAAAAAAGCAGCCGAAGAAGCGGCTGAATCGTTCAAACCAACGCTCGAAAAACTCAAAACTGCGTTGAAAGACAAGGCCGAAGATGTACGCGTCACAACGCGTCTGGTCGACTCCGCGGCGTGCCTCGTTGTGCAGGATCACGGCATGTCCACGCAGCTCGCACGCATGCTCAAGCAGGCGGGTCAGGACGCGCCGGAGACGAAGCCAATTCTCGAAGTGAATGCCGATCATCCGCTGGTGAAAAAGCTCGTTGATTCAACCCACTTTGATGATCTGGCGCACATCCTGTTTGATCAGGCGCTGCTGGCCGAAGGCGGGCTGCCCGATGATCCGGCGGCTTATGTGAAACGGGTTAATTCGTTGTTAGTTTGATTCGTTCGCTCTCCCGCAGTGCGGGAGAGGGAGCAATACGAAAATCCATCGATGCTCACTTTCGACAACCGCTTCTTAAACGAACTCCCTGGCGATCCGAATCCGCGCAATCATTCGCGTCAGGTTCAGGGCGCGCTCTGGTCGCGCGTGGATCCGACGCCGGTCGCTGCGCCGCGGCTGATTGCGCGTTCGCCCGAAGTGTCGTCCATGCTCGGTTTGAGCGAAGCTGAGCTGCAATCAACCGCGATGGTCAACGCGCTTTCCGGCAACGGCACGTTGCCTGGCATGGAGACGTACGCCACGGTTTACGGCGGCCATCAGTTCGGCAACTGGGCGGGGCAGCTCGGTGACGGTCGCGCGATATTGCTCGGCGAAGTCATCGCGCCGAACAATGATCGCTACGAGTTGCAACTTAAAGGTGCCGGGCCAACGCCGTTCTCTCGCCGTGCTGACGGTCGGGCGGTTCTGCGCTCATCGATCCGTGAATTTTTGTGCAGCGAGGCGATGCATCATCTTGGCGTGCCAACGACGCGTGCGCTTTCTCTCGTGCTGACGGGGGATGATGTTGAGCGCGACATGTTCTACGACGGTAACGCCGCACCTGAACCCGGCGCGATTGTTTGCCGCGTCGCGCCGACGTTCATTCGTTTCGGGCACTTCGAATTGTTCGCCTCGCGCGGAGAATCGGCGCTTCTAAAGCAGCTCGTCGATTTCACGATTCGGCACTATTTCCCGCATCTTCTCGCACTGCCAGAGGACGAGCAAATTGTCCGCTGGTACGGCGAAGTCTGCGAGCGCACGGCAAAGCTCGTTGCCGAGTGGATGCGAGTGGGCTTCGTGCATGGCGTGATGAACACCGACAACATGTCGATCCTCGGGCTCACGATTGATTACGGCCCGTACGGCTGGATCGACAACTTCGATCCGGGCTGGACGCCGAACACGACCGATGCGGGCGGCAAGCGCTACGCTTATGGGCGCCAGCCCGGCGTGGCACAGTGGAATCTGGGACGGCTTGGCGATGCGCTGTCGACGCTTGAGATCCCGGCTGAGGCTTTGCAAGCCGCGCTCGCTAAATTCGAATCAACGTACGCCGTTGAGATCAAGCGCGTGTTTGCCAACAAGTTCGGCTTCAAGGCGTGGTCGGATCAGGCGGGCGAAATCGTCGATGCGGCGTTCGCGCTGCTGGGCGCGTCCGAAATTGACATGACGATTTTCTTCCGGCGTCTCGCGACGGCGGGCTCGGTCGATGATTTGCAAGATGCGTTTTATCTCGATGGCGAATGGGTGACGGAACGCGAAAAATTTGGCGTCTGGTTCGGACATTATTCAGCGCTGGTGGCCGCGGAAAACACGACGCCGAACGACCGGGGAGACCGCGCCAAACGCATGAACGCCGCCAATCCGAAATACGTCCTGCGCAACTACCTCGCGCAGCAGGCAATCGACGCCGCGCACGAAGGCGACACCGCAAAAATCAGCGAGTTGCTCGATGTGATGCGCCGTCCGTACGAAGAACAACCGGGCCGCGAATCTTTCGCGGAAAAACGCCCCGACTGGGCGCGGCACAAGGCGGGTTGCTCGATGCTCTCGTGCAGCTCCTAGCCAGACTTAGCCGTAGAAAATACGCGGCTTAGCTCTTGTCAAACCCATCGCCGCGACCCCCCATGCCGCCGCGTTTGACTTCGCCGGTCACGGGTTTGCCAGTAACCGGCGTGCCGCCTTTGAAACCATAGCTCGTCGCCATCGCGGAGTCCGGCAGTTTTGATCGCTTGCCGGACGTCATCTGAAATGCGCCAGCTCCTTTGCCGGTGATTGTCGCAGCGACGGCACCCCAAAGCAGCAAGACGCCGATCAGAACAAAAAGTCCGACGAACACAACGGCGAACGTTTCGATCAATGCCTGTGACAGCACCAACAGCATTCCCGGGAAAATGAAGCCGCACCAGAGCGCCGCAAAAATCCACAAACCAATGACGTCGAACTGCTTCTGGTAATAGCCGAAGCTGAACAACGCGCCGAACGCGCCGCTCACCCCGGCGAGCGCAAACAGCGCAAATCCGACGGCTATCGGTAGCCGCGCAAACACGGGCGCCATCGGTAAATCGCGCGATACAACGGCGACTTCCGGATCGCGCGGACTGACCCAAACCGTCACTGGTTTTTCGGTGCCCAGATTTGCGCGCAGGGCAGTCTGGATTGCGTCATTCGCGGGCTCATCAATCGCCTCGTCATCCAGCACCGTCATGCGGCTCGTTTCACGGGCCTTGCCGCCGACGTCGAAACGCACAGCCAGCCATTTGAATGCGCCGTCTGCGTCCTTGCCCGTGCGCTCCACGACAGTCCCCTGCGCCGCTTGATAATCGCGCGCCATCCACCAGTTTCCGACCGTGGTGGACACGGGCTTTAGTCCAAAAAACCAGCCCGTTGATCCAAAAATCAGCGCGAACGACAACCAGAACATTGTCATTACAATGCGCGCGCCCCAAGTCTTGTGTGGATTCATGGTGGGGATCCTTTTTGCTGCCGATGATAAGCAAATTTGGGCCGGCATGCCTATATAGCTTTGTTACGTAATGACCGCTGTATAAGGGCTGCATGGTAAAAAGCGTTAAAGTCAACTATTGATATAACGTTCGTGTAAACCATATAAATTATACCTTTCAGCCGAAAGCTTATCGGCGACTTGTAGGGGCGTATTCAGAATTTTTTCGCGCCCGATGAACTGTAATTGCATACTGACAGGTGATAATCGACGCGTAATTGACTGCATCAGGAGATGCCATGTTCGCCCGCAAAACCATGCAAAAAGCGGCCCTCGCAGTCTCGCTGCTGTCGGCCTCAACGTTTGCCTCCGCCCAACAGCGAGTCACCTTCCAGAGCAACTGGTTTGCCCAGGCCGAACACGGCGGACTGTATCAAGCCCTCGCTGAGGGCACTTACAAAAAATATGGCCTCGATGTCACCATCAAGATGGGCGGACCGCAAATCAACGGTCTGCAATTGCTTGCCGTAGGACAGGTCGATATTTTCATGGGCTTCGACATCCAGAACTACAAAGCGTGGGAGCAGGGCGTACAGGCTGTTAGCGTGGGAACTTTCTTCCAGAAAGACCCGATCGTTGTCATCGCGCACAACGACGTCAAAACCTTCGCTGATCTGAAATCGAAAACCGTGCTCGTTTCGACCGACGGCCAAACTAATTGGTGGCCGTGGGCGAAAGCGAAATATGGCTTCAAGGACGAGCAGACACGGCCGTACACGTTTAACGTGCAACCGTTTGTTGCTGACAAGAAAGTCGCGCAGCAAGGCTACCTGACGTCGGAGACATTAGCGGTGCAGAAGGCTGGCATCAAGGACGCCAAAGTGTTCCTGCTCGCTGATCTCGGCTACCCTCCGTACACCGAGACGATCACCGTGCTCAAGAAAACCATCGACAACAACCCGAAGATGGTCGAGGCATTTGTGAAAGCGTCCATGGAAGGCTGGAAAAGCTATTTGAAGAACCCGGCACCCGCCAACGCGCTCATCAAAAAAGACAATCCGGCGATGACCGACGAGCTGCTTGCGTACGGCCTGTCCAAGATCAAAGAGATGGGCATCGTAGACGGCGGCGACGCCGCGAAACTCGGCATTGGCATCATCACCGAAGCGCGTATGAAGCAGACGTGGGACATGATGGTTGCGAACAAACTCATCGATACGACGAAGGTGAAATTCACCGATGCGTGGACGGACAAATTTGTTAAAGATGTGAAGGTGATGCCGTAGCGTTTTCCAATTGCGAAGACTTTCTGTGCGCGCGCGACGGGAGAGGGCGAGGGTGAGGGTGATCGCTGCAAGAGCAGAGATGGTCTTGATTTCAACCCAAACCCTCACCCCAAACCTCTCCTGCAAGGGGAGAGGGGCCAAATAGTATGACGTCCAAATCCGCAGAAGTTGCCATTAACGCTGCCGAAAAAACCTATCCCAACGGTACGCGCGCGCTCCTGCCCGTCAATCTCACTGTGCTGCCCGGTGAGTTCATCACATTGCTCGGCCCGTCTGGCTGCGGCAAGAGCACGCTGCTGAACATGGTCGCAGGCCTGCTCGCGCCGAGCGCGGGGAACATCAGCGTGTGGGGCGAATCTCCGAATGCGCAGACGCATACCCAGCAGCAAATGTCGTTTGTCTTTCAGGATGCAACGCTCATGCCGTGGGCGCGCGTTGCTGCGAATGTGCGCCTGCCGCTTGATCTGCAAGGCATCAATCGCGACGATGCGGATCAGCGCGTACGCGACGCGCTGAAACTAGTCGGCCTCGAAAAGTTCGGCGAATCCTATCCGCGCGAACTCTCGGGCGGCATGCAGATGCGTGCGTCCATCGCGCGCAGTCTGGTCACTGATCCTGCGCTCCTGCTGATGGACGAACCGTTCGGCGCGCTGGATGAGATCACACGCAACCGTCTTGATGATGAATTGCTCACGCTGTGGCGCAGCAAAGGCCTCACGGTGATCTTCGTCACCCATTCGATTCACGAGGCGGTGTATCTGTCGTCACGCGTCGTGGTGATGGCCGCACGACCGGGCCGCGTGATCGAAGAAGTGGCGATCACGCCCACGGTTCGACGTGATGGTGAGTTCCGTGTGTCGACCGAATTTGCCGCCTACGCGAAGCAATTGCAGGACTGTTTGCTGCGCGCGTCCGTGAACGTCGATGAGGCGCTGGCATGACGCGTGATCGGGCGCAAAGGCTGTTGCTGCCGCTGTTCGTGGCGTTCGTGCTCGTGGGTTTGTGGCAATGGTGGGTGATGACGTACGACATCCCGCGGTTCCTCGTCCCCAGCCCCCTCGTCGTCGCGCAAACACTCGTAAAGGACTGGTCGCTGCTGGGTGCAGCACTGCTCGTGACGCTCAAAGTCACCTTTCTCGCGCTCATCTGCTCGGTGCTGCTCGGGGTCGCCCTCGCCTTCGCATTCGTGCAAAGCAAGTGGATCGAAACCGCGTTTTTTCCTTACGCCGTGTTGCTGCAAGTCACACCGATCGTTGCCATCGCGCCGCTCATCATCATCTGGGTGCAAAGTCCGACCGCGTCGCTCGTCATCTGCGCAACGCTGGTCGCGCTGTTCCCGATCATCGCAAACACCACACTGGGTTTGCGCAGCGTCAATCGTGGTCTGCAAAGCTTGTTCCGCATGAACCGCGCGACACGCTGGCAAACACTCGTGCGCCTGCGTATCCCAAGCGCGCTGCCGTACTTTTTTGGCGGACTGCGTATCTCATCCGGCCTCGCGCTGATTGGTGCGGTTGTCGCTGAATTTGTCGCCGGAACGGGCGGTACTGGTACCGGCCTCGCGTATCAAATTTTGCAGGCTGGATACCAACTCAATATCCCGCGAATGTTCGCAGCCCTCGTTCTCATCACGCTGACGGGCGTCGTGCTCTTCGCGCTCATGGGTGCACTATCGAAATGGGCGCTGGGCAGTTGGCACGAAAGCGAAACCAACTTGAGTTGATGATATCGCGGGCAATATGATAATATTGCATGTAATATGATAGCTAGACTTGTCATCGACACCAATTTTATTGTCGCCGCGCTGCGCAGCGCGAAGGGAGCGTCTGCTGCGCTCATGCTGCACGTAGCGAAAAAGCGCGTGAAACCGCTGTTGTCGGTGGCGTTGGTTGTGGAGATTGAAAGCGTGCTCTGTCGCCCTGAACATCTGGCCGCGAGCGGACTGACGCCTGAGTTGGTGCAAGGCTTTGTTGACGAGCTGTGCGCGTTGGCGGAGCCAGTGCAAATTCACTTTGCGTGGCGGCCGCAATTGCATGATGCGGCGGATGAAATGGTGTTGGAGGCCGCGGTGAATGGTCAGGCGGATGCGCTGGTGACGTTCAACCTGAAGGACTTTTTACCCGCCGCACAGAGTTTCGGCGTTGAGGTAATTGCGCCTGTGACGGCGCTACGTGTTTTTGATTTGATGGATCGTTGATTGAGCTGAAAGGGAAATCATCATGAGTCACTTTGCACTTCGCCTGCCCGACTCGCTGTTCGAGCGCGCGCGCATTCTGGCCGAGCGCGACAACTGCTCGCTCAATCAACTGTTCGCCGTCGCTATCGCTGAAAAAATCGCAACCATTGACGCCGAAGCCTTCTTCGCCGAACGCACTGAGCGTGCAGAAGCACAACCGGGCGGCATGATGCGCGCGCTTAACGTCGCATGGACGTACAACGCGAAGACCACGCCGATGGCAGGCGATGAAATGCCTGCTGGTGGCGGGCACAGCGTGCAGGAGGAACGGGCGAGCTATGCCGTCAATAAAGTGCCAGCAAAAGTGGTTGCCAAACGGAAAGGTTGAGTGTCGGGGCAACCGCGCGGCCGCACAACTGCACAAAAGTGCGCTGACCCAATCCGATGGTCAGGGCGCATTGAGAAAGCCGCGACAGGTCGCCGCGCCGCATTGGCAGGGCATAGGCGGCGCGTCACCCCCTACGAGGTAGTCGAGCAGCAACTCTTCACCCGTGGCGATCTCGCGCAGACTGGCAAAGAACACGCGTCCTTCCGCGATGTCAACGACCAAATTCGGCTCGCAACTGTGGTTGATGAATTCTGCGCCGCTGCCGCCGACCGCCCCATCAATCAATCGCCCTGGTGCAACCCAGAACAGGTACAGATATGGTCGCTCGCGCCGTCGCTCGGCCTCGCGGTAGCTGATGCGCTCTCCGGTGTACTCGATGACGCGAACGTTCGCCGGAATCGCCTGCGCGGTAAAAATGCCAAAACGATGAATGGGGGAGGATCTCGCCGCAAGCTGGAACGCCGTCGCCGCGTTATCGACTCGCGGTTGCACGGGTTGCTCGGTCGACAGCGGTATCTCGTCCGGGACATCGGTCATTGACGACTCCTCCGTTTATCGCAATGTCAAAGTCTATTGAAACAGATCGCAGTTCCATTTAGCCTTTTTAAACAATGTGCCGTCGCGTCCCGGGTCGCAACGAAGAACAGACAGTTTCCGCCATCAGCTATTCTGTATAACGCTTATTCGGTATGGGCTATAGTCACAAAAAATGCAAAGTCGACTAATACCATTTTTAGTCCCTTAACCCAATTAAATAGCGCTTTCAGAAAAAAGCTGTACGTCTTGATCGCGCCGCATTTTGCCTGTAAACTTCGTCTATGACGCTGCAAATCATTCCCGCACAACCACTCGCCTCTTTTGGCGTAGGTCTGGGCATTCATCAGGGCGCATTCAGCCGCTCCTCCCGCTCCCGCTAGGCGGGATATTTCTCTCTCCCCTCCGCTTTTCGCTTGCGCGCGGTATTCGCATTTGCAGCGCCACGCTCGCGACTTCCACTTTTGCAAATTCAGATTCACGAGTGACACATCATGTTTGACATCAATCTTCTGCGCAACGATATCGCGGCCACAGCCGAGCGGATGCAAGCGCGCAATTACGTGATCGACACGGTCGCGTTCGAAGCGCTGGAGGCCGAGCGCAAATCGCTGCAAATCCAGACGCAGGAGTTGCAACAACAGCGAAACACCCTGAGCAAAGCCGTCGGCCAGGCCAAGGCCGCGAAGGACGACGCGAAGGCGCAGCTTCTGCTTGCCGAGGTCGCCGCCGTGCCTGAGAAGGTCAAGGTGAACGAACTTGCGCTGGCGGGCGTTCAGGAGCGGGTGAATGCGATCCTGATGATGATGCCGAATCTGCCGCAGGCGGATGTTCCGATCGGCAAAGACAGCGACGAGAACGTCGAGCAGCGACGTTGGTATCCCGACGGAAAAGCGGTTCGTTCGTTCAATTTCGAAGTGAAAGATCATGTCGAGTTGGGCGAGGCGCTGGCGAGCGCTGCAGGCCCGCAGCTCGATTTCGAAGCGGGCGTGAAACTCTCGGGCACGCGCTTCACCGTCATGCGCGGCCAGCTCGCGCGCATGCACCGTGCGCTCGCGCAATTCATGCTCGACACGCATGTTAACGAGCATGGATTTACTGAGTGTTACGTGCCGTATCTCGTCAATGAGGCGAGCATGACGGGTACCGGCCAACTGCCAAAATTTGAGGAAGACTTGTTCAAAATCCCGGGATCTTCGAGCTACATCGAAGATTCTGTCATCAAGGCTGACGGCACGGTACTACCGCCGACGACTTCGGAGCGCCGCCCTACTCGGTATTTGATTCCTACCGCAGAAGTATCGCTCACCAACTTCGTGCGCGACACGATGGTTGACGCGGCGCAGCTACCCATGCGCCTCACCGCGCACACACCCTGCTTCCGCTCGGAGGCGGGCAGCTACGGGCGCGACACGCGCGGGATGATTCGCCAGCATCAGTTTGACAAGGTCGAGATGGTCTACATCACGAAGCCCGAAGAGTCGAACGCGATGCTTGAAGAGATGACGGGTAACGCCGAGAAGATTCTGCAAAAACTTGACTTGCCATATCGCGTGATGCTGCTCTGCACCGGCGACATGGGTTTTGGCGCCACCAAAACCTATGACCTCGAAGTGTGGTTACCCGCGCAGAACACGTATCGCGAAATATCGAGCTGCTCAAACTGTGAAGCGTTTCAGGCCCGCCGCATGGGCGCGCGCTACAAAAATGCAGCAGGTAAGAATGAACCCGTGCACACGTTGAACGGCTCGGGCCTGGCCGTCGGCCGCACGCTGGTTGCGATTCTTGAGAATTATCAGAACGCCGACGGGTCGATTACGGTGCCGGAGGTTTTGCGTGCGTACATGGGTGGCGCGGACGTTATTCGGTAACGCGTCCGTTGAGACGTAGGGTGTGCATCAAAGTGCGCACCAATGGTTCGTCAGATCAATGCATTCACAGATGCAGCGATAGTGCGCATTTTGATGCGCACCCTACTACCCGGATACGATAACAACATGGATCAAATTAACACCGTAGTCATCGGCGCAGGCGTCGTCGGCCTCGCCGTCGCTCGAGCGCTTGCCTTGCGCGGGCGCGAGGTGCTGGTGCTGGAGGCAGCCGACGCTATCGGCACCGGCACCAGTTCGCGCAATAGCGAAGTGATTCATGCGGGCATTTACTATACGGCCGGGTCGTTGAAGGCGGGGTTGTGTATTGAGGGCAAGGCGCGCCTGTATGCGTACTGCATGGATCGCGGCATTGCGCATCGGCGCTGCGGCAAGTTGCTGGTGGCGACGAGTGCTGATCAGTTGCCGCAACTGCAAATGATTATCGCCAAGGCCGCTGCCAACGGCGTGAACGACCTGGTGTTGCTTACACGGGCCGAGGCGCAGGCGATGGAGCCGCATCTCACCTGCATCGCCGCCGTGCATTCGCCGAGCACCGGCATCATCGACAGCCACGCGCTGATGCTTTCCATGCAGGGTGATCTCGAAAACGCGGGCGGTATGGTGGCGTTCAATACGTCGCTGGCGAGCGCGAAAGTTGCTCCTGAGGGTATCGAACTGACGATGGCCGACGGCACGCAACTCATGGCCAGGCGCGTCGTGAATGCCGCCGGTTTGCATGCGCAATCGCTCGCTCATCGCATCGAAGGGCTGGCCGCCGAGCACGTGCCGCCCGCGTTCTTCGCGAAGGGCAATTACTTCACGCTGTCCGGTCGTTCGCCGTTCACGCGGCTGATTTATCCGGTGCCGCAGGCGGCGGGTCTCGGCGTGCACCTGACGATTGATATGGGTGGACAAGCGAAGTTTGGACCGGATGTGGAGTGGGTGAACTCGCCTGATGAACTGACTGTTGATCCCGCGCGTGGCGATGGGTTCTACGCCGAAGTGCGCAAGTACTGGCCCGAGTTGCCGGACGGTGCGCTGCAAGCGGGATACGCGGGAATTCGACCGAAGATTCAAAGCCCTACCGAATCTGCGCGGGACTTTTTGATCCAGGGGCCCCAGGATCACGGCGTTCCGGGGTTGGTCAATTTGTTCGGTATTGAATCGCCGGGGTTGACCAGTTCTTTGGCGTTGGGAGAGTTTGTTGCGGAGAAGCTTGAGGCGTAAGCGTTAGGGATCGCTGCGCTTCGTGTAGAGTCGTCTGCATGCAAAAGAAAAAACCAGAACCTGCCACCGCTGCAATGCCCGAAA
>JAYUWL010000186.1:0-12355 GCA_043753585.1 Burkholderiales bacterium
ATTGACCGTATCGTCGCCGAAATCAAGGAAGTTTCCGAGATGGGGGTGCAGATCGCCATCGTGATTGGCGGCGGCAATATTTTTCGTGGCATCGCTCCAGCGGCCTCTGGCATGGATCGCGCGACCGCTGACTACATGGGGATGCTCGCGACGCTCATGAATGCGCTGGCGCTTGCTGACGCATTCCGTCGTGCCGGGCTTGTCGCTCGCGTGCAGTCGGCGCTGAGCGTGAACCAGGTCGCTGAGCCCTACATTCGTGGCAAAGCGCTGCGTTATCTGGAAGAGGGGAAGATTGTGATTTTTGGCGCTGGAACAGGCAATCCGTTCTTCACGACTGACACCGCCGCTGCACTCCGTGGCCGTGAAATGAATGCCGATCTGGTGTTGAAGGCGACCAAAGTCGATGGCGTTTACACCGCCGATCCGATGAAAGACCCCACCGCCAAGCGTTATTCGAATTTGACGTTTGACGAAGCGATTGTCAAAAACCTGAAGGTCATGGACGCCACCGCGCTGGCTCTGTGCCGTGACCAACAACTACGACTCAATGTGTTCAGCATCTTCAAAGCGGGCGCGCTCAAGCGCGTTGTTTGCAATGAAGATGAAGGCACTACGGTCGTCTGCCAGGAGAAACTGCTGTGATTGCAGAAACGAAAAAAAACGCGGAACAGCGAATGGCCAGGGCCTCCGAGTCGCTCAAGAACAACTTTGCAAAAGTCCGCACCGGCCGCGCTCATGCTGGCATGCTGGACGGCGTGTCGGTCGAATACTACGGTTCGATGACGCCAATCAGTGGCGTGGCGAGCGTTACCCTGCTTGACGCCCGAACCATTGGTGTGCAGCCGTACGAGAAAAAAATGATCCAGGCCATCGAGAAGGCTATTCGCGAAGGCGATCTGGGCCTCAATCCCTCGGTGAACAGCGACATCATCCGGGTGCCGATGCCGATGATGAACGAAGAGCGTCGGCGTGAGCTGGTCAAGCTTGTCAAAGGTGAAGCGGAAGATGCGCGCGTTGCAATTCGCAGTGTTCGTCGCGACGCCAACAACGCGCTCAAGGATGCGCTGAAAGCAAAAACAATTTCTGAAGACGAAGAGCGCGGTGCGCAGGACGTTATCCAGAAATTGACCGACAAGACCATCTCTGACGTTGACAAGATGTTCGCGGCAAAAGAGACCGAGCTGATGGCGCTGTAAGGCTCCCGTCGTATTTTCTCGCCCAATTCCCGACTCATTTTGCATCGCAACTCCAACTCCAGCCAAAGCGCTAGTGCGGCGATGCCAGATCGGTCGATTCCGCGGCATGTAGCGGTCGTTATGGACGGCAACGGCAGGTGGGCGCAAAAGCGCTTTCTGCCGCGAGTGACTGGGCACCGTCAGGGTGTTGAGGTGGTACGAGCATTGATTCGAAGCGCAGGCGAGCGCGGCGTTGAGTCGCTGACAGTGTTCGCCTTCAGCAGCGAGAACTGGCAGCGGCCGGCCGACGAAGTCTCGTTTCTCATGGATCTCTTTCTGCGGGCGTTACGCGACGAGGTGCAGAAACTTCATGAGACCGGCATTCGTTTTCGCGCGGTCGGTGACACATCAGTGCTCGACAACGAAACGCGCCAATTGATCGCCGATGCAGAGCAGTTGACGGCGCAAAACGAGAAGCTGAATTTCAATGTTGCCGTGAATTATGGGGGGCGTTGGGACATTCAGCAGGCCGTTGTCAAAGCCAGTGAACAAGGCGACGTACGCCGGTTTGCGGAGTTCCTCTCGTTGGCGGGAGAGCCCGATCCTGACCTTTTCATACGTACCGGCGGTGAGCGACGGATCAGCAATTTTTTGCTCTGGCAAATGGCCTACACCGAGCTTTATTTCACCGATACGCTGTGGCCCGACTTTGGCGCTGACGAATTTGAAAAGGCGCTGTCCTGGTACGCCGTCCGCGAGCGTCGATTTGGCAAGACCAGCGATCAGGTGCGTGACACTGCTGCGGCAGCGCTATAGCCATGAGCGCGTCGTGAGTTTTCTTACCGCCGAGTTGAAGACTCGTATCGTGACCGCGGTCGTTCTTGCTGTCATCATTATTGGCACACTGACGACGGGTTCGACGCTCTTGTGGGCGGGCGTGGCAACGGCGTTTTTGCTTGCGGCGGTGTGGGAATGCTTACGACTGGTTAGCGGGTTATCGTTTACGGAAAAGGCGTTTACCTGGGCGCTGGTCTTGCTCGCGCTTGGGTTTCTCGCGTTCGCGATGTTTGACAATGGAGCGGGCGAAGCCCCGACATTTGTTGCGCCCATGCTGACGGCGCTAGTGGCACTTGCCTCGGCTTTTTGGCTGTTTGTAGTTCCGCTGCAAATACGCAAGCTTGCCATTGACATCCGGTCAGGCTACGGCCGATTGACGATTCCGCTCTTGCTAGCATCGGCATGGCTATCGGTCGTGGCCCTGCAGCGCTCAGCGACGTCGCTTCTGCTCGCGGTCGTGATGATTACGGTTGTCGCCGATGTGTCAGCTTACTTTGTCGGGCGCGCCTTCGGCCGTGTAAAACTGGCGCCTTCGATCAGCCCTAACAAGACTCGCGAAGGCGCGCTGGGTGGCGTGTGCGCGGCGGCGCTGTGGACGGCGGTGATGGCGTTCTACCTTGGCTTGGTCAATGATGCGTCAGGTGTCGTTCTGGCCGCGTTGGCGGGTGCATTCCTTGGCGTGTTTGCCGTGCTGGGCGATCTCTGGGAGTCGTTACTCAAGCGCCAGTCCGGCGTCAAGGATTCAAGCAAGTTGTTGCCAGGTCACGGCGGTGTGCTGGATCGCATTGATGCACAGTTCGCTGTGTTGCCGCTGGCAACGCTGTTGCTAACAACGGTCAAACCGCTGTGGTGACCCCTTGATTCGCGTGGCACTGCTGGGGGCTTCTGGCTCGATCGGTGCGAGCACACTGGCTGTGTTGCGGCAGCATCGTGAACACTTTCAGCTGGTGGCTATCGCTGCACGCAAAGACTGGCAGCGACTGCTGCCAATCGTCGACGAGTTCAAGCCTGAGATCTGTGTGCTCGAAGACGTCGCTGCGGCGCTGGCCTTGCGCGAAGCATTGTCATGGCACCATGCCGATATCCGAGTTGAGACTGGGGCCGCAGCGATTACCGCGCTGGCCGAGCTGCCGCAGGTTGATGCTGTGGTCGCAGGCATTTCGGGTTTTGCCGGTTTGCCCTCCACCTGGGCTGCAGTCCGCGCTGGCAAAGCGGTTTTGCTTGCTAACAAGGAGGCGCTGGTCGCGGCGGGGCGGCTGCTCCTCGATCAGGCGCACGCAAGTGGCGCGCGATTGCTGCCGATTGATAGCGAACACAACGCCGCGTTTCAATGCCTGAGTGGACTTGAGTGTGATCGTAAACGGGTTCGTGCCGTCACACTCACCGCCTCCGGTGGCCCGTTCCGAACGCGCGATCTGGGCACGTTTGATTCGATTACACCGGATGAGGCCTGCAAGCATCCCACCTGGTCGATGGGACGCAAAATATCGGTAGATTCGGCGACGCTCATGAACAAGGGGCTCGAGGTGATTGAAGCCTCGTTGCTGTTCAATCGTCCGGCGCGCGATATTCGCGTGCTGATTCACCCGACCAGCACGGTGCATGCGATCGTTGAGTTTGTTGACGGTTCGATGCTGGCCCATCTTGGGCCTGCCGATATGCAAGTTCCAATTGCTCATGCGCTGGCGCAATTGCTCCCCGCTGCAGAAGGCGCAGCGCTCGAGACGAAGAACCGCCTCTCGCTGGCAGTGCCGCCGTTATCGCTGGCGACCGCGCGAACGCTGGAGTTCTTCGACGTCGACCACGATCGCTTTCCCGCGTTAGAGCTCGCTTATCAGGCGTTAGAGCGCGGGCAGGGCGCTTGTCTTGCGCTGAATGCGGCGAACGAAGTGGCGGTGGCCGCATTTCTTGACGGCAACCTGCGCTACACCGACATCGTTTCCGTGACGGAGCGAACTCTTGGACGGGTTGACCTGTCCGAGCCTGCAAGTATTGGCGAGGTGTTTGCACGAGATGAACTGGTTCGAAGAGAAACCCGACAATTGGTGGCACAGATGACGCAAACGTTGATACGGGCACGCGCCTGATGGCGATTTTCGGCAGCTCATTGCTGGGCTTTTTGATTGCTGTCGCCATTCTCGTCACGATTCACGAGTTGGGGCACTATCTCGCTGCACGCTGGTGTGGCGTGAGGGTGCTGCGTTTCTCGGTGGGCTTTGGGCCGGTGCTGCTCAAATGGATCGGCAAACGCAGTATTTTTAAAGGGACTGAATTTGCCATTTCAGCCATTCCTCTTGGCGGCTACGTGCGCATGCTTGATTTGCGTGATCCCGAATGTGCCGGGATGAAGGCTGGCGAAGGCGACGCTGCATTCAACACGCGTGCGCTGTGGCAGCGCTCGGTCATTGTCGCAGCTGGCCCGCTGGCCAATTTTGTGCTGGCCGCCTTGTTGTATGCGTTTGCACTGGCGGCGCCGGATCGAGACCTGGCTGCGCTGATCGCGACGCCGGAGGCCGGTACGCCGGCGTCCGAAGCGGGCCTGACTGGCGGCGAGAAAATCCTGCGCATCAACGACCAGGCGGTGGCGCACTGGGGCGACGCTCGCTGGGAATTATTGACCAGCATGTTTCAGCAGGAATTGAAGCTCGACATTGAGTCGCGTGGCGTTGAACGCAGCTACACGCTGCAACGCCGTGCCGAAGATCCCGACGCTGCGCCACCGAGTGTTGCCGCGCGATTGTCAGGCTGGGGTCTGGGTTTTGATCAGCCTGCCGTGATCGGCAAAGTTATCGCCGCGGGACCCGCCGAGCAGGCAGGACTTCGTGAGGGGGACCGAATCGTGTCGGTGCAAGACCGGCCTGTTCGCCAATGGTCACAATTTACGGCGGCAATTCGTCTTGCGCCGGAGCAGACCGTTCGCCTGAACGTGGAACGTGCAGGTAGCCGCCAGGAAATTGTGGTTACCCCGCGCAAAGATGTGAGCAACGGGCAAACTCTGGGACGCATTGACGTGGCGGCGATCAGTCCGCTGAAGCTGGGTGATAGTTGGGTGGTGGACCGTGAGCGCTCGTCGACCGAGGCGGTGGGCGCGGCATTACGGCGCACGCTCGACGCCACGACGCTCACGGTCAGGGTGCTGTGGGGGATGCTCAGCGGCGAGGTTTCGCTTCGGCAAATTTCCGGCCCGATCACCATGGCTGAGGGCGCGGGTGTGACCCTGAATCAAGGCGCTGTGGCGTTCACCTTATTTCTGGCGATCGTCAGTGTGTCGATTGGCGTGTTGAATCTATTGCCGGTGCCTATGCTTGATGGTGGACAGTTGCTATATCATCTCCTCGAAGCCCTCAAGGGAGCGCCCCTTTCAGCGCGAGCCGAGGCGTTTGGACAACGTATCGGTATCGGTTTTGTCACCGCCCTCACCGCGCTCGCGCTCTACAACGACTTTTTGCGAATCATCTCGTGACCCGACCTATTTCCCGAATTCCTTTTTCGCCGCGGCGTGTTGCTGTCGGCCTTATCTTTGCCGGTCTGCTGGGCTACTCGGCGTTCGTGCATGCGATCGACCCGTTCACGGTTCGCGACATCCGTGTCGAAGGCCTGCAACGCACCGACGCTGGCACCGTGTTTAACTATCTCGGTGTCAAGGTAGGTGATCGTTTTGATGACGCAGCGGCCTCGGCGGCCATCAAAGCGCTGTTCGCAACGGGCTTTTTCCGTGATGTGCGCATTGAGGCGCAGGAGAACGTGCTGATCGTTTCTGTCGTTGAGCGCCCTACGGTCGCTTCGATTGAAATCAGCGGCGCTAAAGAGTTCGACAAGGACACCCTCAAAAAAGCGTTGCGCGACTCCGGTTTGTCCGAAGGCCGAATCTTTGACCGCGCCATTCTCGACAAGGCCGAGCAGGAGATCAAAAAGCAGTACCTCTCCCGTGGTCGCTACGACGTTGAGGTTACAACGACGTTGACGCCGCTCGAGCGTAACCGCACCGGTGTCGCTATCGTAGTCAAAGAAGGCGAAGTTGCAAAGATCCAGGTGATCAACATCGTCGGTGCCACTGCGATCAGCGAAAAGACCTTGCTCTCGGAAGTGCAGCTGTCCACGGGCGGCTGGTTGTCCTGGTACACCAAAGACAATCAATACTCCAAGCAAAAGCTGCAAGCTGATCTGGAAACGATTCGAAGCTATTACACGAATCGCGGTTACCTCGAATTCAACGTTGAATCGACGCAGGTATCGCTGTCGCCTGACAAAGAAAAGGTGTTTGTTACCGTCAATATCAGCGAGGGTGCGCAGTTTAATGTGTCGACCATCTCGATGTCCGGTGATTTGCTGGTGCCTGAAGCCGAGCTGCGTGCGCTGATTCGGGTGAAGTCCGGCGAAGTGTTCTCGCGCACGCGTCTGGCGGACAGCGCAAAAGCGATCAGTGATCGCCTTGGTCGCGAGGGTTATGCCTTCGCGAGCGTCAATGCCGTTCCTGAAATTGATCGCGAAAAGCGCGTCGTTGCCTTTAACTTCGTAGTAGATCCCGGTCGTCGTGTTTACGTTCGCCGCATCAATGTATCCGGTAACGCACAATCACGTGATGAGGTGATCCGCCGCGAGTTGCGCCAGCTAGAGGCGTCCTGGTACGACCAAAGCAAGATTCAGCGCTCAAAAGTTCGACTTGATCGTCTTGGTTATTTCTCTGAAGTTACGCTCGACAATCAAGCGGTTCCGGGCGCCAGTGATCAGGTTGACATTGATGTCACCGTTACCGAGAAGAACACCGGCAGCCTGAATGCGGGCGCAGGGTATTCCAGCGCTGACAAACTGGTGATCACCGCATCAATCTCGCAGAACAACGTGCTCGGTACCGGCAACTCGCTCGCCCTTCAGGTCAACACGAGCCGAACGTCGAAGACGGCGGTCGTCTCATACACCAACCCATATTTCACGCCGGATGGCGTCAGCCGGGGTATCGATATTTATCGGCGGACCTACGACCCGACCACCACCGGTGTGGGCAGTTACCGATTGTCAACTTACGGCTCTGGCATGCGATTTGGTGTTCCGATTAGCGAGACCGACAGCATTAGTTTTGGCGGCTCGGCGGAAAACTCGAATCTGACTCTGTATCCGGGTACCAGTCCGCAGCGATTCTTCGACTACGCCAATGAGTTTGGTTACAACAACAACACGTACAAACTCACCTCTGGCTGGGCGCGCGATAGCCGCGACAGCCTGATCTACCCGACTCGTGGCTGGCTGCAAAGCATTGGCGTTGAGGCCACGCTGCCGGTGACCAACATCAAATATTTCAAAATCAACTATCAGGGTCAGGCCTTCGTGCCACTGGTCGCGGACTTTGTTTACGGCCTTAACATCGAACTCGGTTTTGCCAACGGGTATGGCAAGCGCTCATTGCCGTTCTTCCAGAATTACTATGGCGGTGGCGTAGGCTCGGTTCGTGGTTACGAAACCAACTCGCTCGGTCCGCGTGAAGCCTTGACTTCGGCGATCACCACGAATCCCGACGGTACAACGTCGTCAACCACATCGTATTCTGGCAATGCGATGGGCGGCAAGCGTAAGTTCACCGTCAACAACGAAATATTGTTCCCGTTCCCCGGGACCAAAAACGACAAGTCAGTGCGCGGTAGCCTCTTTTTTGACGCGGGCCAAATCTATGACAAGGGCGAACCGCTGCAAAAGGACAACGAGCGAATCCATATGTCGACCGGTTTGGCCATCGCTTGGCAGTCGCCGATCGGCGCTCTAAAATTCAGTTACGCCATTCCAATTGGCTCAAAACCGGGCGACAAGTTGCAGCGCTTCCAGTTTCAGGTGGGTACACTGTTCTAGCCCAAGTCGCCGAGCATCGTGACCGAAACCACACTTTGAGAACGCTATGTTGATTCATGACTTGAAAAGCTGGGCGATTCTGTTTGCCGCAGTGATGGCAGGCAGCGGAGCATTCGCGCAACCCGCGCTGGTTGTTTCCGCTGCACCCCGTGCAGCGGAGCTCAAGATCGGGTTGGTCAATACCGAAAAACTGCTACGCGAATCGGCTCCGGCGCAGCGCGTTTTCAAAAAACTTGAGCGTGAGTTCGCGACTCGCGGGGCCGATGTTGAGCGAATTTCAAAGCGCTTTCGTGATCTCTCCGCCGCTTTCGAAAAAGAGCAGCTAGCGCTTTCGGACGCGGATCGGCGCAACAAGCAACGCGAGCTTGAAATGCTCAGCCGCGACCTGCAAAGAGCTCAGCGCGAATTGCGTGAGGACGAAAATCTTCGCCGTAACGAAGAGCTTGCGGGCTTGACCGAGCGCATGCAAAAGACGATCCAGCAAATTGCCGAGTCCGAAAAATTCGACCTTATTCTGCAAGAAGCCGTTTATGTCAGTTCTCGTATTGACATCACAGATCGCGTTTTGAAAGCGCTGGCGGACAAGTAGTTCGCATGGGTCGCAGCGTCGTACTGCCGCTCTCAAATGGAGCGCTGGCGAAAGCGCTCAATGCGGAGTTGATCGGAGACGAAACTGCCGTTATCCGAAGCGTTTCCAGTCTTGATTGTGCGGGCGAAGGCGATCTAGCGTTTTTCTCGGATAACAAACATCGCGAAGCAGCGATGCGCGCGAGCGCCAGCACGCTTATCGTGCGCGACTCAGATCGCGAAATTTCTTCTGGTGCGCGTCTTATCCACCCGGCACCGCACATGGCGTTTGCGCAGGCGCTGGAGCTGTTGTTTCCGACCGAAAGGCTCGTTTCAGGGGTGTCACCACGAGCCTCCGTTGACGCCATGGCCTACGTGTCTGGCGCACAGATCGATGCCTTTGCGTTCGTCGGTGCAGGAGCGACGGTCGGCGCAGGTAGCCATATTCATCCCCATGCCACGGTTCATCGTGACGCCCGGGTTGGTCGTGATTGTGAGGTTCATTCCGGAGCCGTGATTCACCCCGGCGTTCGCCTGGGCCACCGCTGCATAGTTCATTCAGGCGCAGTGATCGGGGCCGATGGCTTTGGTTTTCACCCAGGCAGGGCTGGCTGGCGCAAAGTGCTCCAGGTTGGCGGGGTGGTGATTGGCAACGATGTTGAAATCGGCGCGAACACCACGATTGATCGCGGTGCGATTGATGACACTGTCATCGGCGACGGCGTGAAGATCGACAATCAGGTGCAAATCGCCCACAACTGCCACATTGGCGATCACACAGCGATCGCGGGTTGCGTCGGTATCGCGGGAAGCGCGCGCATCGGCAAGCGCTGCATGCTGGGCGGTGCGGTCATGGTGGTGGGGCATCTTACGATCTGCGATGACGTGGTGGTGTCGGGCGGCAGCCTGGTGGCATCGTCCATTGACAAGCCGGGGCAATACACCGGCATTTTTCCAATCACGACGCATCGAGAGTGGTTGAAAATCGCTGCGCGAATGCGGCGATCAGTCAAGTAATTCCAGTTCCGATTAGTACTGACTTTGTCGCCGTCGCCTCGCCGTGCTCGCGCACTCTCAGCGGCCAGGCTTGCCGTCATTACCCGATTTAGAAGTGGAACAGCGCGAGCCGCGCCGCTGCTTTTTGCGACAATTCGAGTATGACTGAATCCCTGCCAGCTGCCCCGTTTGTGATGGATATCGAGAAAATCGCTGCACTATTGCCGCATCGATATCCTTTTCTGCTGATTGATCGTGTACTCGAGCTCGACGTTGGCGTTCGCGTCAAAGCGCTAAAAAATGTGACTGCGAACGAGCCTTTTTTTAACGGACATTTTCCAAATAAAAAAGTGATGCCCGGCGTGCTCATGATTGAGGCGCTAGCGCAGGCGGCGGCGATTCTCGCCTACACCTCGCAGCCGGAGGATCCGGCGGGCCGCGAGCAAATTGTCTACCTTGCGGGTATCGATGAGGCGCGTTTCAAGAAGATGGTGGTGCCGGGAGATCAGTTGATTCTTGAAGTCAGCGTCGAAAAGATCAAGCGCAACATCGGCAAGTTCAGATGCCGCGCGACAGTTGACGGTCAGCTTGCGGTGGAGGCAACGCTGATCGCCGCGCTACAGGCAGGCTAGAAGCAAGCGATGGCTAAAGTTCATTCGCAATCGATTGTTCACCCTTCGGCGCAGCTTGCTGACGATGTTGAAATTGGCCCGTTTTGCACTGTAGGTGCGGGGGTTGTCATGGGGCCCGGATGTGAGCTCATTTCCCACGTCGTGATCGACGGTGACACCCGGATTGGCTCGGGCAACACTTTTTATCCGTTCTGTTCAATCGGCCTCGCGTCACAGGACAAAAAGTACGCGAACGAATCCACGCGCGTCGAAATCGGTACCGATAACGTGTTTCGTGAAAGCTGCACGGTGCATCGCGGAACCGTTCAAGACAAAGGCGTGACGCGGGTTGGGTCACGCGGATTGTTCATGGCGTACGCTCACGTCGCGCACGATTGTGTCGTCGGCGACGATGTCATTCTGGCCAACTCAGCCACCCTGGGTGGACACGTTCGCGTCGGCGATTGGGCCATTATTGGTGGGCTCGCCGGCGTGCACCAGTTCTGCCGAATCGGCGCACATGCGATGGTCGGCGGGGCATCGTGTGTACTACAGGATGTAGCGCCCTATGTTTTGGGGCAGGGTAATCCGTTTTCGCTCAGCACTGTGAACGCTGAAGGCCTGAAGCGACGGGGGTTCACCATCGAAATGATTGCCGCCGTTCGAAGCGCGTACAAGACAGTTTTTCGCAACAATTTGACGCTCAGGGACGCTGTTGCGACGCTGATCGCCGAGCAGGAAGGACACTCGCCTGAAGTGCAGGCCGTGATCGTTCCGCTGATCGAGTTTCTGCAAGTACCGGGTCGAGGGCTCGCGCGATAGCAAATGGTTGATATTGTGATCGTCGCCGGGGAGACCTCCGGCGACCAGCTTGCCGCAAATCTCGTTCAACGAGTCCGGGCAATACGTCCCGACATTGATTTCCATGGAATCGCTGGCCCGAAGATGCGGGCTGCGGGCGTGAGTACATGGATCGATTCGGAGACGCTAGCCGTGCGTGGCTACGCGGAGGTGATCTCGGCCTTGCCTCGGATCCTGAGTGCAAAGAAAGAGCTCATCGCCAGAACGCTGCAACTCAAGCCCGCACTTTTTATTGGCGTTGATGCGCCTGACTTCAATCTGCGTATTGAGCGCGCGTTGAAGGCGAGCGGCGTACGCACAATGCACTATGTTTGCCCGTCATTCTGGGCGTGGCGGCCGGAGCGAGCGGCGCGCTTTAAAGAGTCTGCCGATCATGTGCTCTGCCTCTTTCCGTTCGAGCCTAAGCTGCTGGCGGAGCATTCGGTGGCGGCCACGTTTGTCGGGCATCCGCTGGCCAGTGCGCCGCTTCGCACGGCTGATCGCGCACGACTTCGCCGCAAGCTGGAACACGGAGGCGATGCGCCGCTCGCGCCACTCATCGCGGTGTTACCGGGTTCTCGGGTCAGTGAAATTGAGTTGCATAGTGACCTCTTCATCGATGTGATGGCCTGCCTTGCAGAGCGCTTTCCGAAGTGCCATTTTGTGATTCCACTTGTGACGCGTGCTACGCGGGACGAGTTTGAAGTGGCACTCTGGCGGCGAGCAGAATCGCTGGTACCTCGCGTTCGGCTGCTGTTCGGTCATGCTGATTTCGCGTTGCGGTCCGCCGACGTTGCGCTTGTCGCGTCAGGCACCGCGACGCTCGAAGCCGCGATGCTCGGTTGCCCCCAGGTCGTAAGTTATCGCGTGACCGGTCTCACAGCGATGATCGTGAAGCGCAAACTTAACAGCAGGTTTGTATCGCTACCCAACATCATCGCCGATGACTGGTGTGTTCCTGAGCTTTTGCAGGGCGCCGCAACGGTTGCGGCCTTGACCAGCGCGCTGGGGTCGCTCATTGAGCAGAGCCGACTGCGTGCGCAGATGCAGGCGGCGTATGTGACTATGGGCGAAGCGCTGAGGGCTCCACAAAATGCCGGCCACGACGCGCTCGCCATGGCAGTCCTCGCACAGTTAAAGCACTGGGACTAACTCTCATGGGCACTCCTGTAAATCCGTTTTTCGGGCGAATTGCGTTGTTGCGTCGTGCGCGCACACTTTCCAAAAAACGCCCATGTACCAGGGCGGTAATGAAGGTTGCTGCGCGCGTCGCGCCTGGCACTTCATCCCGAAAATCCGAATTTACAGAAGTGCCCTCATGATTTTCCGCCGTAACTGCAACTCATGAAAGTTGTTTCTCGTTCGTGATCCGCTGTGGCATCGATGAAGCCGGCCGCGGACCGCTCGCGGGGCCAGTTTATGCCGCTGCCGTGGTGCTTGGCGCGAGTGGCGCGGACATCGTTGGCATCGACGATTCCAAGCGATTGA